>JANNSD010000050.1:0-136932 GCA_031402225.1 Gemmatimonadota bacterium | reverse complement strand
CATCCGCCGCGTCCGGCCCGACGTGCCCGAAGACCTGGCGCTCGCCGTGGCCCGTTGCCTCGAGAAGGATCCCGAAAATCGCTGGCCGACGGCCGATGCGCTGCGGCGCGCGCTGGAGAGCCGCACCGTCACCGGGTACCGACCCACCGGGACATCGTGGCGCGCCGGACAGGCCCGCAACAGCACCGCAAGCCAGCGACCCTCGACGTCCTCGACCCGCCGGCCGCTTACCAACAATCCGCGCAGCCCGATCGGCGCCGGGGCCAACGATCCCATCCCCGGCATGAACCTCCCGGCGGCGCGCGGGTCGCGCTCACCCGATCGGCGGTACGACCGGCGTCCGGCGTGGCAGGAGCGAAACGAGAAGAGCGGCGAGATGGTCATCCCCGACACGGGCGAACCCAAAATCGTCCAGAAAGTCAGGGCGCAGTTCGCCACGTGGCTGGCCGTCAACGGCGGCCTGTTCCTCATGAACATGGCCACGGGCCCGACCAGGCCGTGGTTCTTGTTTCCGGCCGCCGCAATGGGCATCGGCCTGCTGAGCAACTACTCCAAGCTCTGGCAGGCGGGGTACAGCTGGCGCGACGTGCTCAAGAGGCCGGCGGCACCCGATTCGATCGAGTCCAGCCGTGATTCCGGCAAGGGCCTGCTCCCGAAGGCAGTCTCGGCGCCATCCGAGCGCGAGTTCGGGGAGCAGTTTTCGCTGATCCGCCAGGTACACGGCGATCGCGAGGCGATCTTCAAGCTGGTGGAACGGCTTCCGCCGTCAGAGCGCGACGTGCTCAAGGACATCAATGAGACGGTGGATGGGCTCTACAAGCGAGCGCTCGACCTCGGCCGGACGCTGCACATGATGGATGGGGAGATGGCCGCCGGTGGCACGACGCGCATCGATGAGCGCATCGCCGCGCTCAAGGCGCAGCCAGCCGACGAAGAGCGCGACCGGCACATCTCCCTGCTCGAACGGCAGAAGAGCACCGTGGCCCAACTGGATTCACGCAAGGCGCAGGTGGCGCGTCACCTCGACTCGTGCGTGCTGGCCATGCAGAACCTGCGGCTCGACCTGCTGAAGCTCAAGTCGTCGAACGTGGCTGAGGTGATGGGCGACATCACCCAGGCCACGCAGGCGGCGCGCGCGCTGTCGCGGAACGTGGACAACGCGATTGCCGCGGCAGGCGAGGTCAAGGAGGCGATGGAGCGGTAACCCTCAGGCGCCCAGGACTTCCTCCATCGCCCGTCCGATGGAATCAACCTGCGGCAGGATGACGTCCTCGAGTTCCGGCGCATACGCCACGAAGGTGTCGGTGGCGGCAATCCGCGCCACCGGTGCGTCGAGCCAGTGGAAGCAGTCGCTGGCAATGCGCGCCGAGATTTCGGCCCCGTAGCCCCACGATAGCGAGTCTTCGTACGCCACGAGCACCCGGCTCGTCTTCCGTACCGACGCGAACACGGCATCCCAGTCGACCGGAGCCAGCGTGCGCAGGTCGATGACCTCGACACTGACGCCGTGACGCTCCTCCACTTCCTTCGCCGCCAGCACCGCGCGCTGGACCACCGCGCCGTAGGTAATGACGGTCAGGTCCGTCCCCTCGCGGGCGATGCGCGCCTTGCCGAAGGGACTCATGAAGTTCGGGCCCGGGTTGGGCGCCTTGTTGTACGTCTGGCGGTACAGGTGCTTGTGCTCGAGGAAGATGACTGGATCCTCGCAGCGGATTGCGGTGCGCAGGAGGCCGTTGGCGTCGAGTGCGGTCGAGGGACACACGACTCGCAACCCTGGAATCGACGTGAAGAGGGAGGCGCCGGTCTGTGAGTGGTAAACCGCTCCACCCTTGAGGTAGCCGCCATAGGTGACGCGTACCACCACGGGTGAACTGAAGCAGTTGTTCGAGCGCCAGCGCATCAGGGCCAGCTCGTTGCGCAACTGCATGAACGCCGGCCAGATGTAGTCGAAGAACTGGATCTCGACGACGGGCTTGAGCCCGCGGGTCGCGAGACCGATGGCCCGGCCCACGATGTTGGCCTCGGCGAGCGGGGAGTTGTAGACCCGGTTGCCGCCGAACTGGCGCTGCAGTCCCCAGGTCACCTTGAAGACGCCGCCCTTCCCCTTCACCTGCGTCAGGCAGTCATCGCGTGTGGCATCGGCCACATCCTCGCCGAAGAGCAGGATGCGTGCGTCACGCGTCATCTCGTCGCGCATGCACCCGTTGAGCAGGTCCACCATGGTGGTCGGCTCGCCGGTGAAGCGCGGATCGTCCTCGGTATCGAATTGCTCCGACGTGGGGTCCACATCGGGCGAATACACATAGTTGTAGATGGTGTCGGTGCGCGGTTGCGGCGAGGCCAGCGCCACCTCGGCGGAAACCTGCACTTCCTCCTCCACCTGCTGCCGGATCAGCGCAAGCTCTGCTTCCGTCGCGACCCCCTGCTCCAGCAGCCAGCGCGGGTAGGTCACCAGCGGGTCGCGCGCCGCATCGGCGTCACGTTCGGCCGAGCTGCGGTACTGGACCTCATCGTCCGACAGCGAGTGGGAATAGGGCCGGATCACGTGCGCGTGAACCAGCGCGGGGCCCTTGTGCGCGCGGCAGTACTCCACCGCACGCATCATGGTGTCGTACGAGGCAATCGGGTCGCAGCCATCCACTTCCTGGATGTACAGGCCGGGGAAACCGGTCACCAGCTTCGAAATGGATCCACCGGGCGTGTTGACCTCGACCGGCACCGAGATGGCGTAGCCGTTGTCTTCCACCAGGAAGATCACCGGGAGTTTCAGGTTGGTGGCGCTGCTGAGCGCCTCCCAGAACTCGCCCTCACTGGTGGTGCCGTCACCGGTCGTGACCAGCACGACCTCGTCGCCGTGGAAGGTCACGTCGGGACGGGTTGCCTCCGGCATCTGGCTCAGGCGGAGCCACGCTTCCGCACACCCGACGGCCTGAAGGAACTGGGTGCCGGTGGGGCTGGAGGCACTGACGATGTTGAGGTCCTTGTGACCCCAGTGCGACGGCATCTGGCGCCCGCCGGAGTTCGGGTCGTCGGCCGCCCCGACCGCCGAGAGGAACTGTTCGGTGGGGGTCATGCCGAGGCCGAGACAGAGTGCACGGTCCCGGTAGTAGGTATAGAACCAGTCGTAGGTCGGACGCAGGACCTTGGCGGCCGCCACCAGCACGGCCTCGTGGCCCGCGCCCGAAATCTGGAAGAAGATCTTGTTCTGGCGCTTCAGCTGGATCTCGCGGTCGTCGATCCGCCGGGACAGGAACATGACCCGGTAAAACTCGACGAGGTCCGCCTTCTCGAGCTTGGCGGACGCGAGGCCCTTGGAGCGACTGGGAGTACGAGTGGCCATCGGGATCTTTGGAGGAGACGCTGGGCCGGTCACGGACCGGGGACCCGGGAAGATAGCGCGAGTCGGGAGTCGGCGAAACACATACGCCAACTTGTTCGGCCACAAGGTTTTAGCGCCGTGGTGTCCCCGGGTCGCTGGACGGTCAGCGCCCGCCGAGCCGGCGCAGGCGTTCCAGGGTCTCGAGGGCGCTGCCGCCCTTGGCGGCAGGAGCCACGGAAAAGAGGTCGCGAATGTCGAGGAGGATCTCGAGCATCAGCTGGTCGCGCATGTAGGCGTTGTCGAGCTCCACCATTCGGGAAGCGAGCCCCTCGGTCCGGGACCGCTCGTAGGACTCGCGATAGATCGACTCCAGATTCTCGAGAATCCGGTCACGGGGGCGCATGGGGTTCCGCTGGTGAGGGTGGAGTGGTGCGGAGGTTAAAGCCGGTGCCACCGCCGGGTCAATCAGGTCGCCCGACCCGTGGGCGGCGGCGGCGGTTTTGCGTTAGTTTTGCGTCGGGGTTGAACGGGCCTGTGAGGAGGGCTTGATGACGGTGCGGAACACCCGCGGCATGACCATGGTGGAAGTGTTCGTCGTACTGGTCATCTTGAGCATCCTCATGCTCGCCTCCATCCCACGGATAGGCCAGGCATTCCGCAGTTCGCGGGTGGATCGCGCCGCAGGCCTGGTCGCCCTGACCCTTGAGCGCAGCTTTACGCTGGCGAGCCGGCAGCGCCGGCCGGTGACGGTCTCATGCGACTGTGTCAATCAGACCATTGAGATCCGTGATTCCTCCGGTACGCTCTACCAGCGCCGGGCCTTCGGGGCTGACACCGAATACCAGATCGACTCGCTTTCGCTTTCGGAGGCCAGCGTTACCGTGCGTCCAACGGGGGTGGCGGATCTGCCGCTGACCGTCACCATTGCTGCCGGAGCCTCCAATCGCCAGATCACGATGTCGAGCGCCGGCCTGGTGAGGGTGGTGCGATGACCGACTCGTTGCAGCTTCCACCCGCCGGGCGCGGCGGCTTCACGCTGGTCGAGACACTCGCCACGCTTGCGCTGCTCTGCTTCATCGTTGTGGTACTCGGGCCGATGCTCGTGCGCGTATCTCGCCAGTCCAGCAGCGTCACCGCCAGCCAGTACCGCACCGCGGTGATGGTGACCGCGACGTCCCGCGCCATGGCCGTTCCAGCGGCCGACGTGCTTGCCGGCTGTACCGCGGACGCCACGCCAGCCTACCAGCACTCCATGTGCACCGTCATTACCGACACCCTGCCGGGCCTGCGCCGGCTGCGCCTGGTCGTCACGCCGACCGACAGCCTCCTGACGGCGCCTGACACAGTCACGCTCTACCGGGTCAATACGCTCTTCACCAACCCGTTCAATACCCCATGACGCGGGCACGGTGGTCAGGTCGCGCCGGCCTCACGCTGGTCGAGCTGCTGGTCGCGATGACCGTGACCGGCATTGTCGGTGCGGCGCTGATCCAGATCATCATGGCCCAGAATCGCTCGGCCGGCACCAACGAGGCCTGGCGAACGGCACGGTCGGTGTCCCGGGGGTCGCTCAACCGGCTGCTGGTGGACCTCGAGTCGGTCAACGCCGACAGCGCCCTGGAGGCTGGCGCGACGGCGCAGAGCATCACGTTTCGGGCACCGTACGCCTTCGGTGTCGCCTGCAACACCACCATTCCGCTGACGGTCTCCGTACTTCCCGTCGACAACAGCGCGTGGGCCGCCGCACGCTTCGCCGGATGGGCGTGGCGCGATGCCGGGAGCGGCAAGTACCGCTACCGGATGTCCGGGGGCCCAACGCTCAGCGCCGGGAATGCCGCGGTGTGCAGTTCGGTCAACATTGTCACGCTGCCAGCGTCCGCGGGCGGGGGCACAGCGGGTCGGGTGGTGCAGCTCGGGGCGCCGTCGATGGGCACGTCAGGCGGGTACTCGGGGTTGGTGCCGACGGTCGGGATGAACGTGATGCTGCTACAGCGGGTGCGCTATCGCTTCGCGCCCTCGGCGGCCCTTGCGGTCAGCATGCCCAGTGCCATCGCCCTGTGGCGCGATGTCATCGGCGGTACGAGTGAGGAGCTCGCCGCCCCCTTCGATACTAGCGCCCGGTTCCGGTTCTATGTCACCGGGTCTGACGTCCCCCAGGACGCCGTACCGTCGCCGATCACCATGACGCGTGGCATCGAGGTGCACCTCGACGGGATGAGCGAGACGGTGCCGCAGGGCAGCATCACGAACAAACGCATGCAACTCACGACGTCGATCTTCTTCAAGAACCGCCGTGATTGAGTCGCTGCTGGTCCGGAATCGACGCGGTGTGTCGCTGCCGCTCGTGATCCTCATGATGGCGTTGCTGGCCCTGGCCGTCACGGCCGGGTTCAGCCGGGTGTCCGAGGAGCGCCGCATCGTGGGTGACCAGCAGGCCCAGGTGGACGCCTTCGCCGTGGCGCAGTCGGGGCTGGAGCGGTACGCCGCACTGATGGACAGTCAGCCAGTGCCGAACGACAGCATCGCGATTCCGATCGGGCCGCGCGACACCGCGCATGTGGTGCTGCTCGAGATCCGCCCACCGATCGGCGGCACGCCCAGTCTCTACGTCGTCCGGTCGCGCGGCGTCAGCCACGGAGCGCCGCGATACAGCGTCAACACGCCCCCAGCCCAGCGCACCGTGGCGCAGTACGCCACGTGGGGCGCGGTGTCGATGGACGTAAAGGCCGCCTGGACCTCGATTCCGGGTCTCCGCTCCGAGAGTGGCAACGGCACGATGAACGGGGACGACGCCTGCGGTGCCGCCCCAAGCGTCGCCGGGGTAGCGGTGCCGGTGCTGGCACAGAGCGGCCTGTCGGGCTTTAGCGCACCGCCCAGCCCTACTCCCCCTGTCCGCTGGCTTGGCCCACTCACCGCTGACGCCCGGGATTCAGTGCGCATCGACTGGAATGCGATTGTCACCGGAAGCGTCCTTCAGCCCGACTACACCCTGACCAGCGAGAGCGGCTGGCCCTTTTTCGCCCCGCTGCAGTGGCCGGTGATCCGAGTGGATGGCAATGCCACGCTGGACGGCGGCGAATCTGGCCAGGGGCTCATCGTGGTGACTGGCGACTTGACCATCACCCCGGGCTTCGTCTGGGATGGCGTGATCCTGGTGGGCGAGGTGCTGACCGTGACCGGCACGGGGCCGCTCGTGCGGGGTGCTATGGTCTCCGGCCTCAACGTCAAGCTCGGCGCGAGCGTGCTCGACAGTCGCAGCGGGCTGACCCCCGGAATCGACCAGATCGACCTCCAATACAACTCCTGCCATGTCGCTGCCGCACTGGCACGCTATGGGCATCTCACCCTGATCGCCAACGCATGGACCGACAGCTGGCCGGAGAACTAAGACGTGAGGACGTGAAGACGTGAGGAAGCTCCGTGTCCCTGGCTGAAGCCCAGGCGCGTGTCGATGCGTGGATCGCGCAGTTCGAGGAGGGCTACTTCGATCCCCTCACGAACATGGCCCGCCTGGCGGAAGAGGTGGGTGAGCTGGCGCGCGAGGTCAACCACCGCTTCGGGCAGAAGACCAAGAAGCCGGACGAGGGCGCGGGTGACATGGCCATGGAGATGGCGGACATCATGTTCGTGCTCATCTGCATGGCCAACCGCGAGGGGATCAACCTGCAGGAATCCTTCGACCGCATGATGACCAAGGTGGAGACGCGGGACGCGAACCGCTGGACCCGGAAGCGCTAGGGCCTCACTCCCACTCCCGGGGCTCCTCCTCCGTCTCTTCGAGGAGCAACAGGTAACTGGCGTACCGGTCGGGATGCATCGCCCCCTCCGTCACCGCCGCGCGTACCGCGCACCCCGGCTCGGTGACGTGCCGGCAGTCCTGAAAGCGACACTGCCCCAGTCGTGGCCGCATTTCGGGGAAGCACTCCGCGAGTCCGCGCGCCTCGAGACCCCACAATCCCACCTCACTGAAGCCGGGGGTGTCCACCAGCCACCCTCCACCCGTGAGCGGGACCATGATGGCACTCACCGTGGTGTGCATGCCGCGCCCGATCTTCTCGCTCACCGCCGCGGTGCGCAGGGCCACCCCGGGCTCGAGCGCATTGAGCAGGCTCGACTTGCCCGCCCCGCTCGGCCCCGCAAACACCGACGCATGATTCGGCAGCCAGCCGCGGATGGCCTCGAGTCCGAGGCCCTGCTTCGTAGCGATCGGAAAGACATCGTATCCCGCGGCCCGGTAGCGCGCGATGAGGTCGGTGCCGGGGTCGAGGTCGATCTTGTTGACCACCAGGGCGGGCGTGACATCGTTGGCTTCGGCGAGGACCAGCAGTCGATCGATGACGGAAGGAATGGGTTCCGGCTCGCGCGTCGCGGTGACGACGAAAATGCGGTCGATGTTCGCCGCGATGGCGCGAGTGCCGCGCCCGCCCGGAATGCGCCGCTCCAGCACCGACCGGCGCGGCTCGACCTCGATGATGCCCCACAGGTCGCCGCCGGCCTCGGGCTCCAGCGTGACCACGTCGCCCGCCACCACCTTCAGGCCCCGCTGCTTCATGCGACCGCGCAGCACCGCTCGCAATTCATCGCCCTCGGCGAGTACCCGGAGCGCCGCGCCGTCCCGCCCGAGGACCGTGCCCCGGCGACTGGTCACCAGGGATTAGGCGCGGCGGCGATGGCTTCATCGAGGGCGGCCTTTACATCGAAGAGGGACCACGCCTCGAGCCGGTCGTTGGCCTCGCCCGGCGTGGCGCCGCGCGTGAGCACCGGCGTCTCCACGTGACCAATGGGGCGGTCGCCCGACGGGGCCCAGCGCACGAAGAGCAGCGCGGCGCCGTAGCGACCCTTCTCGTCCGGCTCGTCATCCACGTAGATGCCCACGGAGTACGGCTGCCCATCGGCGCCCTCGAATGCCGCGGCCCGCTCGTGCTTCGCCATGTACCCACCCAACGTGAATTCGCTCACAGGCCGGGAACGGATTCCTTCACGATGTTGCCGAGAATGAACGCGATGTTGGCGGGGCGCTCGGCCAGACGGCGCATCAGGTAGGGATACCACTGCGTTCCGAACGGGATATAGACCCGCATGCGGTGGCCGCTCTGCACCAGCTGTTCCTGCAGGTCACGCCGCACCCCGTAGAGCATCTGGAACTCGAAGCGCTCGGCACCGATGCCATTGCGTTGCGCGAACTTCCGCACGTGCCCGAGAATAGCCTCGTCATGGGTCGCGATGCCGGGGTAATTGCCGCGCTCGAGCAAACGCTCCACCAGGCGCACATAGGCCTTGTCCACGTCCGACTTCGCGGGGAACGCCACGTCGGCCGGCTCGAGGTATGCCCCCTTGCAGAGGCGCACCCGGGCCTGCATGTCGATGAGGCGCTGGATGTCCGCATCCGAGCGCCGCAGGCACGACTGGATCACCACACCGCAGTGCTTGCCGAACCGGGGAAAGAGGCGGTGGGCGAAGAAATCGAGCGTGCGCTGGGTATAGGCCGAACTCTCCATGTCGAGCCGCACGAATCCGTCGTGCTGTTCCGCTCGCTCGAGGATGCGCGTCATGTTGCGCAGGCAGAGATCCTCGTCGATATCGAGGCCCATCTGCGTCAGCTTCACCGAGACGTTCACGTCGTCGTGGGCTGCCGCCATTTCGTCGACCATCTGCACGTACTGCGCGCAGGCCGACTCGGCCTCCGACGCCTGGGTGACGCTCTCGCCCAGCAGGTCCAGCGAGGCGGTAATGCCCTTGGCCTGGAGCGCGGTCGCCGCGGCAACCGCCTCGGGGATTGTCTCGCCCGCCACGAACCGGGACGCGAACTGCGTGGCCAGTCCGTTGCGGCGCACGAAGTTGAAGATCTGCGGCTGTTCCGACAGCCAGAGCAGCCCGTTGCGCATCATGCGATCAGCATCCTTGGCTTGGGGACCCCCGATAACCGCCCGCAAGCTAAGGGGCGGCCGCCGGGTTGCCTATCCTCAGGGCGTCGGCACGCCTACCGCTGGCTTTCGGCACTCGTGCGCGCCGGCGCGGTGCAGTCGGGCCACGCGCGGGGAACACCAGTCGCCGGGTCCACCGGCATCACCCGGCGGTCGCGCGGCATGGTCTGGGGATCCTCCGACGCGAGATACACCAGCATCGCCGCCAGCGTGGCGTTCTGCTTCAGCTCGTCGAACACGATCTTGTCAAAGGTGTCGCGGTTGGTGTGCCAGGTGTAGGTGAAATACTCCCAGGGCAGGGAACCCAGGCCGAATGCCGGCGCGCCGTAGCACACAAAGCTGGCGTTGTCGGTTCCACCGCTTCCGGGCGTGCCGGGAATCTGCAGCTTGATGTCAGCGGTGAGCTCGGTCGGCAGGCGCGCAAACCAGCCGGCGAACAGGGGGCCGGCGCCAACCAGGCCCTGAGTCGAGATGGTCTGGATGCGGCCGGTGCCGTTGTCCTGGTTGAACAACGCCTGCAGGTGCTGCACCACTTCCGGATGATCCGCCGCCCACGCGCGCGAGCCGTTCAGGCCCTGTTCCTCACCACTCCAGTGCCCGATGATGATCGTGCGCTTCGGCCGGGGATACGCGATGCTGAGCAGGCGCGCGGCCTCCAGCATGGCGATGGTACCGGTACCGTTGTCGGTGGCACCAGACGCGCCGTCCCAGCTGTCGAAGTGCGCCGAGAGCATGACGTACTCGTCGGGCTTCTCCACCCCGCGAATCTCCGCAATGGTATTGAACACCGGCTGTTCACCCAGCGCCTCCGACTGCGTCTCCAGCCGCGCGACCGGTGACTGGTTCCGCTCGGCGAGCCGGAAGAGGAGGCCGTAGTCCTCGCAGCTCACGTCGACCACCGGCGCCTTCGTGGCACGGGTCCCGAAGATCCGGTTCACGCCCCACCCCTGCGACCACAGCGACGTCACGACCCCGGCGGCACCGGCTTCGGCCAGCATCACCGACAGTGCATCACCGCCCTGCGCGCCGGTGCGTTGCACCCGCGCCGTCCATGCCTCGCGCCCGCGCTTGCGGGTCGCCTGCAGGCTGTCCCAGGTGACCGGCAGCGCGCTCTGCTTGAAGCTCGAATCGGGACGACAGGTCGGCTGCGGATACGACACGAGCACAAAGTTGCCCTTGGCGGCTGGCAGCCACGCCCTGAAGGCCGCACTGTCCGCGACATCGGGAAGGACGATCACCTTGCCCTCGACGCGGCCCCTGGAGGGTGCACTCCAGGCGAGCATGATCGCCTCCAGCGAGCGAACCCGTGGCGCCACCAGGTCGAAGTGTGTTATGCCACGACGCCAGCTGCGCCAGGTGCCGTACTGCTCATTCCGGGCGGTGATCCCCCAGTCCCGGTACCGCGCCACCAGCCAGTCATTGCCTGATCGAATGGCGGGCGATCCCGTGAGCCGTGGCCCGATGGAGTCGATGAGCGGCTGCGCCAGGTCGTAGGCGTGACTGCTGTCGATGCCAAGTGACCAGAGGCGCCGGAGCACAGGATCTTCCGTGGGGAGCGTCTGCGCAGCGACCGGAACCGCCGAAAGCGACGTGAGCGCGAGCAGCCAGATGGTGAAGCGAGCCACGGGAAGCCCCCGAATGTGATGAGGTGTCCACCAATGAGGCCGGAGAATAGCTACTTAATGTTGCGTATGCCCGACATGTAATACTGGTAGGCAGCAAATGTGATGTCAAATAATTGATCGGTAAGGCCACCTAACTCATTGAATAGCAGTAGCTTGCTTACGTCAATTCTATGGTTGTTGACCGCCCATCCCGCAGACCGTAGGTTCGAAGTGCCGTCAAACTTGACGGTGATAGGGTCAACCCATTGACCGCCCGATAAGAGCACACCCGGAGTGATCCGGGGCCGCAAAACTAGAGGTCTCGAGCGCCCCCTGCGCAAGAGATAGCTCGGTGCCGAAGGTGGAAATTATCGGGCGTGGGAGACGCAATGCGTTCCACGCCAGCTGCAAACCGGGCCTCCAAGGCACCGGAATCGTTACTCCGGCGTCGGCCGATTGGCCGAGCCTTCCTTCCCGCGCTGCTCATCCCTTTGCTGGGATGCACCACGGAACCCACGAGCTCGTTGCCCGAGGGCGCAGAGGCATTCGCGCCGCCGGCGTCGTATCAGGCATGGTGGGTCAGCACCGAAGGGTGCTCCGCAATTCAGGGTAACCTCGGGCGCATCAAGTGGTACGTGGTACCCGGCGTCTCCACCTTCCCCACCGCGGAAGGGGAAAAGGTCGGCATTCGCATCAAGACCGGCGATGACGTGCGCATCGTGATCGCGGGCAACTACGTTGAGCACGAAATGGTCGTGCGCCACGAGATGCTGCATGCGCTGCTCAACCGGGCCGGGCATCCCGCCGAATACTTCGAGAATCGCTGCCAGCTCACCTGGGAAACCTGGGCTGCGTCGCGGCCCACCAACGAGCCCCCGCCACTGCCGGACGGCGACCAGCTCTCCTGATCCCTGTTCAGGCGTCCGGGTAGTAGCGCCCTCCGCGTCCCGCCATTTCCACGAGGCTGGGCGCGGGGTCAAACCGCCCGCCATGGGCGTCGCCCAATTCGCGCAGCGTGCGAACCACCTGCGCGGCTCCCACTGAATCGATCATGCGAAGTGGCCCGCCCCTGAAGGGCGGGAATCCGATACCGAAGATCGCCCCGATGTCGCCGTCGCGGGGCGAGCGGATGACGCCATCGGCCGCAGCCAGGGCGGCCTCGTTGAGCATCGAGTACACCAATCGGCGCTCCACCCACCGCTCGTCGATGTTCGGCTGCTTGGTCACCCCTGCCAGCGCGTACACGGAGTCGTCGGGGCCCAGCCGCTTGCCTGACCCGTAGCGATAGAAGCCCCGGCCGTTCTTGCGGCCGAGCCGCCCGTCCTCCGTCATGGCGCGAACGAAATCGGATGGCGCCAGGCGCGCGCCGAAGGCCCCGTGCATGACGCCGGCGGCCTTCCCGGCCACATCGAGCCCCACTTCATCGAGCAGCGTGACCGGACCGACAGGGAAGCCAAATCGCGTCATCACGCGGTCGATGGCCTCCATCGGCGCGCCTTCCATCAGCAGGATGCCGGCTTCGTTCAGGTAGGGTGTCAGGATGCGATTGACCCAGAAGCCGGGCAGGTCACCGACCACGATAACGGTCTTGCCCATGCGCCGGCCGAAGCGCACCGCGGTGGCGATGGCGCGCGCAGAGGTGCCCTGGTGCGGGATGATCTCCAGGAGCGGCATCTTCTCGACTGGCGAGAAGAAGTGCATGCCGAGCACCCGATCCGGCCGCTGGGCCCGGGCGGCAATGTCGGCGATGGGGATAGTGGACGTGTTCGAGGCAATGACCGCATCCGGCGCGACAGCGTGCTCCAGTGCGCCCACCACGCCCCGCTTGACCTCGAGGTCCTCGAATACCGCCTCGATGACGAGGCCTGCGGTGCGAAAACCACTGTCGTCAGCGGTACCGGAGATGAGCGCCGCCAGTCGCTGGTGTTCCGGGCGGGTGAGGCGCTTTCGTTTCAGCCGCTCATCCAGGATCGCGGTCGCCGTCCGGAGCCCCTTGCCCACGCGCGGCAGGTCGGCGTCGCGCATGCGCACTTCCACCTGGGCGTTCAACGCCGCGGTCCCGGCGATGCCGGCACCCATGAACCCCGCGCCGACCACGCCGATGCGTGTCACCGGGGCGAGCGTGCCCGCGGCGCCGGCCGGCACACCATCGTCCTTCTTGAGCGCCGTCGTGGCGAAGAAGATGCCGACCAGGTTGCGCGAGACCTCGGTGACCGCCAGCTCGCCGAAGCGCAGCGCCTCGCAGGCAAGGCCCGCCTCCATGCCACGCGACAGGCTCACGCGCACGGTGTCCAGGGCGGCAAGCGGTGCGGGGTAGTGTCCCCCCGTCTTCGACCGCACCTGCTTCCGCGCCAGGTGGTACACCAGCGCGCGCCCCGGAGCGGTGCCGTCCAGCAGGATGCCGGCGATCCCACGCGTCGATGCCCGGACCGACGGGCCGTCCTGCGCCAACCGGGCGGCGGCGCGCCGCGCCACCTCGAGCAGGATCGCCGGGTGCACAAGTTCATCGGTGATGCCGAGCTTGCGCGCCTTGACCGCGCGCTCCGCCTTGCCGGCCAGGATCATGTCGAGCGCCGCGCGAGCGCCGATCAGCCGCGGCAGGCGGTTGCACCCGCCGGCGCCCGGGATGATGCCGAGCTGGACCTCGGGCAGCCCGAGCTGGGTCTTGGGGTGGTCAGTGGCCACGCGCCACTGGCAGGCCAGTGCGAGCTCCAGCCCACCGCCGAGGCAGCTGCCGTGAATTGCCGCAACGATGGGCTTGCGGCTTGCGGCCACGCGATTCATCAGCTCCTGGGCGCGCCGGCTCAGGCTCGTCGCCTCCTCGGCGGTGCGCAGGTGAGTGAATTCCTCGATGTCGGCGCCGGCGATGAAGTTGTCAGGCTTACCCGAGATGAGCACGAGGGCATTGACCGCGGCATCGTTTTCCAGACGCGTGAGCAGCCCATCGAACTCCAGCGCCACCGCCGTAGAAAGGGTGTTGACCGGTGCGCCGGGCACGTCGAGCGTGACCACCGCGACGCCCGCCTCAATGTCGACGTGAAAAGCAGGCATGATCACGTCCTCTCGAGGACCAGCGCGCTGCCCATGCCGCCCTGCGCGCAAATGGAGACCAGCCCGAACTGCACATCCCGCCGGCGCATCTCGTTCGCGAGCGTGGTGACGATGCGCGCGCCGGTGGCACCAAAGGGGTGGCCGATGGCGATCGAGCCGCCGGTCACGTTGGTGCGCTCCCAGTCGACTTCCCCAACCGGGCCCGGCAGTCCCAGCCGCTCGGCCCAGCGGGCGGACCCCCACGCCTGCACGTTCGAGAGCACCTGTGCCGCGAACGCCTCGTGGATCTCGACCAGGCCAAGTTCACCCCACGAAATACCCGCACGCTCGAGCGCCTTCGGCACGGCATACGCCGGGCCCATGAGCAGCTGCCATCCGGGATCCACCGCGGCCACCGCGTAGCTCCGGAGAAACGCGAGTGGTTCATAGCCCAGGCTGCGCGCGCGATCCTCGGACATGAGCAGCACCATCGCCGCGCCGTCGGTCAGCGGGGAACTATTGCCGGCGGTGACGGTGCCATAGGTGCGATCAAAGACCGGGCGTAGCCTGGCGAGCTGTTCCAGCGAGGTGTCACTTCGAATCCCGTTGTCGCTGGTCACCACCTCGTCGCCGCCCTTGCCGCCGAACCAGGGAGCGATCTCCGCCGTCAGTCGGCCGTCGGTGGTCGCTGCCGCCGCCCGCTCGTGGCTCAGCAGTGCCAGGCCATCCTGCGCGTCGCGGCTGATGCCATTCTCCTTCGCCATCTTCTCGGCCGACTGGCCCATCGATTCGCCGGTGGAGGGTTCCGCGATGGCCGGGGTGACCGGAACGAGGTCGCGGAGTCGCACATGCGCGAAGAGGCTCAGTCGCCGTCCGAGGGTCTTCGCCTTGCTTGCGTCAACCAGGGTCCGGCTGAAGCGACGCGAGTGCAGCACCGGGATGTCGGAGAGCGATTCCACCCCGCCGGCCAGGATCACGTCGGCGTGGCCGAGCCGGATCTGGTCGGCGGCATTGGTGAGGGCCTGTGCCGCGGAGGCACAGGCGCGGTTGAGCGTGTAGGCCGGAATCGTCCGGGGGAACTGCGGCAGCAGGCTGACCTCGCGCGCGACGTTGGGCGTGAGGACAGACGGTACGACCTGGCCCAGGATCACTTCATCGACGAGCGCGCCATCGAGTTCCGCCCGGCAGAGCAGCTCGCGCGCGGCGTGACGCGCCAGGACGACGCCCGCCGCATCGCGGAGGACCGTGCCGCTGCGGGCGAAGGGCGTGCGCAGGCCGGCGACGATCGCGACGCGACGGCCGGTCACCAGGAAAGACATGCGGATGGGGCCCCGTTAGACTTCGTCAACTCTGGTTGTGTGCGCATACGCTGGCGACGTGGCGCCAGCGCTCGGTATCGACCGGCTCGGCCACCTCGCGCCCGTGCAAAATCGCGAACGGAGCGACCAGGCGGGCAAGTTCGCCGGGAAGCAGCAGGTGCGCATCGGTGGTGGGACCCCAGCCCTGTTCGCGCTGGGCGGCCAGGAAGCACTCCGCAATGAGCAGCCCGCCTGGACGCACCGCATCGCGGGCACGGGAGAAGCGCGGGCGGTCGAGATAGTTGAACACCAGGACGGCGTCAAAGACCCCCCAGTCGGGCCAGACGTCCTCCAAGTCGGCTTGCTGCCAGTCGACCCGGACGCCAGCATTGACCGCGGCTTTGCGCGCGGCAGTGAGGGCGTCGGCATCTCGATCGACGGCAACGACGACTGCGCCGCGCTCCGCCGCTGCGATCGCGTGGCGACCGGTGCCGCAGGCGAGGTCGAGGACACGGCTGCCGGGCACGATCCGGTCGGCCTGCCAGGCAAACCAGGTGCTGGGCCGCATCAGCGGGAGAGGAGGGGGAGGAGGCACGTGGAATCAGACCGGCCTGCGTCACTGAAGGAAACAGCGAGTCGCGCCGTGGATCTCCTCGTCATCGGTGGTGGCATTGTCGGTGCCGGTGTTGCGCGTGACGCCGCGATGCGGGGCATGCGCACGGTGCTGGTTGAGCAGAACGACCTGGCCTTCGGGACCAGCAGTCGTTCCAGCCGCCTCATCCACGGCGGACTTCGCTACCTCGAACACGGCGAGATGCACCTCGTCTTCGAGTCCCTGCGCGAACGCGCCGTGCTCCGGCGCATCGCCCCGCACCTCGTGTGGCCGCTGCCGTTTGTCTTCCCGGTGCACGAGGGCGACCGGATCCGCCGATGGCAGCTGGCGGCCGCCATGTGGGCCTACGACCTGCTGTCGCTCTTCCGCAATGTGAGCCCTCACAAGATGCTGGGCAAGCGCGCGCTGCTCTCGCGGGAACCCGGGCTCCGCGCCGCCGGGCTCCAGGGAGGGGCACGCTACTTCGATGCCCAGTGCGATGACGCCCGCCTGGTGGTGGCCACCGCGCGCTCGGCGCATGAGCACGGTGCCACCATTCTCACGTACACGACGGTCACGGGGCTGACCCGGGACCACGACCGCATCACGGGCGCGGTGGTGCGTGACGTCCGCACCGGCCGCGAAGCCACCCTGCGGGCGTCCATGGTGGTCAACGCCACCGGCCCGTGGGGAGACCAGATCCGCCGGCTCGAGGATCCCAGGGCGCCGCGCCTGCTGCGCCTGACCAAGGGTACCCATGCCGTGGTGTCGCGCGAGCGACTCGGCAATCACGAGGCGATCACCTTTGCCAGCCCACTCGACGGCAGGATCATGTTCATCCTGCCCTGGGGCGAGTGGTCCTACATTGGCACCACCGATACCGACACCGCCGAGTCGCCCGATGAGGTCCGCGCCTCATCCGAAGATGTACGATACCTCCTCCGCTCGGCGAACAGCCGCTTCCCCAATGCGCACCTGAGCGAAGAGGACGTCGTGGCCACCTGGGCCGGCCTGCGTCCGCTGATCGAGGATGGCGCCCTCGGCGCCGGGGCGGTGTCACGGGAGCACATCGTCATCGATGGGCCCGGCGGCATGGTGACCGTGGCTGGTGGCAAGCTGACCACGTACCGGCTGATGGCGGCACAGGTGGTCGATCATGTGGTGAAGCGGCTCAATGCCGAAGCCATGGGCACCTGGCCACCTGACGCGGGCACCGACCGTGAACCCCTGCCGGGCGGTGAGTCCGCCGGTCTCGGCAGTATTCGAACGCAGGGGCTCGATTCGGGCATCGATGTCGCCACCGTCGAGCACCTGCTCCGGCACTACGGCACGGAGGCGGCCGGCATTTTCAATCTCATGCGCAGCGAGCCCGGGCTCGCGGACCGGCTGCAACCCGACCATCCCGCGGTGGCCGCCGAGGTGCTTCATGCCGCCCGGAAGGAGTTCGCGCGGTCGGTCGCCGATGTCCTGATGCGGCGGATGCACCTGTTTTACGAAACCCGGGACCAGGGTGCGGCAGCAGCAGCGAGGACCGCCGAGCTGCTCGGGCGGGAGCTTCGCTGGACCCCGGGCGAGCAGCAGCGGGAGGTGGCGGCGTACCGGGCCCTGACCGGCCGGACCCTCCCCCCCACCGCCGTACCCGAACTTCCGCTAACTTTCGGCGGTTTGCCTTCCCGGCAGTCCTAGCCGGGGTATCGATGAGACCGGGAGAGTAGTCCGTGGATCCGAATGTGTTCGAGACGGCCAACGCCGGCTTCGCCCAGGTGATGTACGAGGAGTTCCTTCGCGACCCCGGGTCGGTCGACACGGAGTGGCGCCAGTTGTTCGAGAGCGGTGTCGTCGGCGAGGCCCCGTCCTTGAACGGAACCGCAAGGCCGGTGAGCGCGGAAGCGGCGGAGCCCGCGGCGACCCCGGCCGTTTCGGCGATCTCGGCGGTCTCGGCGGTTCCCATCAAGGGTCCGGCTGCGCGGCTGGTGCAGAACATGACCGAGAGCCTGACGGTCCCCACGGCGACCACGTTCCGTGAGCTCCCGGTGGCCCGCCTGGAGGGCGCGCGCAAGGCGCTCAACGATGCGCTGAAGCAGGCGGCCCGCAGCGAGAAGATTTCCTTCACGCACCTGATTGCGTGGGCCATCGTTCGCGCCACGAAGCAGCATCCCGTCATGGGGCACGCCTACGCCGAGCAGGACGGCAAGCCGGTGCGGGTCACCCCGTCGGGCATCCACCTGGGCCTCGCGGTGGACGTCTCGCGCAAGGACGGCAGTCGCGGCCTGGTAGTGCCGGTCATCAAGGGCGCCGACGCGATGGACTTCGCGGGGTTTCTTCGTGCGTACGAGGGTCTGGTCGACAAGGCGCGGGGCAACAAGCTGATGCCCGACGATTTCGCCGGCGCCACCATGTCGCTGACCAATCCGGGCGGCCTCGGCACCCGAGCGTCGGTCCCGCGCTTGATGGTGGGCCAGGGCAGCATCATCGCGGTCGGCTCGATTGCCTTTCCTCCCGAATTCGCCACGGTGACCGCGTCACGCGTCGCCGAGCTGGGCATCTCGAAGGTGATGACCGTCAGCAGCACCTACGATCACCGCATCATCCAGGGCGCCGAGTCGGGTGCCTTTCTCGGAACGGTTGACGCGCTGCTGCAGGGTGAGGACGCGTTCTACTCGGAGGTCTCTGCCGCACTCGGCGTCGCGATGGCAGAGGCACGATCCGAGCGGACACCAGGCGTCGCAGCCGTTGCGGCGCCGGTCGCCGGTGCGGCACCGATCGCGACGTCCGCGCTCTTCAACGTGGCCGCCGGAATGGCCCTGGTGAAGGCGTTCCGCACGCACGGCCATCTCGCCGCCCATCTCGACCCGCTGGGCAGCGAGCCGATTGGTGACCCGGCGCTGGATCCGGTTCCGCTGGGCCTGACGCCCGATGTGATGGCGCAGATCCCGGCGTCGGTGCTTCGGGTGGCCGTGCCCGGCGAGACGCTGCTGGACGCGTACCCACACCTGCAGGAAACCTACTGCGGCACACTCGCCTACCAGGTGGAGCACATCGCGAGTCACGGAGAGCGGGTGTGGCTCCGGGAGCAAATCGAGTCCGGCGCGGTGTCGGCGGCGCTGCCGGTCGAACGGCGGAAGCGCCTCCTGGAGCGGCTGATCCAGGTGGAGGCGCTCGAGCGTTTCCTGCACAAGGCGTATCTCGGCCAGAAGCGGTTCTCCATCGAGGGCGTCGACATGCTGGTGCCGATGCTCGATGCCATCATCGAGATAGCCGCCGACGAGCAGGGGTCGCGCCAGGTAGTGATCGGGATGGCCCACCGCGGCCGCCTCAGCGTGCTGGCGCATACGGTGGGTCGCCCCTACGACACGATTTTTGCCGAGTTCGAGGGCGGCCGCCATGTCGAGGCCGGCCTGCTCACGCCGGAAGGCGGCACCGGTGACGTGAAGTACCATCACGGCGCCGAGGGCGCGTACCTCACGCCGAGCGGTCGCGCGATCACGGTCAACCTGGTCCCGAACCCGAGCCACCTCGAGTTTGTCGGCCCGGTGGTCGACGGGCGTGCGCGCGCCGAGCAGACCCAGCGCCGCGGACGCGATGCGCATCATGACCCCTCGGCCGCGCTGCCAGTGGTCATTCACGGCGATGCAGCCTTTGCCGGCCAGGGTGTGGTGGCCGAGACGCTCAATCTCGGCGCGCTGGCCGGGTACGCGACGGGCGGCACGATTCACCTCATCACGAACAACCAGATCGGCTTCACCACCGACAGTGTCGACGCGCGTTCCACGCGGTATGCCTCCGACCTGGCGAAGGGATTTGACGTGCCGATCATTCACGTCAATGCGGACGACCCGGAGAACTGCCTGAGCGCGATTCGGCTGGCGATGGCGTACCGGCAGAAGTTCCAGCGCGATGTGCTCATCGACCTGCTGGGCTATCGCCGTCACGGGCACAACGAGAGCGACGAGCCCACCTACACACAGCCGCTCATGTACAATCGCATCAAGGGGCTGCCAACGGTGCGTGAGAAGTACGCCGGCCAGCTGGTGGCCGAGGGTGTGCTCACGAGCGACGAGGCCGATGCCATGGCGACGGCGGCGTACCAGCGCCTCGTCGAGATCCAGCAGGTGTTCAAGGCGAGTACGGGGAAGACCACCACACCGGAAACGCGGAAGCAAGTGGTGGCAGGCCAGGAGGTGGACACGCGCGTTGCTGCCGAGCTGTTGCGAGCCCTGAACGATCAGTTGCTCTCGTATCCCGCGGATTTCAGTGTGAACCCGAAGCTGGCGAAACAGCTCGAGCGTCGCCGGCCCGCACTGGATCCTGATGGGCGCATCGACTGGGCCCACGCCGAGGCGCTCGCGCTCGCGAGCCTGCTGACCGAAGGGGTGCCGTTGCGCTTCACGGGGCAGGACGTGGAGCGAGGCACCTTCAGCCAGCGGCAGCTCGTGCTGCACGACGTGAATACCGGCGCCACGTGGTGCCCGCTGCAGAAGCTGCCGGGCTCGATGGCGCCGTTCGAGCTGCACAACAGTCCGCTGTCGGAACTGGCGACGCTCGGCTTCGAGTACGGCTACAGCGCCGCCGCGCCCGACGCGCTCGTGCTCTGGGAAGCCCAGTTCGGCGACTTCATCAATGGGGCGCAGGTAGTCATCGACCAGTTCCTGTCGTCGGGCCTGTCGAAGTGGGGGCTCACCACGCGGCTCACCCTGCTACTGCCGCACGGGTACGAGGGCCAGGGCCCGGAGCATTCGAGCGCGCGGCTCGAGCGCTTTCTGCAGGCGTGCGCCGAGGGCAACATCCGCGTTGCCAATGCGACAACTCCGGCGCAGTACTTTCACTTGCTGCGGCGCCAGGCAAAGCGGGGCCGGCAGCGGCCGCTCGTCATCATGACGCCGAAGAGCCTGCTGCGGCACCCGCAGGCCACGTCGACGCTGGCGGAGCTCGCCGAAGGGCGCTGGCAGCCGGTCATGGACGATCCATCGACCGAGGGCCGGCGCGACCAGGTGACCCGCGTCGTGCTGTGCTCCGGGAAGGTCTACTACGACATCCTGGCTGAGGCAGCAAAGCAGCCCGCCGCATCCATCGCGCTGGTGCGGGTGGAGCAGCTCTACTCCTTCCCGTGGGCCGAGCTCCGGGAGACGCTGTCGCGGTACCCGGGCATCAGGGACCTTGTGTGGGCCCAGGAAGAGCCGCGGAACATGGGCGCGTGGACCTACCTGGAGCCGAAGTTGCGCGAGGTGCTGCCGGCCGGCGCCGAACTGGCCTATGTCGGGCGTCCCGACCGGGCGAGCCCCGCCGAGGGATATCCCGCGGCGCACGCGCTGGAGCAGAACCGGATTGCCACCGAGGCCCTGGCGCCGCGGAAGGCTTAGCGCACTTCCCTCACGACCAAAGGGCGATCCCGAGGGATCGCCCTTTGCATTTTTCAGTGGCCCGGCGCTGCGCCCGGCCCTAGCGGTCCTTCTCCAGGATCGGCCGCTCGGAAGCCTGACGAGCAATGTCCTTGAGCGGCTCGGAGAGGTGATCGCCATAGTGCAGCAGGAACACGCCGCGGCTTCGCCTGGCCAGGAGGAACGCCATGAATGGCGTATCGGCCTTCGCCGCGTTGCACTCGCGGCAGGCGAGAACCAGATTGTCCGGACGGTCGTAGGCCGTCTGACCGCGGCGGGGCCGCACATGATCGAGGGTAATGAGTTCGGGCGGGGTTTCGATGCCGCAATAGGCGCACACCGAACCATGCTGGAAGAGAAGCCACTCACGATGCGATTGCATGCTGCGCCCGGCGGAGCGGTGAAACACGGGGGCAGTCCCGGCAGATGAGCGCCGGCGAGGACGACGAGCCACGGAATCCTTTGAAGCTACTGGTTGTTCGTGCATTTCTTTCGGGCAGCGCCCCAATGGCCCTGCCACTCCTGACGCCATGAAGCTACCCAGAGAGCAGCCAGAATGACAGCCTTACGCGTGGCGATGGTGCTTTTCACGACCGCCGCGGTCACCGCCTGCACCCAGCGAGCGGGCGGGCACGGCGGTGCGAACGCGCGGCGCGAACTGGCCGAA
Source organism: Gemmatimonadota bacterium (assembly GCA_031402225.1). Classification (GTDB taxonomy): domain Bacteria; phylum Gemmatimonadota; class Gemmatimonadetes; order Gemmatimonadales; family GWC2-71-9; genus JAGGAG01. The sequence goes on along the minus strand of JANNSD010000050.1, from coordinate 115,120 downwards.
CTGGTGAAGGTGTACGAGGAGGCCTCGAACCAGGGCGACGCGCGCGGACTCGCCGCGCTCTACGGTGAGGAGGCGCTGCTGCTGCCGCCGGACGGAGGGATCGTGGCCGGCCGGGATTCCATCCTGGAGTTCTGGCGGGACGGCCTGGAGCGCGGCCTCACGCTGGACACGGTGCGTGTGGTGGCGCGCGACGGGGACGGCTACGTGGTGGGGACATACCATGTGGCGGCGACGGACGAGGCGGCGGCCGATTCGGGCAAGTACGTGATGTGCTTTGCGCGGGGCGACGACGGCTGGCACCTGATGGTTGATATCTGGAATGCGACGTCGGCCGACAACCCCGATGACGCCGACGACGCCGATCCCCGCACGCGGATCACCGGCGTGGCCACCGGGCCCGCTGGCTACCGCTTCATGACCATCGACCACAGGCCGATGTACAGCAGGACCGTGGATGCCCATCCGAGAACGCTCCAGCGGATGAAGAGCCGGCGCATGCCACGGTCGTCCGACTGATCGAGGCGCTCCATCCGCAACTGATCGGGCAGCAGGGCCACGAGCCACACGAGCGTGCTGATCCCGAGCATGACGACACCACGCCACAGCCATGGCGTGTCGAGGATCGGTACCTGCTGGGCCCGCACCATGAGAATCCCGCTGATGGTCAGCCCCACTCCACCCACCAGCGTGAAGATCAGGTCGCTCCACATGATGCCGCGCGCGATCGCACGGAATCCCACCTGGCGGCGCTGGCGGTAGAGGAAGTAGGCCCAGAAGCCGGTCACGGTCACGTTGCCGACGATCAGCACCGCCGCCGTCACGTGCAGTGTCTTCCACAGCTGATAGCTATCCATTGCGGGCCTCAAAGGGTCCTCGCAGGAGGCCCAGCGAGTGACGCACGCGATCCATGCGCTTGTTGATGGAGGGCTTGCCCGGCACCAGGATGCGGAACCCGTCCAGTGTCTCGGTCAAGAGCCGCTCATCGAGCGCGGCCACGGTCTCGCGCAGGGCCCCGCCGATCCGCTCGGTCAGTGCCTTGCGATCGCCCCCGCCGGCATGCAGCCAGGGACGGCCAACCAGGGCCAGTGCCTCCGGCAGCTGCTCGCTCGTGAATGGGTAGCGGAAGGCCACCGGGCAGATGCGCAGCGGGCCGTGATGGTTCACCGCCAGCAGCCCGGCGCCACGCTCGAGGCGCGCCGGCACCTCCGTCGCGGGCCGACGCTGGCCCTGCGGGTACAGCCACATGCCGACCCCGGGGCGGAGATAGTGTCCGGCAGACACGAGGTCCTCCCAGGATCCCTTCAGGCTGTCGCGGCGAACCGGCAGCGTGCCGATGGTCTTGAAGGCAGGGTAGCGGTTGAGGTTGATGGCCTCCATGAGCACGTGGCACGTCAGCCCGAGCTCCTGGGTGAGGATGAACGAGAAGAACCCGTCCCACCAGTTGGTGTGGTTCGCAACGAACAGGGTGGGGATGGTGCGGTCCCACGGCGCGGGGTCCTCGAGCGCGTCCCACCGCACCGAGGTGAAATGCTTCCGGAACAGCCCTCGGAAGTAGCGCGCAAACGCCCAGACCGGAAACGGCCTGGGCGCGGGGTATGTTGCGGACGATGCGGAACGGCGACTCAGACAGAGCGCTCCGATGGCTGGTGAATGGTCCAGGAGCGCTCCGACCACATCGCCCGCCCGAGCACAATCAGCTTGCGCGGGGTGGAGACATACGCGCGCGCGCGGAACACATCGAAGTCGATTCGCTCGATGGCATCGAGGATGCCCGCATAGGTCTGCTGCAGCAACCGGACTGTGAGCCGGCTGCCGTCGTTGGGGAACAGCGGTACCACGCGGCTTCCGCTCTCGAAATAGCGCCGGGCGCGCGACACCTGCCACTGCATGAAGCGACGGAACTCGGGCGTGACCCGGCGCTCCTCCAGGCTGGCGCGGCTCAACCCGAAGCGCGTCAGCTCCTCGGCCGGGAGGTACACACGATCGTTGTCCAGGTCCTCGCCGACGTCGCGCAGCACGTTGGTGAGCTGCATGGCGACGCCGAGACGCACGCCGGCCTCACGAAAGCTTTCGGGCGACGCGCCAAGGATAGGCCCGAGCATGAGTCCCACCCCGCCGGCCACGAGTCGGCAGTAGTGATGCAGGGTGGCGTAGTCCTGCACTTCCACACGCTCCAAGTCCATCGCGACACCCTCGAGGAGTTCGAGCAGCGGCTCGAGCGGGATGTCGTACCGGTGCAGTGTATCGGCCAGCGCGAGCCAGCGATCGTCCCGGGGTGACCCGCCGGCGTGGATCGCCGTCACCTCACTCGCCAGGTTCGCCAGGTCCTGCCGCACCAGCTCGGCCGGGCGATTGCCCCGGTCATCGACCAGGTTGTCGGCATGCCGGCAGTAGTCGTACAGCGCGAAGATGGCCTGCTTCTTTACCTGCGGCAGGAACCGGCTGGCAAAGTAGAAGCTCTTGGCCCAGTCGGCCGTGACGTCCTCCGCCTTCCGGTAACTCTGCTCAAGCATTGCGCTCATGTCGCCGGCATCTCCTCGTTGATCCGGTCGGTCACGCACGCTGCCGAGATCAGGACCATGGGCAGGCCGCAGCCGGGATGCGTGCTCTGGCCAACGAAGAAGAGGTTCTTCAGCGTGGCATGCCGGTTGTGCGGCCGAAAATAGCCGATCTGCATCAGGTTGTGCGACAGGCCGAAGGCCTCGCCTCGGAGGTTGCCGAAGTCGACGCGGTAGTCCTCCGGTGTCACCACCCGGCTGGTCACGATGTGCTTCCGCAGGTCGGTCATGCCGAGGGTCTGCTCCATTCGCGCCAGTGTCTGCTGTTCCACCCGCGGGCCCTCGACGCTCCAGTCGATCCACTTCGAACGGTCCTCCGGCTGGCTTGGCGCCAGCACCAAGACGAAGAGATTGTCGCATCCCGGCGGCGCCTGGGTCGGGTCGGTCCGGGTGCTGGCCACCACATAGAATGGCGGATCCTCGGGCATGCGGTGATGCACGAACATGTCCTCGCAGCCCGCCTTCATGTCGCGCCCCACCACGAACGTGTGGTGCGGAAGGTGCGGCCAGGTTCGGCTGGTGCCAAGGTACAGCAGCACCACCGAACAACTGAACCGCTTCTTCTCGATGCCGGGGTACGGCGTCCCCAGCAGCTCCTGGTAGGCATACGGCAGGTCGGCGTTCGTCACCACCAGGTCGGCGGCGATGCGCGAGCCATCCGCCATGACCACGGCGCGCACCGTATCGCCGGCGGTATCGAAGCGCCCCACCCGGGCGCCGTAACGGATGGTCACGCCGAGCTCGCCAGCCAGGCGCTCCAGGGACAGGGCGAGCTGGTGCATGCCGCCCATGGGGTAGAAGATGCCCCCCGCGATCTCAACGTACGGCAAAAGTGAGTAGATGGCGAGGGATTCGTAGGGCGAGAGGCCGAGGTACAGCGTCTGGAAGCTCAGGGACTGCTGCAGGCGCTCATCCTTGAAGTACTTGCCCACCATGGTCTGGAGGTCGCCGAGCGCGCCGGTGCGGCCCAGCATCCCGAGATTCGGCAGGTTCACCATCGACGACGGCTTGTGCATGTTGCGGCTGATGAACTGCAGGCCGTCGGTGTACATCTGGCTGGTCTTTGCCAGGTAGGCGAGCAGCTTGGGCCCGCACCCCGGTTCGATGGCCTCGCACTCGGTGATCAGGCGGTTGAGGGTACTGGTCCGCTCGTGGCTGGTCCCGTCGGGAAAGTGAATACGGTAGCACGGGTCGATCTGCACGAGGGTGAGGTAGTCCTCGAGGCGGCGACCGACATCGCTGAACAGCTTCTGCCAGTACTCGGTCATCATGACGAGCGACGGACCGGTGTCAAAGGTGAAGCCCTTCGACTCCCAGCGTCCCGCGCGGCCACCGGGGCGGTCGTGCTGCTCGAGCACGGTGACCTCCCACCCCGCGTGGGCGAGGCGGACCGCCGTCGCCAGGCCGCCAATGCCGGCACCAACCACAATGGCGCTCCGGCGACGGCCAGCCGCGACCGAACCCGGCACCGGGATGACGGGATGCCCGGTCGGGGACCGAGGGGTAGCAACGTCAGTCATGAGACATTTCGGGCCCGTTCGACAGGTTCAGGTGCCCACCGCTGCGCGCGCGGCAGCATCGGGCGCGCCAAGGGTGAAGGATTCAAGGCCGATGCGGTAACCGGCCGATCGCAGGATGTGCTCGAACGGCGCCACTCCCCCGCCCCCGATGATCGGGATGGCACGGGGAGGCAACCGGGCCGGCAGTCGCGTCAGGGCGGACAGCTGCGGCTCCACCAGCCGGGGGTCGCTGACGCTGAAGGCGACCGCCTGGGCCCGGCGCTTCCAGGCCGCGTCGACCACATCATCGACCGGCAGGTCGGCACCGAGATAGTGCACCTGCCATCCGAGCTCCTGAACGTCGGCGAGACTGGCCAGGAACCCCCACTCGTGCCGCTCGCCCGGAAGGCACGCCGCCAGGCAGATCTGGCCGTCGCCGCGAGAATCCCTGAGGCCGGCTTTCAGCGCGTGGACCACCACCTCGCTCGCCAGGTGCTCGGCCGCAATCGGGACCTTGCCCAGGACCCAGAGATCCCCAAGCACCTGCGCCAGCGGCAAGGCCACGTCGCGCGCAAAACCGCTCAGGCCCCTGTCGCGAAGCTGTTCCGCCACCAGGACCTCGAGCCGATCCCGGTCGAATGATACCACGGCGGCGAGCAGTGCCCCGTGAGCGGACTCGTCAATGTCCCGGGCCTCGGCGCGGTTCAGCACCTCCTCAATGGGCTGGACCACGAGGTCGCCGATACGCTCCCCAGCCTCGATGAGCCGGGCGAACGACCGGAGCAACGCCACCTGCTCGGCAGTGTAGGCTCGATACCCGTTTGGCTGCCGGGCGGGGCGGACCACGGCGTACCGCCGCTCCCAGACGCGCAGACGCGCCGGGGCAAGGCCGGTAAGCTGGGCAGCCTCGTGAATTTCGTACGTCCGTTCCCCCCCAGCGACCACCTTGGGGTACGGGTTGCGTCGGGTCATGTCACGATCACCGATGGCGGAAGTTGCAGACTGCATTGCCGATACACTTCGCCCCCCGAAAAGATTCCCCGGCGGTTATCTTTGCGACCGCGACCAGCCCTGGCGCCACGCTACCGCCCCGTTGAAAGGAGCCCACTCTGCCGGTGGAAGCCACTCGCTCCGTCGCGCCGCCTGCCTCGGCGGCCTCGAGCGTCGACCCCTGGGTCAGCATCAACACGATCCGCGTGCTGGCCATGGATGCGGTGGAGCAGGCCAACTCGGGCCATCCCGGTACGCCGATGGCTCTGGCACCCGTCGCATACCTGCTGTGGACCCGGTACCTCCGGCACAATCCCGCTGACCCGAACTGGGAGGACCGCGATCGATTCGTCCTGTCGTGCGGGCATGCGTCGATGCTGCTGTACAGCGTGCTGCACCTGAGTGGATATGATCTCCCGCTGGACGAAATCCGCAACTTCAGGCAGTGGCAGTCCCGGACACCGGGCCATCCCGAGCGAGGGCCCACGCCCGGGGTCGAGGTAACCACCGGGCCGCTCGGCCAAGGCGTCGGCAACGCGGTGGGCATGGCGATGGCCGAACGGTTCCTGGCGGCCCGGTTCAACCAGCCCGACGCGACGATCGTTGATCATCGCACCTGGGCACTGGCGAGTGACGGCGACATGATGGAGGGCGTCGCCAGCGAGGCGGCCAGCCTGGCAGGGCACCTCAAGCTCGGCAAGCTCACGCTGATCTATGACGACAATCGGATCACGATCGACGGCAGCACCGGTCTGAGCTTCTCGGAGGACACGAGCCGGCGCTTCGAGGGGTACGGCTGGCGGGTGCTGCACGTGGCCGATGGCAACGACCTCGAGGCCATCGACACGGCGCTCGCCGCCGCGCAGGCCGAGTCCGAGCGGCCGACACTGATCGTGCTGCGCACCATTATCGCCGATCCCGCGCCCACCAAGCGAAATACCAGTGAAGCTCACGGCGCGCCACTCGGGTCCGACGAGGTGAGCCGTACCAAGGCGATCCTTGGCTGGGCCGTGGACCAGAAGTTTGTGGTTCCCGATGCGGCTTATGCCGACATGGGCCGGTGCCGAGCGCACGGGGCCGAGGCGCAAGCCAGTTGGCAGGCCGCGTTCGCGCGCTACAAGGTAGCGTATGGTGCCGAGGCCGCCGAATACGCACGGGAACAGCGCGGTGAGTTGCCCGCCGGATGGGATCGCGACCTGCCGACCTTCCCCGCCGACCAGGGCGGGGTGGAAACGCGGAAGGCGAGCGCCGCCGCACTCCAGGCGATCCTGCCTCATGTCGGCAATCTGGTAGGCGGGTCGGCCGACCTGGCGGGAAGCACGGGCGTCGGTCAGAAGCTTGGCGGCGCGTTCGGGCCCGGCATTGCGGGCCGCGCGGTGCACTGGGGCGTGCGTGAACACGCGATGGGTGCCTGCATGAACGGCTTGGCGGCGCACGGCTGCGTCCGGCCCTTTGGCAGCACCTTCCTGGTGTTCTTCGACTACATGAAGCCGTCGATACGGCTCTCCGCCCTCATGGGCCTGCCGGTCATCTACATCGGGACGCACGATTCGATCGGCGTCGGTGAAGACGGACCAACGCACCAGCCGATCGACCAGCTCCCCATGCTGCGCGCGATACCGGGGTTGGTGACGCTGCGGCCGGCCGATGCCAACGAGGCGGTAGCCTCGTGGAAAGTTGCGCTCGAGCGAAGGGACGGCCCGACCGCGATCGTGCTGACACGGCAGAAGGTGCCGGTGCTGCCACGACTCGCCACGGCGACCGAGGTGGGGCGGGGCGCGTACGTGGCGCACGAACCGGCCACGGCACCGCGCGCCATCCTGCTGGCGACCGGCTCCGAAGTCGGCGTTGCCATGACGGCGGCGGAGCTGCTCGATCGTGAGGGCGTACCGACGCGAGTTGTCTCGATGCCGTCCTGGGAACTGTTCGCTGCGCAGCCCCAGTTGTATCGCGACCAGGTCCTGCTGCCCGCCGTCCACGCCCGCGTGGCGATCGAGGCCGCCAGCCCCTTTGGCTGGGAGCGCTGGGTCGGCGACCGCGGCACCGTCATCGCCATGCGCACCTTCGGGGCCTCGGCACCCGCCGAGCGCCTCTTTGCCGAGTTCGGCTTCACGCCCGCTGCTGCTGCTGCCGCCGTCAGGGACCTCCTCACCCGGAGCGATGCATGAGCGACAATCCATCCGCGACCGCCAATCCGCTCGTGGCACTGAGCCGCCTGGGCCAGAGTCCCTGGTACGACTTCATCACGCGCGACCTCGTGCGTTCGGGCGAACTGGCGCGGCTGATTCACGAAGATGGCCTGAAGGGCATGACGTCGAACCCGACGATCTTCGAGAAGGCGGTAGCGACCAGTACGCTGTACGACAGCGATATCCAGCAGCTGGCCGACCAGGGCCACAGCCCGGCGGAGATCTTCGAGGCCCTGGCGGTGGCGGACGTACAGGCGGCCTGTGACGTGTTCCAGAAGGTGTTCGAGCAGGACCCGAACGGCGACGGTACCGTCTCGCTCGAGGTATCGCCCACGCTGGCACACGACACCGAGGGCACGGTGCGCGAGGCGGAGCGACTCTGGGCCGCGGTGAACCGGCCCAACGTCATGATCAAGATTCCCGGCACGCGCGAGGGCCTCCCGGCGATCACCCGGTGCCTGGCAGCGGGCATCAACGTGAACGTGACGCTGTTGTTCTCCGTGAGCCGCTACCAGGAAGTCATCGACGCCTTCATGACGGGCATGGAGGCGTTCTTCCAGACCCCGCGCGCGGGCACGCAGCGCGCGCCCTGCAGCGTGGCCAGCTTTTTCGTGAGTCGGCTCGACGGGAAGGTCGACCCACTGCTCGAGCGCGCCGCCAACAGCGGTCATGTGTTCGCCAGCCAGCTTCGCAGCACCATCGCCATCGCGAATGCGGCCACGGCGTACGAGCGGTTCGGCCAGTCGCTGCACCTGCCGCGCTGGCACCAGCTCTCGGCGCGTGGCGCGTACCCGCAGCGGCCGCTGTGGGCGTCGACGAGTTCCAAGGACCCTCGCCTGTCCGACGTGTACTACGTCGAGGCGCTGATCGGCCCCCGCACGGTCAACACGCTGCCGCCGGAGACGTTCGCCGCCTTCCGTGAGCGCGGCCAGCTCTGCCTTCACCTCGATGAGCACGTGGCGCATTCGGCCCGGCGGCTCTCGGCACTGGTCGAGTACGGCATCGACCTGGGCGCGATCACGAAGGACCTCGAGGCCGATGGCGTGGCGAAGTTCGCGGCATCCTACCGTTCGCTCCTTGCGGGCATCGAGGCCAAGGCGGGCGCATTGGCGGCGCACTGACGATGTGGCGCCTCCTCAAGCGCACGACCCTCACCCACTGGATCTTCATCGGCATGGGCGTCGGTATCCTCGTGGGGTGGCTCACCCCCGAGTTCGCGGTCAAGCTCAAGCCCCTCTCGACGATCTTCCTGCGCATGATCAAGTCGATCGTCGTGCCGATCATCTTCGGCACGCTGGTGGTGGGCATCGCCGGGCACGGCGACGACCTGAAGCGCATCGGCCGGCTCGCCGTCAAGGCCATTGCCTATTTCTGGCTCATGACCTCGGTGGCGCTGGCCATCGGACTCATCGCCGGCAACCTCGTCCGTCCGGGTGTGGGCGTGATCCTGCCGCCGCCCGACCCGGGCCAGCAGGTCAAGGCTGCGCCAACAACGTTTGGCGGATTCCTCGAGCATGTCGTGCCCCGCAGCTTCTTCGAGGCGGCGGCTGACAACGAGATCCTGCAGGTGGTTTTCTGGTCCACGCTGTTCGGAATCGGGCTGACCCAGGTGAAGGGCCGACCCAAGGAAGTGATCCTGCAGTTCGCCGAGGGGATCATGGAGGTGATGTTCAAGTTCGTCGCCATCATCATGAAGTACGCCCCAATCGGTATCGGGGCGGCCATGGCGGTGACCGTGAGCCACTCGGGGCTCGGCGTGCTTGGCAACCTCGCGAAACTCATCCTGACGCTGTATGGCGCGCTCATCGTGTTCGCGCTCCTGGCACTCGTGCCGGCCGCGCTGATCGCCCGCGTGCCGATCCGGCGCTTCATCCGCGCCGTGAAGGACCCGGCCCTCATCGCCTTCACCACCACGTCATCCGACGCGGCGCTGCCACTGGCCATGGAACGGATGGTGCAGTTCGGCGTGCCTCGGCGCATCGTCGCGTTCGTGATGCCCACGGGCTACTCCTTCAACCTCGATGGCTCCACGCTCTATCTTGGCGTGGCATCGCTGTTCGTCGCACAAGCCGCGGGGGTGGAAATGACGCTCCCGACGCAACTCGGCATGATGCTGACCCTGCTCATTACCAGCAAGGGAATCGCGGCGGTGCCGCGCGCCTCCCTGGTGGTGCTGTCGGGCGTGCTGTCCACCTACGGGCTGCCGCTGGAGGGCGTTGCCGTCATCCTTGGCGTCGATGAACTCATGGACATGGCGCGTACCATGGTGAACCTCGTCGGCAACTGCCTCGCGACGGCGGTGATGGCACGCTGGGAAGGCGAGGCCGAGTGGGACGCGCCGGGCCGGGAAGAGCCCGCGCGCGATTTGTCGTTCCATCCTTGAGGGAGTCATGCGCACACTGTTCTCGCTGTCCCTGATCCCATTCGCCACTGCGGGACTGCTTGCCGCACAGAAGCCAGCCGCAGTCCTGGCCCCGCTCAAGTCGGCGCCGATCGCCAATGTCGCCTACGAGGTGACCTTCAATCGCGACCTGGCGAAACGACGGGCCATGTCCGTCACCATGACGTTCGACGTGAGCGGTGCCCAGCCGGTGCTCCTCTCGTTGCCGGCGTGGACGCCGGGGGCGTACGAGATCACCGACTTCGCCAAGTGGGTGTCGAACTTCACGCCGACGCGGGCCGGGCAGGCGCTCGAGTGGGACAAGCTCGATTACGACACCTGGCGCATCCGCACGGCAGGCCCGGGCCCGGTGAAGGTGTCCTTCGACTTCAGGGCCGACACCCTCGACAATGCGATGTCCTGGGCCCGCGATGAGTTCCTGCTGTTCAACGGCACCAACGTGTTCATGTACCCGGAGGGGCAGCCCCTTGCCTTCCCCGCCACGGTGCGCATCAACACCGAGAGCGACTGGATTGTGGCGACCGGTATGACGTCCAGCGGTACCAGGGACAACTATCGCGAGGGCAACTACCACGACCTGGTTGACATGCCGTTTTTCGTGGGCCGGTTCGACTATGACAGCGTTCAGGTGGAGGGCATCACGGTACGCCTGGCCACGTACCCGGCCGGCAGCCTGTCGGGCACGCCGCGCGCCGAGACGTGGACCCGCATCCAGAAGATGTGGCCACCGATGATCCAGGCGTTCGGCGACAAGCCGTTCAAGACCTACACAATCATGCAGATCGCCGACTCCAGCTACCAAGGCGCGAGCGGTCTCGAGCACCAGAACTCGCACGTGGACGTGATCACCCCGCTGGCGCTGGGCAACCCGTTCCTGGACGGGCTCTATGCGCACGAGATCATCCACGCCTGGAACGTGAAGCGGCTCCGTCCCGCCGACCTCTACCCCTACCGCTACGACCGGTCGCAGGCCACGCCGTGGTTGTGGGTGAGCGAGGGCATCACCGACTACTACGCCGACCTGGTGCTGGTCCGGGCACAGCTGGTCGAGCCATCGAACTTCTTCGCGACCACCACGGGCAAGATCAACAACGTGAATGCGGCGGCGCCGGTATCACTCGAGGACGCGTCGCTGTCAACGTGGATCCACCCGACCGACGGCACCGGGTACCTGTACTACGACAAGGGGTCACTGGCTGGCCTGATGCTCGACATCATGATTCGTGACGCGAGCAACAACCGGCAGTCGCTCGACGACGTCATGCGCAGTGTCTACCAGAGTGCCTACAAGCACGACCGCGGGTTCACCAGCGCGGAATGGTGGGCAGCGGTCAACAAGGCGGCGGGCGGCAAGTCGTTCACTGACTTCAATCGCCTCTACGTTGATGGCAGGGCGCCCTACCCATGGGACTCGATCCTCCCGCTCGCCGGCCTGCGGCTGAATCGTGAGCCCCGCCTCGGCGTCCAGTCCGACAGCGACAGCACCGGCGTCCGGGTGGCTGCCGTCGCCCCGGGAAGCGCCGCCGCGCTCGCCGGAGTGAAGCCGGGCGACTACCTCGTGTCGGTGGGCGACGTTCCCGTCACGGCGGGAACCGACTTCGGCCCGGCGTTCCGGCAACTCTACAGCGGCAAGGCCGATGCGCCCTTCGTCATTACCGTGCGACGGGGCACCGAGACACTCAACCTCGACGCGAAGGTACAGCTCGGCAACCTGAAGGTGGAGGCAGACCCGAGCGCGAACGAGAAGGCCACGCGCATCCGCGACGGGATACTGACGGGAAAGACGGGGGCCTGAGCTAGCGCACGCGCTTGATGCTGAGGATAACAATCGCCGGCGCCAGGGTTTGCCCCTGCGCCGGCGATTGCTGTATCCGGCGGACGACGTCCACGCCCGACGTCACGGTGCCGAAAGCGGCGAACCCCTGGCCGTCGGGGTTCCGCTTGCCGCCGAAGTCGAGTGCCGGCTGGTCGCCGATGCAGATGAAGAAGTCGGAGGTGGCGGTATCGGGGCCACCGCGAGCCATGGACACGGTCCCATGGAGGTGCTTGAGTTTCGTGACACTGGTGCGCTCGAGAGGAATCGGCGCGCGCTCCCCCGCATGCGCACTGTCTCGTCCTCCCTGGATCACCTCGATCTTGACGAGGTTGTCCGGCTGGTTCTGCGATGTCACCGTCCGGTGGAATCGCCCGTTCGCGTACATCCCGGCGTCAACATAGCTGAGGAAATTCGCTGAGGTCACCGGCGCATGGACGGTGTCAACAGTGATCACGATATCGCCCAGGCTGGTGCTCACGCGGACTCTCGGCAGCTGCCCCGAGGCGGGTCCAGGCACCAGCGCCATGACGGCGAAGGCCGCCAGGGCCGCGAGGGAAAGGGAGCGAGCGCGCATGTCAGGTCTCCACGAAGAGTGAGGCAAGCGCATCCGCCGGCAGGGCGCGGCCAGGTTCGACCAGTTCCGCGAGCGCGGCGGCCTGGCCCAGCACCGACGCGGCGGTGGCGCCGCCGGCTCGCAGTTCGCGAATGCCGGTGTCGCCGGCCGACTTGCTGAGCTTGCTACCGTCAGGCTTGATGAGGAGCGGGTGGTGCAGGAAGAGGGGCGGCCGACCGCGGCCCAGCAGGCGCCCAAGGCGGATCTGGCGACCGCTGGACTTCAGCAGGTCCTCGCCCCGGATCACCACATCGACGCCCTGCTCCATGTCATCCACCACCACGGCGAACTGGTAGGTCCATTGCCCCAGGCGGTCGCGCACCAGCAGGTCGCCGCACTGGTCTTCCGGCTCCTGCGCCTGCGGTCCGAGGCGGAGGTCGTCGAACTGCTCGGCTCCGGGCGACATGACGACTCGGCGCGCCCGTGCGGCGGACCGGTCGACGCCGCGCTCGCGACAACGACCGGTGTAGCGCATCTCCTCCCCGAAGACGTCGGGCACTTCCTGAGCGATGTCGCGCCGGGAGCAATCACAGGCGTAGACCAGGCCGGCGTGATCGAGCTGCTCGAGCGCCGCCTCGTAGCGCGCCGCGTTGTCGCTCTGGCGTTGCGGGTGTGACCCGACCCGGAAGCTCGCCGTGTCGCCGATGTCGGGGACGAGGCCGAGCCAGTCCAGGTCATCGAGGATGCCGCGTTCGTATTCCGGCCGTGAGCGGGTGCGGTCGTGATCCTCCATGCGCAGGAGTACCTGGCCGCCGAATGCGCGCGCCAGTCCCCAGACATAGACTGCGTTGACAGCATGACCGAGGTGCAGGTGGCCGGTGGGGGCAGGCGCGAAGCGGGTTCGCCACCCCGCAGGAAGGGTGGCGAACGGGTGCAGCGGAACGGTCATGTCTCCTTGCGGAAGAGCAGCGGCTTGGGCTCGCCGTTGACCTGGATGAGCAACGCACCGGTCTTGTCGAACGACACCGTGCTGGCCTTGCCGAGTGCTGCGAAGAAGCGCATCTCCTGGTCCATGAGTTCGGGCGAGCACGCCATCATCGTCGAAGCGAGTGGCGTAAAGGTGATCTGCGGTCCCTTGAGCGTGGCCGCACCGTTGTAGCGATTGCAGCCACCGCTGCCTGTCACCCTGCCATCAGGCAGGAACTCGAGGGTGACGTGGGAGTTGTCGATGACGCCGTGGCCGGCCAGGTCCTCGAGGCGCCACGTGGCACCGCCCAGGGTGGCCGGGCTCACCGCCACCGGAGCCTTCTGAGTGGTCCCACACGCGGCGAGGAATACCAGCGCCGCAATTTTGAATGCACGAATTGTTGCCTCACGGAAAAGGACTCGAAGAGGTTAGTCGAATTGGTCCTGGTTCGCGACACGCACGGGAATGGGGGAGTAGGTTGTGCCGCCGTTGCCGAGCTGGCCACGGTCGTTCGCTCCCCAGCACCAGGCCCCGTCACTGGCAATGGCACATGCGGAGGCTTCTCCTGCGGCGATCGCGCTGAAACTGAGTCCACCCAGCACCTGGGCCGGCGGAATCGCAAGCCCACCCCAGCACCACGCCAGCCCCGCCGTGTCGAGTCCGCAGGCATTGTAGAAGTGCAGCGACACCGACTGCATGGGGACATCGTCCGGCACCGGCACCGGCACCGGCACGTACGATGCAGACCCGGTCGCGCCATACCCTCCGCCCCAACACGACAGCTTCTTCGCCGTCGACACGGCGCAGGTGCTTTCGTACCCCGCCGCGATGCTGCCGAAGAGATCCGAGGTGGCGACCGGAGCGGGCATCTGGGAGAACTCGTTGCCTTCACCCAGGCCGAGTCCATAGCCTTCACCCCAGCAATAGGCCCTGCCGCCCCGCGTCAGGCCGCAGGTGTAGTACTCGCCGGCCGTGATGGCCGAAAAACGCTCGGAGCTGGCGATCGGCGACGGTGCCTTGACGCACAGGAACGGTTCGGGTGCACTCGGCGCGCAGTTCTGGATGAGAGTATCCTGCGGTGCGAGTCCGGTAAGTCGCGCGTAGCCCCAGCAGTACACCGTGCCTGCGGCTTCGAGTGCGCAACGGTGAGCCTGACCCACGGCCACCTCAATGAAGCGCAAACCGGGTGTCGGCACCGCCGCAAACCCGTCACCCGCGTATCCCCAGCAGGAAATCGATCCTTCCCCGTCGATGCCGCAGCCGGCATCGCCGTAGGCACTGCCGCGCACAAGCTGCATGTTGCTCATCTGGCTGACCGGGAGGTACCCCACGTTTCCCCAGCACCGGAGCGAGGACCGCATTCGGCCGCAGCTCGCCTCGTAGAGACCGTTCACCGTCGTGAGGTTGGCACCATGGGGCGCCGCGTTGTCGGTGCAGGCGCCGAGCATGAAAACGACCGCTGCCAGGGGCAGTGTGCAAAAGCCGCGGTACATGACGTCTCCTTGGGATCTTTTCACAAGAGAACGAACCATGAGGCTCCGGTTGCACACGGCACTGGTGGTGTCCTGTCTGGTCTCCGCGTGTTCGCCGGACGCCGAGCCCTCGGGGGCGAGCCGGCTCGAAGTCGTGCAGGCCCCTTCAGAAGTGCTTCCCGGAACCCCGATAACGCAAACCTTGATCATCCGGGTGCTTGACGATAGAGGTCAATCGACCGAGGGCGTACCCGTCAGGTGGGAGGCCGCCCCCGGCAGTGGTACGCTGGCGCAATCCGCCGATACATCGGGCGTCGATGGACTCGCCGCCGCGGTATGGACGCCCGGACTGTCGCAGGGAGAGCAGCAAGTCTCGGTCACGATCTATGACCAGCCGGCGTTGCGGATCCGGGTGCGAGCCGCCGCCGTTCTTCATGCCGACAAGATCTCGTCCTCCTACCCCAAAGCGTGCGGTCTCATGGGCAGCGCCGTGTGGTGCTGGGACATCGGCCCCTCGGCGACCACCAGAAGGGTGCTGCCCCAGGTGCAAGCGTCCGATGTGGCAGTTTCGTCGGGATATGTCTGTGTGCTCGATTCCGCGGGGACGACCTACTGCCAGGTCAACTTCGGAACTGTGCCCCCCGAGGAGTATGTCAGCGTTCCAGGATTGCCGCCGATCAGGGGCATCAGCGCCGGCGGCCCGTACTTCTGCGGGATTGCCATCGCCGATGCGACACCGTGGTGCTGGATGCATAGCACCCTGACGCCGGTTCAGGTTTCCTCGAGTCTGCAGTTGTCCGCTGTAAGCGCCGGCAGTACCCCGGCGTGCGGGCTCACCGCTGCTGGCGAGGCGTGGTGTTGGGATGGCTTCGGCAGCAACCCGGTGGCGGTGGCGGGCGGACATAGCTTCCGCAGCATCAGCACGGGCCGAGGTGGGATCTGTGCCGTCGCGGCACCGACCAGGCTGTACTGCTGGGATGGCATCGATGGGACACCGGTCTCGATCGCTGGCGTATCGGCAACGCAGGTCGCGATGGGCTCCCTCGACGACAACCTGGTGAATACCTCCAGCGGCGCCACGATGTTCTACCTGAGCTCATCCGGAACGGGGGCCTTCTACCTCGAGCAATCGAGCGCGCTTCCAATTCCTGCCCGCCAGGTTTCAGATCACTGCGTAGTGGCGTTCGACGGCTCCGTCTACTGTACGCCGCGATACAACCCCGGAAATCCGGCAATGCCCTTCACCTGGGCAGCGATTCCGGCTCCTACTCCATGAGGCACTCAATGCGGATTGTGCTGGCATTCGCGGCGGCACTTGCCTCCGGCGCCTGCTCGAGCCCGGATGACGCATCGGGTGACTTCCACCTCGAGCTGGTGCAGGCGCCGACGGTGGTGACACCAGGCACAGTCACACCGCAGAGTGTGCTGGTGAGGGTGGTGAATGAGGATGGTACGTCGATCCCGGGCGTGCCGGTTACCTGGAGCATCAGGAGTGGTGGCGGCCGCCTCACGCCCAGCGCAGATACATCGGGCGTTGACGGGCTCGCCGCAGCGCAGTGGACCCCCGGACTCTTAGCCGGCTCACAGGCGATCGGCGCGTCGATCTACGACCAGCCGGCACTGAAGATCACGATAGCTGCGGACGCGTTTCACGCTGACAGGATCGATGCGGGCGCGGGCGGGGTGTGCGGGCTGCAGGGCACGGCGACCTGGTGCTGGGTGGACGGGCGCAACAGCAACCAGACGTTCCGTATCCTGAGCCAGGTCCAGGCAAAGACGCTGGCGCTGAGCGACGGGAACGCGTGTGTCGTGGATCTTGGTGGTGTGACATACTGCTACCGCTATGATCGATACAACGGCTCCAGCGATCCGGACGCCTACCAGTCCGTTACGGGCCTTCCGGCGATCAATGCGATCAGCTCCGGCGACACCTACTTCTGTGGTCTCGCTGTTGCGGACGGCACGCCATGGTGCTGGGGCAGCACATTCTTCGACGCTAATCAGCTTTCCACGACACTGCGACTCACCAGCATCGCGGCCGGGAACAACGTCGGCTGCGGACTGGCGGAGGATGGCGCCGCATGGTGCTGGGACTCCTTCGAAGCCCCGACACTTGTCCCTGGCGGGCACACCTTCCGCCAGATCAGCGTGGGACAGTTCACGGCTTGTGCCATTGAGGCCCCAGCCCGGCTCTTTTGCTGGGACCCGACTGGACAAGCGCCGGTACCCATGGCCGGTGCGTCACCGGCCACGATCGCCATGGGGTTCTATACAAACCTGATGAACGTGCAGTCTGGTGTCATGAGCTTCACGGCCGATCCCAGTGCCGCGCAGATCACGTTCAACAACCTCGCCACTTTCCCTTTTCCGGCAGCACAGATCTCCGGGGACGATACCCCGTGCCTCGTCGCCCTCGATGGTGCCGTCTATTGCCTCGGCATTCATGACAACACCCATTCCATCGCCTACCCGTACACGTGGGAAGCAATCCCGGCACCGCAACCCTGATCGATGAAACGCATGAGGCCGGCTTCGCATCTCGCGGAGCCGGCCTCTTCGCTTTCCCTGAACCGCGAGCCTAGGCGACGGTCGCCACTCCAGCCCGATTCGCCACCGTGCCACGACCGGGCCGCGGCGCGATCGGCACCAGGCCGGCCGACGCCTTCAGGTATGCGTTCGGGTCGTGCTCCAGCGCGCCTTCCGGCAGCCAGTCCCAGAACGGCCCGAGCTCGCGGCGAATGCGGTCGCGATAGAACTGCGGCAGCACCGTGGTCTCGCCCTCGAAGTAGTCGCGCACCGACTTATCGGTGTCGAGCAGGCCACGAATGACCGTGTGGTACTTGATGCGGCCCCAGCCCTCCGACGAAATGGCGCGGATGACGTTCATGCCCTTCGGCAGCATCTCGCTGGTGCCCATAAAGCGCTTCGCGATCATCCGGCCCGAGAACGAGTACTTCGTCAGGTCGATGAGGCGATCGTAGAACTCCGGCCACGCGTAGTTCTTCGGCTTCACGTTCATCGCGTGGTTGTTGTTCAGGAAGTGATGCGGGAAGCCCAGCACGCGCCCGTCTCGCTGGTACTCGAGGTTGAGCGGCGCCGCCTTGCCGAACGCCGAGAGCAGGGAATAGCCGGGGAACGACCCGGGGGCCAGGTCGAGGAACTTCTTGGTCAGCTCGAACGGCTCCGGGCCCATGTCGCCGTCGAGGCCGAGCACGAAGTTCGTCTGGATGTAGGGGATGTAGCGCAGGATCATGTTCACGTGATCCGACACCTGCGTCACCTTCTCCATGCCGGTATTTCGCGTCTTCGACTTGTTGCCGAGATCGTACCACGACTCGACCCCCGGCAGGATGGCCTTGAAGCCGTTCTTCTTGAGCCGCTTGAGGTGCGCCTCGTTCAGCACCGAGAGACTGCTCTCGGCGATGTGACGAATGCGCGTGTTCGGATCCGCGCGCTCCAGCGTCTCCATGCACTCGTCGAAGCGGATCCCGAAGTTCGGATCGTGCCACCCGACGATGGGGCTCTTGTGCTTGGTGAGCAGGAACTGGATGTCTTCCGACAGGCGATCGAACCCGAGCGGCTGGTACTCCACCGTCGAGTCGATGCAGAAGCTGCAGGTGTAGGGGCAGCCGAGGCTGGCGAGCATCGGCACCATCTGAATGACCGGCGCCTTGGCCAGCGTGCGCTCGACGTACTTCCAGCGCTCTGCCAGCGTCGGCAGGTCCTTCGGCTGCTGGGCTGACGCGAGCTGGCGACCCACAGGACGATATTGCTCCCGGTCGGCCAGGATCTCGAGGATGGTGTCACGATCGGAGAACCCAAGTACGTAATCGAAGAAGCGACCGGCGTCCTCGGGATAGCAGCGGGCATGCGGACCACCCAGCACGGTCACGGCACCGCGCTGCTGGAACATGTTGCTGATAGCGTAGGCCAGCTGCGCCGACTGCGAGAAGGCACTGACGAAGAGCACGTCCACATCCAGCGGCAGCTCGGCCTGCAGGTCCTCGAACCCGGTGTAGCACACCAGGGTCACGTCATGGCCCGCCTGTTCACACCAGACCGCGACGATCTGCGGCATGATGCCGGCGAGGTTCGGATTCATGACGCGGGCCCACATGGCGGTAGTCGGAGCGCGGGCGACGATATCGAGGATGCCGATGCGGAGCGGACGCATGTGTACCTTGCGAGAAGTGGGACTCACCCACGCAAGGACACCGGCGAACCGATGTGTGCTTGAAATTGGGTGGCTGCCGAAAAAACGTTCGAGAGCCGGTACGCCAGAAACGTTTAGTTCCGCGCGACGGCTCCTTCGGAAATGATACACCAGTGCGCCCCAATTGGGCAGTCACGCGGTGCAAGTTGTTCTGCGACGGCTGGTTAGCGCACGCTGCAGAGAGAGGCGCCGACCGGAGTCGAACCGGTGATGGAGGTTTTGCAGACCTCTGCCTTACCACTTGGCTACGGCGCCGGGGTGCCACGTAAGTCGGTGACGATACCGCACATAGCGAAGGCAAGTCAAGCGCCCGTCGCCAGCGACACTTCGGACTTGGGGAGCAATGGGAAGCAGTCGCGATCAACGCGGGCAGTTGGCACGGGGAAGTGTGTGCCGCGATGCCTGCAAAAGCGATCGGAGTCCCGACAACTGCTTCTCGCTCAGAGCGCCTCAGGCCATACTCTGCCGACCCAAGGCGCTCGGTGATTCCGCCACCTCGGTCTCCATCACCCTCACAGGGTCACGCCCGACAGCCCGGACGCGCTCCGAGCGCCGTAAGAAATACTCAGCCGATCCACCGCAGGTGTCGGTGGACATGCAACGCCCATCAGTCCCATCGTACCGGATGAGTGGAGAGCGCCACTCCCTCCCGAACCCATTCGCGCGGGCGGTGGGCGTGTTCGCCCCGGCGGCCGTCACCATGACCGCGCGTCAGACCGTGGCCGAGGTGGTTCTCGGCGCGGTCGAGCGCGCAGGGCTCATGGAGCCGTTCCGCACCTGCACCGTGAATGACGCCATCGACGCCAACGACGCAGGCCTGTGCGCGCTGCTCGGGGCTGTGCTGGTCAAGACGCCGCACGATCCTGACGGGCCGTCCCGGCAGTGGGCCCCGCCGCCCGGTATGCCACGCACCGCGAACACCGAAGCTCTGCTCCGCGACCTTGCCGGGCGGCTGGTTCGTAGTGAGGTCACGCGGAGTGAGGGCGGGACGCGTGGCCCGCGCTGACGAGCTGGAGCGCCCGATCGCGGCGCTCACGGCCCGCCGTGACGCGACACGTGCGCGTGCCCGAAAGCGGGAGCGCGCCCAGGATCTCCGGCGGAAGATCCTCCAGGGCGCGCGCGTTGTGAGTCAGTGGCCCGATGGCAAGCCGCCGGCCGAATGGCGGGAGGTGCTCGACCGCTACCTCACCCGGCCACACGACCGGCGGCTGTTTCCGCTCAGCAATTGCGCTTCACGCGACCGGTCCGGCCACGTCGCTCCGTCTACTTGGTGAGCGCGGCCTCAATCTGCTCGAGCAACCTGTCCAACACCTCTGGCTCGCTCTTGAAATCGAGACGTTCAACCGCTCCACCGCCCGCTCGTGCCGAGAAGCTGGCTTCATCATCGTACAGCCATACTTCGAAGTCAGCTGAACTCAACTTAAGGACGGTCTGCGGATCTTTCGAGAAGAACGGCACCACGCCGCGGAGCACGTCTCGCGAGTCGATCTTCCGTCCGAGTCGAAGGAGAAGGCTCGTAATCGCCTGCTCCGCGGTCCGTTGGAACCCAGTGAGCACAGGGTCTGCGTTTTGCATTCGCTATCGTCCGATCGCACTGAGGAAGTCTGAGATCTTGCCTAGGTCGACCAAGTCGATCTTGCTGGTGCCGGCGGCCTTCTGTACGAGATCACCAGCGGCTCGGAATACAAACCTGCCACCATCCTTGCCCCGAGATACACCGATCCTGAGGTCGCTCCCCGAGTTGAGTACGCCGCCCTTTCCGAAAAGGGCCTGCCCTGGCTTGGACGCCAGCGCCTCGGTCGCGAACGAGCGCGCCGCGCCGGATGTCGCCATCGTACTTCCGTTCCGGATGGCGCTCGCCGCTGCGCCACCGAGCGCGGCGCTTGTCGCCGCGCCAGTAAGTTCTCCAGCCAGATACAGTCCACCATCTTTGTCAATGGACCCATTCGCATCAATCGCGTTTCTCACAACGTCCGTCAAGCCAAAGGTGATCGCATCACCGAACCCTGCCGCGAAGTTTGCAGCCTCGCCCAGGCAGTTCGGCGGACAGTCCGCCTTGAGGCCGGCCCGAGCGCCGCCGCTCCTGCCCGGGCCCAGGCCCCGTCGGTTGAGCAGCAGGTGGCCGGCGCACTCCTCACACTTGGCTTTCCGACGCTGACCTGTCTCAGGTCGGGGGCAACGTCACGAGACCCTGCAAAGCCCTACTCCGCCGAGGACAGGAGCCGATACAAGTGGCATCTTCCGACGCAATCGCTCCGTCTGATCCTATCGGGGCTTGGACGCGGAAAGTCGATCGGCAAGAAATCGCCGCGCCCCGCGGTGCGCCAGCAAGTGACTTGGTACCAGAATGAGGAGTGTGGCAACCACAGCGACTGACACTCTTATCAAGGGGTGTCCCAGGTCGCTACTAAGAAAGCCGACCAGTAGGGCCCCTGGCACAATCAATCGGGATCGTACGGCGTACAGTTCATAATGGACTTCCCTACGGTCCGTCTCGGCTATCCAGAAGCGACCACCGTCGACGGCGGAGATCCATTCTGTCGATGGAGTGCGATATTCTCCCCATTCGACCGAGAACTGCACCGCCTGCTCGCCGGATACCACGTGCCTCAACCGTCGTTCCAGCCCCGTCACAATTGCGTCAAGAACCGCAGCATCTGAGGTCCCACCCGGAAGCTTCACGCTACCACGGACGAGGAAGAGACGCCACCGATTCCATCGAGCGCTCACCACGCACCGTAGGCGATCACTACGCCCCGAGCATCATAAGGACCGCTACATCGGCCGCATTGCGGCCGGCATGAACGGCGATAGCAAAGGAGAGGTTCCCATGGTTCTTCACAGTCAGATAGGCAAGAAGAAAGCCGAAACTGGTCGCTGTAATAGCCTGCTTTATCGATGTTGGGGAAGGCTGATAGAAGGGATAGCCCAGATGTAGCGCCCCAAACGCAATGCTGCTAACGATCATTGCCACGATTGGCGCCATTGGTCGACCCAAGAGCGACTGCAGTAGCCCGAGACGAAAATAGATTTCTTCCTGAACCGGGATTACAAACACGAGATTTGAAAGCCACAAAAGCTGTACTATCGGATTGAGCTGACTAACTTGAGATGCGAATGCAATTGCGTCTGCCCTGTAGTAGCGCCATGGGAAGGGCCAAAGCCCAAGCTGGTTCAGCAGTATCGCCGCTCCAAAACCTCCGATGAAGCACAGTGAGAGGATGGTGTACCTCGCCGGAACGAGCAGGCGCTTTGCGCCATCCGGCGAGGACTTTCGCAATGTCACAACGATAAAGAAAAGCCCAAACCAACGTATCGCTAACGACAGAGCCAATTGCGCGACGTCAGCTTCCCGCTGTCCCATCCGCAGCACAGAAGCAAGCAATAGCGGCTCGAGAAGTACCAGCGCTGCAAAAAGGAGCAGCGCATACGTGAGGCGGCGAGCATCCCGCAGCAGCAGTTCATCGTGGCGGCTTGCGGCGCCGACCGGCTCTTGCGACGGTATCACTGTGCGTTCGGCACCGCGACAAGGGTCGCATCACGTGGCGCTGCCAAGCCGCCGGGTCGCTTCTCACTCTTTGGTAGGGGAATATCGACTGTGACCTGGACGGGGGTTCCCGTGGGCGTGCCCACCTGCAGCTCTATGGATTCATTCGACACCCCCACCGGCCCAGCCGACACTCCCCAGCCACCCTCCCCTGCATCGGCTTCGCGAAGCTGAAGGCCGGCGGCGACGCCTGCACCAACAGGTACAGGGCAAGTTATGCACACGCTGCTCTTGACACCTCCGCCGGCTCCCAATGTTCCGGTCGTAATCACATTGTCGACCATTACCGAGGCACTCACGTAGAACATGTTCCTGCCAGCCGCGGGAGCCGCGGGAGCATAGAGTGGAACTGAATTGGGAATGCCGAGCGCATCTTTCAAGCCTTGCCATGGATTGCAAGGCGGACAGCCGGCCTTCAACCCGAAGGGATCTGTATAGGAAACCGGATTGTTGCCGTTAAACTGATAGAGATTAATGCCGCCCGCCACCCCGATCGGGTCTTCCTGAGTCCACCGCCCCGTGCTCTGATCATACAGGCGGTTGCGGAAGAACGACATCCCGGTCTTCGAGGCTGGTCCCTGGTCGGGACCGCCCTCGAACCGACTCGCGTTGAACGACTGCGCATTGGCGGTCCCGCCGGCATACACACCGTCATTGGATTCCATGTCATTGATCAGGGAAGCACCAGCGAGGCCACCGTCCAAGGCCACGGCGAGCTGGCCACCGGAGCCGTCCGTGACCCAGAAGTACACTGTGGTCTGCGTGCCCGTCCGCGTCAAGCGCCCAATCAGCGGATCATCGAGGCCAGGGCCATGCACGAACGACCAGCGCATTGCCGTGCCATTCGTAAGGTTGCCTGCCACGTTGTGGCCATCGAACATAAGCCAGCTTCCACGGCAAGAGCGAGCAAGCTGGCCAAGCGGATTGTACTTGCACACATCGGGCCCATAGTCGTTGGCCGAGGCATTCAGCCCCGCGACCAGCTGAGCATCGCCGGTAACGCGGCCGAGCGCGTCATACCACGTGCGATGGATGCTCCCCGATGTGGCGGCGGGATCGAACTCCCAAAGGCGCGCTCCATCCGTATCGAAGAAGAAGCGTCGAGACCATGCGCCTTGATTGACTTGGTAAAGGCGATTGGAATTGGAAAAGTTGATGAACTGCTCCGGGGTCGCGGAACTGCCGCCGACGCGGCGCCAACTCAGGTTCCCCCCGAGGTCATAGGTGGTGGAGTCCTGCGTTCCGTTCACGGTTTGCCGGACCAACCACCCCTGGATGCTGTAGACATTCGTCGTAGTCTTGGTCGCCCAGTTGGCTCCGCACACATTGCCAGCATTGGTGCTCTGGCAGATGATGCTTTGCTGGGTAGTGCGGCCGAGCCGATCCACGCCGCTGTTCACCAGTGTCGCATTCAGGAGATTGCCGCTGCTCGCGTTCGGATGGAGCAGCTGGATACGCCGCACCGTGCCGTTCGCGTCATAGGCGAAGTTGACTGGCATGGCCGGGGTCGTGGGGTAGGTGATGGTGCGCCGCCGGCCCAGCTCATCCCACGCAAACATGAACGTGCGATCGGACGACTCGCCGCTGAAGCGCACGCGCATGGTCGCCAGGTCACCGGTCCCCGGATCGTAGTCGTAGTAGACCCAGTCACTGTTGTGCCGCATGCTGAGGCGAGCCCCCGCGGCGTCATACGCATACTCGAGCTCGTCGGTTGTGCTCATGCCGGCAGGCTGCGTGACCTGCTTTCGCAACGACCCGTTGGCGTTGAACCACCGCCAGATCCGTCCAGTCCGGCTTGAGTCAGTCACGGTGAGTCCCAAGGCACCATAGATGTGGGACACGGTATCGCCCAGCGAGGTGACCGGTCCGTTTTCATCGGGCAGGTTGGTACGCATCGGCATGAGCGTGAGAGAGTCCCGCCCCAGCACGTCATACGCGAACAGCGTTGCGGGCGTGAGTTCACGGGGCTTGATGGAGACTGCGTGGCCGCTCTCGTCATAGGCTGTGACGCGCGCCTGCGAGCTCTCATTGATGTCTGACGCGAGCGCGCCCCGCTTGTCATAGGTATAGAAGCGCTTGACGCCGCCCGCGTCGATGAGGGAGTCGAGACCGACCTTGCCGTAGAACGTCCGCGTGGTACGACTCGCCCCGAGACCAGTAATGCCGAGCTGGGAGATCAGGGAGCAGTCGATGACGTTGCTATCGCAGGTTGCTGGAGTTTCCCCGGGAATCGCAGGGGCCGCCGTCTGTGCGGTGTAGTCGATTCGCACCGAATCGCGATTCAGGACATCGGGCCTGAACTCCGTCATCACGTTCATTGCATCGTACATGTACCTGGGGTAGCCGGTCGGCCCATTGATCAGCGTGGTCGTCGTGCCAAGCGGCGAGATGGAGCGGATGGGGTTTCCCTTGGCGTCGTATTCCAGGGTGGTCACAAGCGTCGTGACCGTCGTTCCGGCGGTCGGCAGATTGCGCCACACCGTGACCGACAAGTCGCGAACCTGGACGACCAAACCTCGGTTCTGATCGATGGGACCATAGACATACTTGGTAACGTGCTTGCGCTCATCCACCGTCGAGTCGGTCAAGCCGAGGTTGTTGTAGCTGTACTCGCTGTAGTGGCCGAGGACATTGGTGATGCGCGACGGGCTATCCGGGGCATCGGCATCATCGTACCGATACGTAGCGGTCTGATTCGGCGTGCCGATGGACAAGCCACCATACGTCAGCCCGTTGGTGAGGTCCTCGGTGTACGTCAGGTTGCCCCGCGCATTGTAGGTCATGTTTGCGATGCGTCCGGTCGGGTACGTCACCCGCGTGACCAATTCTGGCACGGCGGTGTCGCCGCGGACATATCGCGTCGTTTCCCCCAGCGCGTTCACCACCTTGGTCGGGGCCGCGAAAGCGTCGACATAGAACGTCGCGTCATCGGCCACACCGACGCGCGGACCCTTGATCTTGGTGAAGACCGCCCCCGTATCCACGCTGGCCACGTTCGTACTCGTGGTTCCCGTGGCCCAGCCCTTGGTGTCCCAGGCCTCATAGTTGGTAATGGCCGTCTGATTTCCGGTCGTGCCAAACGGCACTGTGGCACTGCTCACGTGCACACCAGTGTACGCGTACATCGTCTTGTAGCCCTGCCGGTTGGTCCGGCCGATCATGAGCTTGCTGGTCGGGTCATAGAACAAGCTGTCCCGGCGCGGCTTGGCGGCGCCACCGTCATCAGGGTCCAGGATGGTGGTGAGTTGCCCCGTGCCATCCACGGTTGCGTCCAACACTCGGCCAGCAGGATCCGTGAACCGGTCGAGCTTCCCAGCGCCATCGTAGGCAATGCTATAGGTCCCACCAGTTCCGGCCGGCGGCACGGAGATAGTCATGAGCTTGCCCGATGCCCAGGTGAAGTTCGTCGTCTGGGTCATGCGATTGGTGGTAGCGGTATGCAGGCCGGCAGCGTCATAGAGCACCTTGACCCCGTGACGGAGCGTCCGTGTGTAGACGTATGGCGTGCCGGATCGGGTTAGGGTGTCGCGGTAGGCCCCGATCGGAGCGACCCACACATCGGTACTCAACTGACTATAGATCCGGGCGGAGCCATCGCCGGCGACCCATAGGATCGGACCACTGACGACGGGATAGATCCGCTCGACGCCGGCCACGGCCCAACCACGGCCCAGTTCGCTGTTACGGCGGTTGACGACGATCAACTTGCCCGTCTGCGTCGTCTCGCGAGCGGTCGGCGAGTACTCGAATCGCACTTTCATGGTGTAGTCGTAGATGCCGGTCGGATACGCAGCCGGATCGGAGGCATCAAAACTCAAGACGACCTGCCGGGTGATCGCCGCGCTCCCGACCCACCCGCTGGGGGCGTACGTAGCCTTCGCCTTCATCGCCTGGGTTGAGGACGCGGCCGAATTGACCCAGAGCTCAGCCGTGACGCCTGGAGGATCCATGACACTGGCGCCCTTAGTGACCGCCACCGCCACCGCGGGCTGCGCCACTGCCGTCGCACTATTGTAGACCAGGCTCAGCGAGCGGTCTTTGCCGAGCGTCCGGTAGCCGGGCATGCCATGCGCCACCACAAGATCGCCGCACTGCCAGGCGGCTTCCCCGGCCCCTGCGATGACACACAGTCCACGGTCGAGTTGGTCTGGCTTGTTCCGCCGCGTCAGGATGGGGGATGCTTGGGGATAAGTGCCCGTGACGGTCAGCGTGTAGTAGCCGGTGTCCGAAAAATCGGTGTCGGGGCTCCTCGCCTGCAGCTTCACCTGACCCGCCCCCAGGACGCTTCCCGTACTGTATGTCACCGTGACGGTCCTCGTTGCATTGCTGCCCAACGAGACCGAGCTGGGGCTGATATTCGTGCAGGTGGTCAGCAAGTTGCCGGAACAGGTCAGGCTATACGTGTCCGCCAAAGCGCCCGTGTTCTTCACGGTGAACACGGCTGTGTAGCCCGAGGTACTGAGCGTCTTGTTGCCTGCGTTAGTGCCGTCGGGCGTTACCGTCACTTTATAGTCCGGGATGCACCCACTCACGCACAGCGGCGTGATCGTTTGCGCCTCCAGCCGGTGCCCCATAGTCACCGAGAGAACGAAGCCGAACACCAGCCCCACGTAGGCGAACCAGCGACGATGCATGCGCACGACTCCGAAGAGGGATGCTTCCCCCTAAGGCACCGGCAATGCCAAGAACCCCGTTCGCGCCAAGTCGAGGTTGTCTCAGAAGTTACGCCGCGGTCGCGCGACCATCACACACGCCCAGTCTCACCACCGTGAGACTGGAGTTGCATCAGTGAAACTGGCGACGTCGTCAGCATGAGCGCCCGCGCCTCGCGAACTTGCCGGTAGACGGTCGCCTTCGACACTCCCAGGATGCGTGCCGCCGCCGTCGCATCCCCGCCGCACGACGCCAGCACCGCCAGGACATGGTCCCGTGTCGCCGCCTGGAGACTCTGCATCACCGGCGGCTTCGTGCCTCCCGCAAGCGGAATCAGGACGCGAGCGGCCTCCACGATTGCCTCGGCATCCGGCTGGGCTCCCGCCGCGAGAAAGGCGGCACGGGCTACCGCAAGCTTGAGTTCGCGAACATTCCCCGGCCAGCGATGGGACAGCAGGATGCGCTCGCACCCCGAAGCCAGCGGCCCCAGGCCCAGGAGGCCGAGATAGTGATTCGTCAACAGCACGATGTCATGACCGCGGTCCGCCAGGCGCGGGAGCGTGAGCGCCAGCCCCACCACCCTGAAGAGGAAGTCCTCGCGCCAACGCCCTCGGCCCACCAGGTCACTCGCCGAGTGCTGCACACTCATCACCAGCCTGAAGCAGGTCCGCCGGTCCTCCCGCCCGCCGACTCGCCTGAGTTCACCAGTCTCGATCACCCGCAGCAGCCGCGCCTGCATCGGGCGCGAGAGGTCGTTCGCCTCGTCCAGGAACAGTGTTCCCTGGTTGGCCTCCTCGAGCAGTCCAGCGCGGTCGTGATTCGCGCCCGTGTAGGCTCCGCGTGCGACCCCGAACAGTTCGCCTTCCGCGAGGGACTCGGGCACCGCCGCCACGTTCAATGCCACCATGGGGCCGGCGCGGCCTGACCCGTAGTGGAGGAGCTGGGCCACGATCTCCTTGCCCGTTCCCGTCTCGCCCTGCACCAGTACCGGAAGGTCCAGTTGCGCCGCCCGCGCGACGCTTTCGCGAATGGCCGCAATGGACGGGTGCTCCCCGATCAGCACCGGCCGCTCTCGATCACCGGCCTTGATGACGCGCGCGGGAGTGCTCACTGTGGCAGTCCCCCGGGAAGGCGCGGCATCGTCACACTGTCCGCTTCGGCATCAGTAGCGATGATCCTCGGCGTAATGAACAAGTAGAGTTCAGTCTCCACCCATCGCCGGCTTGCGTGCCCGAACAGGCCGCCGAGAAGCGGAATGCTCGAGAGGATCGGTACTCCCGACTGGTTCTGTTCCTTCACCCGGTCCCGGAGCCCGCCCAGCACGATGGTCTGCCCGTCGCGTACCAGCACCTGCGTACGGGCCTCACGACTCGAAATGATTGGCGCATCGAACTGTGTCTCGTCCGTTGCCTGGTTAATCTCCTGCTGGATGGCGAGGGACACGTAGCGATCCTGGTTGATGGTCGGTCGCACAGTGAGGGTTGTGCCGACATCCTTGTATTGCACCACCTGGTCCCGCGACGCATTGTCGGTCGGCTGTACTCGACTCACCTGCACGAAGGGACGCTGGGAACCAACCATCAGGCGCGCCTCCTGGTTGTTTGACGCCAGCAACACTGGTTGAGACACGATCCGCACATCCCCTCGAGACGCTGCCGCCCGGATCACTGCGTCGATCCGCCCCCGGCCAAGATTCATGATGGTGATCACCAGGTCGCCGATGCCCCCGCCAGTCAAGGTGCCGCCAATAGACCCCCCATCCACCTTCTGCTGCGGCACCTTGATGTCCGCCCCGAGGGAGAACGACTTGTCCTTCCGCACCTCGATGATCAGCACCTCGATGAGCACCTGCAGGGGCCGGATGTCGAGCTGGTCGATTGCCCCGCGCAGGGTCTCGAAATCCCCCGGTGCAGCCCGTATCAGGAGCGCATTGGTGAGTTCGTCGGGGACGAGCACCGTCGGCCCAGCCAGGGTCGCTGCCGCGGTCGTTGCCGGTGCCGGTGCTGGAAGGCTGGCGCGATCTGTCGGAATCACTCCCTGACGCAATTGCTCCGAGAGCATCGGACTCGAGAGCCCGCTGCCTCCCGCGAACTGGCCGGTACCACCAAAGAGCAGGTTGACCGTCGCCGCGACGTCCGCTGCGCGTGCATGCTTCAGGCGGATCACGTAGAGCTGCACCGGCGTTCCGCTACGCGTGGCATCGGCCGCTGCCGTGGGCGGCACCTGCGGCGCCTGCTCCGCCACGATCGTGAAGTACTCCGTTTCCTCCACCAGGGTGAGGTGCTGCGCGGCGAGCAACCCGCGCAGGAGTGCCAAGGCAGTCTCCATCGGCACCGGTCCCGGACTCTCGAGGGACACCCGTGTCGCCGGTAGCCCTGTCACCACCAGGGGCTTCGGGAGATAGCGGCCGAGGCCCTGCACGACGGCCCGCAGGTCGGTATCCACGAAGCGGACCTCAATACTGTCGCCGCCATGCGGAGCGACCTGCGCCGTCGCGGTGGTCGCAAGGGCAGCCAGGAGCATCAATGCGAGCATTGGTCCCTTCATCGCCACTGCTCCCTCACCGTGAGCACCCACAAGGTGTCCAGGCCACTGGCCGACACCCCCGTTCTGCTGATCTGCTTGATGGTGATCCCGCCCACGCGATCTCCGCGGCGCACCACCCTGCCTCCTTCCACACCGGGCAGCCCCTCGATCACCGCGGCCGGGTCCCGGCCCCACACAATTCCGGTGAGCACCAAGCTCGGCTTCGGCGCGAGCTGGGTAGATGGGGCAGCCGCGGCAGCCGTGCGACGGGCATCGAAGGCAACCCGTGCCGGGGTTCGGCTCGATCGAAATGGCGCTGAGCGTGCCGCAGCCTTTGCCAGCGAGTCAATGGTCCCGGTCGCGGGCAATGCGGGATGCCCTGCCGGACGTTCCCCTGGCATCGATTTCGACGGTTCCCAGAGCGGACGAGTGAGAAGCACAGCTCCAGCCGGCACCGCTCCTGCGGCTGCCAGGAGGATCACCGCTCGCATCATTGATGGATTCAAGGGGTTCCCTTCGCCGGCAGATAGAGCCCCACCACGCCAAGTTCGATTCGCAGGCTCTCTGCGTCGCTTGCGATCGCGCCATCGCTCGCCACGATTCGGACGGAGCTGACCGTCAGGACCGTGGGGCTGCGCTCGAATGCGCGTAGCACCTCGAACAGGCCTGCAATGTCGGTCGTCAGTTCCACGCGCAGGCCCGATCGCCGCAACCCAACGCTTACCGCTGTGTCTCCTGCGTTTTCCATCCCTTCTACTCGGGCGCCCTGGCTCTCCACCAACGATCGGGCGCGCGCCGAGATGTCCGCTGACGCCGCCGATGCGGTGGTGCCACTCAGGAGCCGCGGGGCCATGGCCTTTACCTTCGGCTGCACCCGCGTCGCCGCAACGGCGAGTGAATCGAGGGCTGAGATGTCATCGGAAGACCGCGCTCGATACGCTGCCTTCTCGGCAACGCGATCCCGCAGCTGCCGCTCCGAACGCGCCAGCGCCGGCAGCCCACGAAGGAGGGCCCAGCCCATGCAAATGGCAACGGCCCCGATTCGCAGCACCAGCCGCTCGCGGGCATTCATCGGGAGGCTGCCGCCGGTTGCGTACCGGCTTGCGCGCTGAACCGTTCCCAGCGGCGCCCCCCTGTGCCATCGATAAGAGGCGCACCCTCGAGGTGAACACTGCTCAACCCCGCTTTCTCTTCGAGAGCCACCACGACAGCCGCGGCTTCTCTCGCAACGCCTGACACTGAGGCGGTGCCCGTCAGGTCGAGTGTCAGCGAAGACAGGTAGGCTGAGTCGGGCACGCTCTGCAGCACGCGCGCAAGCCGCAATCGCATGTCGGGTCGGGTGCTGTCGGCCGCGTCCACCGCAGCGACCAGCTGCTCCGCGTCGACGAGCTTTCGGCGCGCCAGACGGACACTCGCGGCGGCCGGCGCA
The DNA here is from genome assembly GCA_031402225.1 of Gemmatimonadota bacterium. Lineage (GTDB taxonomy): Bacteria > Gemmatimonadota > Gemmatimonadetes > Gemmatimonadales > GWC2-71-9 > JAGGAG01. Next base: position 84,307 of record JANNSD010000050.1, on the reverse strand, counting down.
AGCTGCGACAATTGTGCATCGAGAGTACGTTCGGCCACGCGAAGCCGAACCCAGTGGGCAACGCCAACGCCGATCCAGAGGGCCGCCGCAAGAGATAGCAGCACCCTGTTGTGCTTCCACGACCGTTGATGCTGGATCGAGACGACCCCCGCCGGTAACAGGCGAAAGCGGCGCTCCTCGTCTGTAACCCGCTCCACGACGACCCCGGCCTCCGCCAGGCCGGCGATGACCGCTTCTACCGTCCCCTCATCTGCGGCCACTGCCACCACGTGCCGCCCAGTCCCCTCGGCTGAGCGCTCCCACCGTGCATCGGTCACCAGCGGCTTGCCGTTCCGGCGGAAGAACCGCTTCTGCTGTTGCTGCACCAGTTCACGCAGGATTCCCGGCCGCACGCTCGGCAGATCGGTGAGGAGCCGCCGCTGGAGTACGCCAGGGCCAAGCACGATGTCTGCCCGCCTGACGCCGGTCCGCTCGCGTACGCCCGAAGCCATTTCAGTCAGCGCGCGCGCGAGGTCCATCCGGTCCACGTAGTGGATCTCGCCCGCTGCCTCCGTGGCGGCGCCGCGCTGGATCGCGGCAGTCGCCGTATCACGATCGACCACGACCACGATGCGGGCCCTTACCACGATTCCCTCCCCACGATGGCCAGGCGTGAGGGAAGGCGCACCAGCCTCACCTCTGCGTGCGCGTGCAGCGGGTTGGCTCCAACTACGCCCTCTATGTGAGCGGTATACTCTGACTCCGGCACCATCGCGGACGTGAGATCGGCGTAGAACGCCATGACGGTCTGGCGCTCGGAGGGGGCTAGCACGGCCAGGACCTCCGCCACTGTCCGGGGCGACCTGCCTGAGGCACGCGCTCGTTCAATGGCCCGGAGGGCTGGGGCGGTCATCCCCGGCAGGGCAGCGAGGACTTCCAGCGGGGCAGCTTCAAGGGACAGGCGCCCGTCACCACGGGTCGTGAGCGTCCTACGCACCGTCTCCATCAACTGGTCATCGAAGCCGCGTATCAACGCCAGCTCTTCAACAGCCAGGAGGACGCCGTTCCGGGGCCCACTTCGTCGCTCACTCGCATACCAGGCCCGTTCGGCGCCCAGCGTCCGCGGTTTATCGTCGGTGTCACGCCAGTCGAGCACTGCTTCAACCAGTGAATCGCTCGGAAGGAGAATGCGGAGTTGCGCTGGCGTGGCGAGGTTGACGTTGAGCCGGCCTCCGATGGGGACTACCACTGCCTTGCACCACGTGCTATTGCCCAAGTCGACCGAGTCGAGTCCACGACGCAGGCTCGCTCCTGACGTGTCCGCGCGGAGAATTGCCAGGCATGCCTCGCGTGCCCATGCTGCCCGGCGCAGGACGATGCGGTTCCTGGCCGCCATCCCGCCGGTACGCGCGGCGGCCATCGCTGCGCCGGCAAGGATGCCGAGAGCCGTGATGAGCCAGAGCGTCACCAGAAGGGCGAAGCCGCGCTCACTTCCCCGTACAGTCATCCGCGCTCTCCGATGAGGTAGACGCAGGTGTCCGCCGCTGTCGTATCGCCGTGCTCCATGATGATGCGGATTGCCTCCGGCGCGCCGAGATCCGACGACCACCCGCCAGCCCACCGACGATCTGGCCCGATACCGGTCAGGTACTCAAATCGGGCACTCGCCAACCTTGTCCCCAACGTCACGACAGTTTCGCCGAGACGCAGTTCGAGCCGATCATCGCGCATCCCGAGTTGGAGTGGAACTCGCTCCCTCCAGCCTTGGGCAACAACGGTCCAGGCAGCGGCATCGAGGGTGGCCTCCTGGCCCTCGAATCGAGGGTCGCCTGCCTGGCCCACCGCCAGCGAGAGAAATGCCTCCTCTGTCCAGCGCTCGCTGTTGGCGCGGTTGTCCTGCTCCCTCCGGTTTCTCAACAGGGCGCCGGAGCTGTCGACCGCAACCGAGAAGAGGCGATGGGCCAGCAGCACCACGATGCCGGTCAGCGCCAGTGCCACCAGCACCTCGAGAAGAGTGAAGCCCCGTCTCACCGCGGATCCGGGGTTCGGAGGAGCACAGTGACCAGTAGCTCGCGGTCGGGATGCGTCAACTCACCAACAGCCACTCGATAGAGCGCGCGTTGCGGCCGGGTCACACGGACAAACAGCGGCCCCACATGCTGCTCCCCGATGCGCTGGTCGAGGTCCCCGCGCGACAGCAGCGAGTAGTCCTGGAGCAAGGCGTTCGCGTGCTGCTGTTGCGCCTCGATGGCCTCGAGCTCAATCGCGTTGCGCATGGCGGCATCGAGCGCTCCGATGGTGGCGACCCCTGAGCTCGTGATCACCACGAGGGCCACCAGCACCTCGAATAGGGCCGCCCCTCGCTCATTTCGTGGCAGCACGGGCTTCTCCGGTGAGAGGATCTGCCCCTCGCCCGACTGCCCGGCCATCCGGGAGGAACGACACCGTGTCCCGCCCCAGTGTGAGAACGACTCTGCGGCCGCTCCGCACCGCCTTCCGCTGCGCCGCTGCCATTTGCTGTGGTGGATCGGCCGAATCAGGACGGCGGAGTCGGCCGAATGCCAGGGCGCTCACGCCGCTCAGGAGGCCGAGGACGGCCAGCGCCACCATCAGCTCGAGCAATGTGAAGCCACGCATCAGGTGCCCCCCGGGCGGATGCTATAGACCGCCTGAAGCAGGGCCGCGGCCACGAAGGTGGTCAGGCCACCGAAGAGCACCACCAGCGCAGGCTCGAGCATCCGCACCAGTGTCTGCAGTCGGCGCTCACCGTCGGCCGCGAGCAGGGAAGCGGCGCGTGCCGCCATGGCGCCCAGCTGGCCGCTCCCTTCGCCGACCGCAAGCAGGTCGGTCGCGAGTTGTGACAGCGACTTGGTTGTCGCGAGGGCCGCGCTCGCCGGTTGCCCCTCGGCGACCATCGTTCCCGCCTGTTCGAGACGGGCCAGTATTGCGGCGTTGCCTGCGGCCTCCCCTGCTGCCTGAAGGGCCGCCAGCAGCGGAACGCCGGCACCCATCGCTGAGGCGAATGCCCTGAGGATTCGCGCACTGATCAGGGAGTGCTGCAAGGAGCCCAGATAGGGCACTGACAGGAGCCACGACTGCAGCCCTCTTCGGCCATCGGGGCTCTGCCAGCGCTGCCAAACGAGGACGCAGGCCGCTGCCGCCGCGCTGAGAAGCAGCGGCCACCGGTGCTGAACAAAGGACGAGAGCCCCAGGAGTGCCCGCGTCGATGGGGGCAATTCCTGACCGAAATCGTTGAGGAGGATACTGAAGCGCGGAATCACGACGCCGACGATGACTCCGATGGATGCAAGGCCTGCCACGGTGAGCAGCATCGGGTACGCCAGCGCCTGCCGAAGCCGCGCCTGGAATTCCGCCTCATGCTCCAGCTGCTCCGCGGCCTGCGCCAGGGCCTGCGTCAACTGCCCCGCCCGCTCCCCAGCGCGCAGCATACCGGTTACGAGCGGTGGCAGGACCGCGTCGCCTTCGCTCAGCGCGTCGGCCAACATGCAGCCGGCGGTTAGCTGTGCGAGCGCGCGAACCAGCGCGCCGTGGAGGCGTCCCGTGGCGAGTGGAAGGGTGCATCGAACCGCCCGCTCCAGCGGCACGCCTGCCTCACGAAGTGACGCGAGGCTCCGGAACACGAGCGCCAGTTGCTGCCGCGGCGCCGGGCGTCGCTCCGTGCCTGGCGGCGCGAGTGACAGGTCGATGGGGTGCATGCCACGCTGGAGCAGCAGGCTTCCCGCATCGGCGAGCGACGTAGCGTCCAGCGTCCCCCTCGTCACCTTGCCACTCGGTCCTGCGGCACGGAAGCGGTAGCGAGTCGTCACCGGGGTGCCTGCTCTCCGCTGCTCAGGTCGGCGTCCTCACCGCTTCCGCCGGTATTCCCGTCCCGTCCAAGGCTTGTCACTTCGTAGTCGTCTGTTCCTCGCACCGGGCTTGCGTAGTGGTACGGCTTCCCCCACGGATCCATCGGTATCGCCCGCTTCAGGTAGGGCCCGCGCCAGTTGCGGGCTGGTTCGCCGTTGGGCGGGCGCATCAGCGCCTCCAGGCCCTGGGCTGTGCTCGGGTAGTAGTCGTTGTCCAGCCGGTACGAATCCAGCGCCAGGGCGAAGATGTCCAGTTGCGAGCGCGCCGCTGAGACCTTGGCGTCGCCCACGTTCCGGAAGACCATGGGACCCACCATCGAGGCGAGAATGGCGAGTACCGTGATCACCACCAGCAGCTCGATGAGCGTGAAGCCACCCCTAGTTCTGGACGACACGCAGCACCTCCTCCACCGTAGTAATGCCTGCCTGCACCTTCACCCACGCATCCTCACGCAGCCCCACGAGCCCCTGGTCGCGCGCCACCTGCCGCATCGCGACCACGTCGATCGTGCCGAGAAGCTGCTGGCGTAGTTCGTCGGTCATCACGAGGAGTTCGAAAATGCCGACCCTGCCGCGGAAGCCGGTGTGCCGGCAGCGATTGCATCCCAGGCCCCGCTCCATCGCCACCTTGCCTACGGGCCGGCCGGCCAGGAACGACACCAGTGCGGGGTCTGGGTGGTACTTCGATCGGCAATCAGGACATGTCCGTCGCACCAGCCGCTGGGCCAACACCCCTTCAATCGACCCTGCGATCATGTACGGCTCCACCTTGAGATCGACGAGCCGGGCGATGGCGCTGACCGCATCATTTGTGTGGACAGTGGAGAGGACCAGATGCCCGGTCATTGCGGCCTGAATGGCGATGCCCGCCGTTTCGGCGTCGCGCATCTCGCCCACCATCAGCACGTCGGGATCCTGCCGGAGGAGGCTGCGGAGGGCGGCCGCGAACGTCATGCCTGCGGCGGCATGCACCGGGACCTGCGTGATCCCGGCAAGGTGATACTCAACCGGGTCTTCGACAGTGATGATTTTTTCGGCGGCAGGATGTCGCAGGCCCAGCGCGGCGTAGAGCGTCGTGGTCTTCCCACTCCCGGTGGGACCCGAGACCAGCACAATCCCATGCGGGCGCTCCGCCAGGCGGCGGAAGGAGTCGAGCAGTCCTGGCGGCATGCCCAGCTCTTCGAGACTGACCGGGCGTCCGCCCCGATCCAGCAAGCGAAGCACCACCGACTCGCCGTAGAGGGTCGGTACCGTCGAGACACGCATGTCCAGCTCGCGCTCTTCCAGTCGCACCCTGATCCGACCATCGAGCGGCACGCGCCGCTCCGCAATGTCGAGTTCAGCCAGGAGCTTGATGCGGGATACGACGGCCAGTTGAAGGCTCCGCGGTGGACTCGGCAGCTCGCTCAGCACCCCGTCGATCCGGAGGCGCACGCGCAGTCCATCCCGGGTTGCCTCCAAATGGATATCGCTGGCTGTTGCCTGGTGCGCCTCGCGGATCAGCAGGTTCACGAAGCGGATGACCGGCGCCTGGTTCGCGAGCGCCCGGACATCGGTCAGGGACTGATCGACGCCATCTGGGACGGCAAAGGCCGTCGTGAGGTCGCGAACGAGCTCGACAACTGATTCCCCGGCGCCGAACGACCGCCGGATCGCATCCGCCAGCACCTCGGCAGTGACCGGCTGCAGCTCGAGTTCGCGCCCGTATGACTGCCGCAAGTCTTCCAGCGCGTCGGCATTTGGTTCTCCACACACCGCCACCCGCAGCACCGCATCGGTGCACTCGAGTGGTAGCATGCGATAGAACTCCAGGTATTCGGCCAGGAACGCGTCCGCGATCGGGAGCGTACTCTGCAGGTGAGGCTGGATCGGTCGCCGCCGTGAAGGAGACGCGATGGCAAAGGGCAGGTGATGTGCCGCGACAGGCACGCAGTCAAGGCATTCAGGTGCCGCCAGTTGCGAGTTGCTGACGTTGGCGGGACGGTGTCACGGTTACGTCTCCTGTCGCCTCCTGCGTGACACCTGGTCGGTTCCAGTCGCGCGCCGGGCGGCATCGCCGAGAATGCGGTAGAAGTGCTGTCGTGAGACACCGAACCGCTGCGCGGCCCGGGTGAGGTTCCCGTGGGTACTGGCGAGGCAGGCCAGCGCCTCCTCCTGTCGATCCTCCGGGCAGCGTCGCTGCTGTTGTCCGGTGGCCTGGGACAATTCCTCGGGGAGGTGCTCCACATCGATCACGTCATCTTCCGTTTCGTATGCCGCGTATTCCAGGGCGTTCTTGAGCCCGCGGATATTGCTGGGCCATGGGGCGGAGGAGAGTAGTGTCATGGCAGCGGGAGTCAGTACAAGGTTGCGGCGTTCCCTGTCTTTTACGGTGCATTGCTCCAGGAAGTACGTCGACAGCGCAGGGATGTCGCGGCGTCGCTCGCAGAGAGGCGACAGGGTGACTCCGAAGTACCCGAAGCGAAACCACAGGTCGGACCGAAACCGATCCGCAGCGATGCGGTCTTCGATCGGCGCGTTCGTCGCACCGATGAGGCGCACGTCGACGGGTGCTGAGCGAACGTCACCCACCTGACGCGCCGTGCCATGGTCGAGGAACTCGAGCAGCAGGCCCTGCAGCTGGATACTGGCATCGCCGATCTCATCCAGGAACAGGGTGCCCCGGTTGGCCGCGGCGAGCAGTCCGGTCTGTGACTCGATGGCGCCCGTGAACGCACCCCGACGATGTCCACCCAGCGCCGATTGCGCCAGCGACTCCGAGATTCCGAAGGCCGACGTGGCGATGAACGCCGCGTTGGCTCGCGCGGATAGCCCGTGGATGAACCTGGCAAGGAGCGTCTTGCCGGTACCGGACTCGCCACGAATCAGGAATGGCTTGGTGTGCTGTGCAGCGCGCTCGGCCTGCCTCCGCACCCTCGCCATGGGAGGCGTCAACCCGAACAGAAGATCGGCAGTAAGCATGTGGGGCTCGTCTGTGTGGGTTGAGATGGCCCGTGTCCGACGCGCGACGCCACGCCTGGGGATTGCTCCTCCCCTTAGCGGTTGGCGCCGTCGCCAGCACTATCGTGTGCCATCACCCTCAACCAAGTGTCAAATGACCTCGGCAATTCTACAGGGAGCGTCAAGTACTAGCTGAGCCCAGCATGGTTGACCTCATTCGGGGACTACCCGTGGTCTGAGGAGGTCAGCAGATTGAGAAATTGACTATGAAGAAGCGCCATGGGTCGGCACGACTGAGTACGTCATATTTCGCCTGATAAGATGCTCATTCAAGTCTTGTGGTGTATTGTTTTTTGCGATTCGTATGTAACGTGACAGCGAACCAGCTCCGGCGGGCTCCATCGCTCTCTCGGCCCCGGCCGGCCTGTCGTCGATCCCAGCGCGGGATCAGATGGCGACGAGGCTGCGGATCTAGGAACCGGCACGCGCACGCCACCAGTTCAGCTCTCCGCCTCGTCGTCCGACCTATTGGAGGTCGGCCCCCCGTTTCTGGATCCAGACCCCGCTATTGGTGCGAATTTTCGCGGCCCGCCCGACATCGGGGCATCGCGGGGCGGCGAGATGGCTCACTGGAGGCTGGAGACACAGTCACAGCAAGCTTCATCTACCCGAGCTACGGGGCGCCGAATGAATCCCTCTTGGGGAAGGGGTCGGGATCGGATGGCGCGCCTCCGAGGACTTGGAACTCAACTCGAGCGCGTTACGGTGGCGACCAGCAGACTGGCTTTTCTCGGCCTTCGACTATGGTGCCGGAGAGCGTTCCTGTCGCACCAGGTACACCCTCGCCATCACAACAGGAGAACTGCCAATGCCTCGTGGTCGACGAATGGTCCGCATGTGCCCGCGCTGCGCCCACTTAATACCTAACGACCTGCAGGCCGGCCAGTTCCCCGGCGCAATCAGCCTTGCCACCGGAAAAGAGATCTGTTCTCCATGTGGAAGCCATGAAGCGATGCTGCAGTCGGCTGGCCACAAACTCCCAGGCCGGGGAACCTGGCCCATTGCCACACCGTGGTCATGGTATGTCACAACACCGATGACGTTCGTCCGAATCGGAGTGCTGTCGGTGCCCAAAGCCGCGAATCTGCATCCCGTGATCAAGCGCATGTTGAACGACGATGCCAAGGCTGCGTTCCGCAAGCTGGGCGTGCGGCTTCCCAGGTATTGACATGCCCTTCTCGCCCAAGGTTGTGATGGCGGGGAGGGGAGTCTGGCGCCGTCAGCAGCGCAGCACATGTCAACGTGCTATGCAGGCACTTTGCAGACACCAGCCGGTCCGCCGCCAAGAACTTCGGCAGCAGTGAGCCCGGCAACCGCCGCGAGGTATGCTGCCGCGAAGCTGGCGCCTGGTTTTCTGTAACTTTCCTTCTACATCTCCCCTGCTGATGATGGCACGTCAGAGAGCGCGACGGCAAGTCCGAGTGCGCTGCCGATCTGCGCACCCGCGGCCGCCGATACAATCGTTCAGCGGCGGGTTCAATGAGTGTTCCAAAAACAGCACCAACCAATTCGCCGCGTGCGCACCATCTACTGGCCAACGCCAAAGCGAAAGTGGGCATCGAAATGCAGAGCCCAAACGAATCCGTATAGGCTACGGGGGAGCTTACGGGTACCATCTCGTCGCACCCAGGTTACCCCTCGAAGGCGTCTGTTGATGTTGTAGAGGTGGGTCCGGTTAGTCCCGGCCACCTGGCGGAAGGCCCCAGGCCCCGATCAGGAATCGTCCTCTTGCTCCAAGTATGCATCGAGAAGTTGCAAGCGACCCAACAGCAGATCAGCGTTGGCTGGTGTCGGCTCTACGTTCACAGGAATCAACTCGTCGGTAGGCTGCCCGAGTTGAACGGCTTCAGCCCAAGCGCGCATTTCGCCAACATATGCCTCCAGAGCGGCCTCCGCATTCTCGGCATTGTCCATGACGATATAGGCCGGCGGGAGGTCGCCGACAATCACCCAGAGCCACTCATCAACATCGGGCTCCGCTGGCACCACTCTGCAAAGCAATACTCCAACGATATCGGGTATCTGAAGTCCCGACAACACGTCGTGAACGCCCCCGCACCAATGCTGAGCATTCAGGAACTGTCGCGCCATATCCGATTGTCGCCGCAGCGAGGCGGTCTCTTCGGGTGTTGCTCCCGAAACCTTATCGGCCGACGATAGGCCTAAAATTGGAGGTTCACTCATGGCGCGTTGTTTCCCGAGGCCGAAGAGCCCCCTTCGGCCTCTCCTTGTGGTTGTTCCTGCGCGCGACGCCCCCACCGACGGAAATCACCGCGGTCTTTGTGGCGCTGTACGTGTTCGTTGTGCGGTCGCGGCGTAACATTGTCGGCCGTGTCCGAGCCGCCATCAGCCAACGGATTATCATGGTCGGCGTCGTGCGGCCGGCCCGTCGGGTCGGCTGGCCATGGTTGACCGTTCAATTTCTCCCACTCTTTGCGTATAGCATCGGTCTTCTTTCTGAACCAGGTTCCGATCTGATCTGACTTGCTGCCGGCATATGCGGCTCCAGCCAGAACGGCGCCGACGACGGCGGCTTTGATCAAGGGTGCCACGGCTATGACTGCTGCGGTTTCCAATACACAAGCGTCAGGGCATAGCCCAAATGGATCGGTGTTGGATGCGGGGTCATTCCCATTGAACTGATACAGATTGATGCCGCCCGCAACGCCAATGGGATCTTCCTGCGTCCATCGCCCGGTTCCCTGGTCATAGATCCGGTTCCGGAAGAAGGAGCTCCTGCTCGGCGTGGCCCCGCCGTCGAACCGACTCGCGCCGAAGGAGAACCCACTGGAGGTGCCGCCCGCGTAGACGCCACCCCGTTCATTATAGTCGGCGTACATACCTGGTGTGAGAAAGCCGGAGGTATCCCCAACCGCCAGGTGCCGCCCCGCGCCGTCGGTGACGTAGTAGAAGATCGTATACGTGGGATACGAGACGTTCCCGTTGTTGTACACGCCAATGAGCGGATCGTCCGTCCCCGGGCCGTGCACAAAGCTCCACGCCGGGTTCTGAACGGAGTTGCCACCGGGACGGCCCGACCCGACAACATTGGCGCCATCCAGCGTCAGGACCGGCTGGGATGTCTGACAGGGCTTGACCATGTTGCCGAGCGGGTCATAGCCACAGGCGTCCGCACCGTAGTTGCTGGAGCTTCCATGAAAGATGTCTATCGACCCAGTCGGTCGCCCGAGGCCGTCGTACCAGTACCGATAGGTGCTGACGCCAGACACTGGCCACTGATACTCGCGGACGCGCGCACCGTTGATGTCGTTGACATAAATGGTCCTGTACGATCCCTGGGTGGACCGCCACAAGCGGTTCGACGCCGGGCTCGGGGCGAGGTCTGGATGTGGGTAAACGTCGAAGATGGTGGAGTCGGTCGACGTGCTCGACCGGCGCACCAGGTTCCCGCTCATGTCGTACCGCATGCTGTCCGACCCCTGCTTCACCAGCCAGCCTTGGACACTGTATCGGTTTGCGGTGCTGGTCGCGATCTCAACGCCGCCACACGGATTGCCGCCGCTGGGTGCGGTCCCTGAGTAGGGGCACTGCATGGTCTGCAGCGTCGTGTGCCCCAGGGGATCGACCGTCTGGTTGCGGAGCGTCAATCGCAGGGTATTCACTGACGCTCCGCGTGCGTGAAACGAATCCAGGCGCCGGAGGTTGCCCGCGGCATCGTACTGCCAGGTGACCCGCATGGCCTGCCCGTTGTAGAAGATCGGGTACACGATCTCATGGCGACGGCCCAGTTGGTCCCAGGCGAAGGTGAAGATTCGGTTGGGATTTGCGAGGGCGACATCCTTCCCGAACCTGACGCGCATGGACTGCAGGTCGCCCGAGCCGGCATAGGTATACACGACCGAGTCCGCGTTGTGGCGCATCACGGCGCGCGCACCGGCCGCGTCATACGCGTACTCGATCTCATCTGTCCAGTTGCCGGGCGACCCAACGCCCGCCTGATCGAACCCGGTCGGCTGCCAGGTTTGCTTGCGGAGCGACCCGTCGGCGTTGAACCAGCGCTTGAGCGTCCCGTTGCGGTTTGTGTGCGTTTCCGTAAGGCCAAGCGCATCATAGGCCGTCTGGATGTCATCGGCCTTGGCGACCTGGTTTGGGTTCCAAATGGTATCGAACGGAGGGTTGATGTGGTTGATCTCATCCGTGTACGACCGACTCGGAAACTGGATGCGCGTGCGCCGCCCGAGAAGGTCGTAGCTGAACTGGGTCAGTTCACCGGAGCGTGCGGTGGACGTCGCCAATAGGCCAGCCGCATCGTAGGTGAGGGCGTTGCTATTGCCGAACTCGTCTACCTCGGCAGTCACCGCACCACTGGCGTCGTACTTGATGGTTCGGCGTACGCCACGAGGATCCACCAGGCTATCCGCCAGCAGCATGTGCACCGTACGCGTCTGGCGTTCCTCGGGAAACCCCGTGCCGCCGGGCTGGAGGGCGTTTGAGCACGTAACCACCTGGGCATTACACGCCGCGAGGGGATTCCCCTGCGGCGGCGGCACTTGCGTCAGGTAGCTGCTGCTCAGGGTGTCCCTTCCCATGGCGTCATAGGCGACACGGGTGCGCACCGACATCGCGTCGTAGATATCACTCGGCAGCCCAAGCGCATTGTTGACGTAGGATGTTGCCACCCCCACCGGTGAGATCGTCCGCGACGGATTGCCTTTCGTGTCATACTCCAGCGTCGTCACCTGGTCCGCCACCACTGAGTCCTGGGTTGGCTCCCGCCACGCCCACACCGCGTTCTCACGAGCCTCAATGAGTTGCCCGGTCAAACTCCCCGACGGCTGATACGTGAATGTCGTCTGGTGCCCACGCGCGTCGATGGCCGTCGCAGTGAGGCCCAGGCTGTTGTAGGTGTAGCTGAGCGCGTTCGCCCGGCCCAGCGTCGTGATCTTGCTGGGACTGTCCTTGGTGTTGGGCGAGAGGTACTCGTAGGTCGTCCGTTTATTGGGCGTACCGATTGAGAGGCCCCCGTAGGTCAAATTGTCCGTCAGATCGTTCACCGTGAGCAGGTTGCCGCGCGCATCATAGGTCATGTTGACCACCCGCCCCGTCGCATAGGTCATCTTGGTGACCAGGGCTGGTCTTGCCGTATCGGCCCGCTCAACAGTCGTCACCGTGCCCAACGCATTGATTGTTTTGGTGGGCGCCCCCCAGCGGTCAACGGAGATTGTGGCGTCGTCGGCGATGCTGGGACCCCGAGGCCCGAAGATCGTGGTAAGCACCGAGCCGGTGTCAACGGCCACCTTGCCGGTGTTCCCGGTGCCGACAGCGAGGCCCTTCTCGTCCCACGGCTGAAAGACGGTGCTGGCGATGGACCCACCGCTCGCGCCGTAGGGCACGCGCACACTGTCCACCTTGAGACTGGGCCCGTACCAGAACGTCGTTGCATAGTTCTGCCGGTTGGTCCGGCTCGTCATCGCCTTCGTGGTGGCGTCATAGCCGAAGCCCACGCTCCTGCTGTCGGGGTCCAGGATGCCGGTCAACTGCCCCGTGGTGGTGTTGACCGTGAGGTCCAGGGCGCGGCCACCGCTCGGGCCGGGATCGCGCAACTTGTCTACCTTGCCCGACGTGGTACCGTCATAGACGATCTGATAGCTGCCGCCCACGCCGACCGGCGGCACCGCGATGCTGACGAGGGAGTCGCCCGTCCCGCCCCAGGTGAACGTCGTGGGCTGGGTGACGCGGTTCGTGGTGGTGATATGCCGGCCGGTGGCGTCATACGTGACCGTGACGCCGTGCCGGAGGGTGCGGGTGTACTGGGTCGTCCCCGTCGAGTAGCGGAGCGTGTCGCGGTAGGCGGCCGCGGGGGCCACCCAGACGTTCGTCGTGACTGGCGTGTAGATCCGGGCAGAGCCATCGCCCGCGACCCACAGAATCGGCCCAGTCCCAGCGGGATAGATCCGCTCCACGCCTGCCAACGCCCAGCCCTGGCCGAACCGCGACCCCGACCGATTCACCACGATCAGCTTTCCGGTCATCGTTGCCGACTGGGCCGTCGCGTAGTTGTTTTTGACGACCAGGGTGTAGTCATAGATCCCGGTGGGATTGACTAGTGCATTCGAGGCGTCGTAGCTCAGCGCGATCTGCCGGGCCACGGCGCTGGCGCCGGTGCCCCAGGCGTTGAATGTGGCACTCGCCCGGAGCGTCTGGCTGCCGCCGCTGGGTCCGACGGACAGCTCGGCCACCACGCTGGGCGGCGTCAGGATTCCGGCCGGGGCCGTCACTGTCACTGCCACAGTGGGTCGGGGCGCCGCGGTGGCGCTGTTGTACACCAGCGCCAGGCTCCGGTCGCGACCCAGGGTCCGGTAGGCCGGCATCGCGTGCGCCACGATCAGGTCCCCACACTGCCACGCCGCCTCGCCGGCTCCCGCCGTCAGACAAAGCCCCCGCTCCAGTTGATCCGGCCGGTTGCGCGGAAGTGCTGCAAGTCCCGGAGGACCTTGCGGATAAGTGCCCGTGACGGTCAGCGTGTAGTAGCCGGAGTCGAAGTTGTCGTTAAGAGTGCTCGTGGCCTTGAGCTTCACCTGGCCCGCTCCGAGGACGGCGCCGGTACTATAGGTCAGCGTCACGTTGGCGGTGGCACCACTCGCCAGCGAGACCGAGCTGGGACTGACCCCGCCGCAGATCGTGAGAATCGGGTTGATGCAGTTCAGGCTATACGTGTCCGCCAAAGCACCCGTGTTCTTCACGGTGAACACGGCTGTGTAGCCCGACGTACTGAGCGTCTTGTTGCCTGCGTTAGTGCCGTCGGGCGTTACCGTCACTTGATAGTCCGTGACGCACCCACTCACGCACAGCGGCGTGATCGTTTGCGCCTCCAGCCGCTGCCCCATAGTCACCGAGAGAACAAAGCCGAACACCAGCCCCACGTAGGCAAACCAGCGACGATGCATGCGCACGACTCCGAAGAGGGATGCTTCCCCCTAAGGCACCGCCGATGCCAAGAACCCCGGTCACACCAACCCGCAGTTGTCATTGGAGTTACGCCGCGATCGCGCGACCATCACACCCGCCCAGTCTCACCGCCGTGAGACTGGAGTTGCATCAGTGAAACTGGCGACGGCGCCAGCATGAGCGCCCGCGCCTCGCGAACTTGCCGGTAGACGGTCGCCTTCGACACTCCCAGGATGCGTGCCGCCGCCGGCGCATCCCCGCCGCACGACGCCAGCACCGCCAGGACATGGTCCCGCGTGGCCGCCTGGAGACTCTGCATCACCGGCGGCCTCGTGCTCCCCCCCAGCGGAATCAGGACGCGAGCGGCCTCCACGATTGCCTCGGCATCCGGCTGGGCTCCCGCCGCGAGAAAGGCGGCACGGGCTACCGCGAGCTTGAGTTCGCGAACATTCCCCGGCCAGCGATGGGACAGCAGGATGCGCTCGCACCCCGAAGCCAGCGGACCCAGGCCCAGGAGGCCGAGATAGTGATTCGTCAACAGCCTCTCGCGGGGCCTTCGCGCAAGCAGGCACAAGAAGACATACGAGGACGGCGCTTGGCATAGGTCGATCGACCTATACCACCGTAGCGCTGTTGTAGCGCGTGGCCGCCAACCGAGAATGGGAAGGCTGATTGGCGAGAGAGGCTTACATCCGAATTGACGCGGACGCCGGGAAGCGGTGGCAAGCGCGTAATCAGGCGGGGTCCCCGCAATCAGCGGACGAGACGCCGAGAAGCCCCAAAGTACGGAGCGCCGAGCCATGAATTCATTAACCCGCCTGTGGGACGCCCCCGAGGCAGTATTGATCTAGAATAGCGACTGGTGGATGCTCTGAGGTCACTCTCGAGCGCGGTCAGCCATTCACTTGTGGAACTCGCATTCGATGAACGCCTGCAGTGGCCAGCAAGAGAGCCGCCCCGTGGCCCGCTCCGCGCACGATTGCTCCACCACGCATGCCCGCTCCGCTACTCACTTCTCCGGCCAAGTCCGAGTCTCCAATAACGGTTGACCCGGCGCTTCTCATAGATCGCTCGGCGCCTCGCCGGATCCTCCGCCAACCAGGCCCGTGTCCGTTCGACACCGGCCCGCGCCCGGACCAGCCGTTCCTGCTCCGTCAGGGGGTGCGCCCGGAGCCAGATCGACAGGGTGCCTTTGGCGACAGGCTGTGCGAGGCGCGCCTGAATCTCTTTCAAACTCAGCCGCTCCTCAAGGCGGAGGCGCAGCGCCTCGGCGCGGACGGCGGGGTCAATAATCTTCGGCATGCAGCATCCAGAGGTGAGGGTCGGGACACCCTACCCGGCCGCGTCCGCCGAGCGAAGGAGGCCACGCCGGGGGGGGGGCTGGAGCCGGCCGGAGTTGGTGGCAGGATCGCCCATGGTAGCTGCAGGCCGGGCGGCTCGGGAAGCACCCTCGAGGCGGTGCCACCAATGGGAAGCAATGGGAAGCAGGCGGGCTGAATAACGTCGCCGATGCGTCTCGCGGAGCGAGCGCAGCGGCTCACGTAAGTGACGCGTGGGTCGCGAGTTACGGATCTTCTTCTGGGGGTGCGCCGACCGGAGTCGAACCGGTGATGGAGGTTTTGCAGACCTCTGCCTTACCACTTGGCTACGGCGCCGGGGTGTTGCCGGCCCTGATGCAGTGCCGGCAAAGGTACTTCACCCTGCGCTGCCTCAGCAACGATCGCCGCCTCATGTTGAGTGTTGCTAGTTGGAACGCACGAGGGGCCTCGTGCGGTGAATGTGACTGCGGCCTGCCGAGCCAAGCCGTTGCGAACTGAAGCTTTCGCTCCCATGCTCCCGTCTTGCGGTGCCTGTACCCGGGCGGTAGCTTGTCAGTATCCAACCCGGTCCAACAACAGATTTCTGTTCGTCACAGAACAACTTTCGCGTGATGCCGACGGGATTGTCGCACGCTGCGTTCCCGGCCCGGCCTCCAAATCGACCCACGGATCGGCGGGCTGCCTGACTCGCGGGATCGTCTTACCCAATGAGGGAGAACCGAGCATGCTTCATCGAATCGTCAGTCGATCTCTGGTTGCATTCGCGGCCGTGGGCCTTCTTGCCTCCTGCGAAGACAACACGACGGGTACGCCGCTGACGCCGCCGCCGCCGTCGACCGCGGTGACCGTGACCGCGTTGGAACTCGAATACACCATTGAGCAGCGAGTCGTCAATATCGATGGCACCGACTTCGTCGTTGCCGTGGTAACCCCGGATCCGGCCTTCTTTGTCGAGTTCCCGGATGGAGAGCCGGCTGTTGGACAGGAGGTCTCTTTCAGCCTGAATCTTCCTGGCGCCCTCGAGAACACAAGGGTCACGGTGCCCGGGACCGGGGTGGTGAGCCCTGGTCGCTGGATTGTCGACAACCCGTGCCCCCCGGTCGGCGGGCAGACCTCCTGCCGGGCCGTCCAGCGCGTGATCGCCACGCCGACATCTGGCGTGATCGGTTTCGTCGACGTTGACACGACGTTCCCGGAAGAAGACTAGACACAGCGCGTTGACCCAGAGGCCAAGAGCCAACGCCCCTGCTTCGGCAGGGGCGTTGTTCGTTCCGGACTCGGCGCCTTCTCGACCCCGGTTAGGATTCAGGGGAAGGAGAAGAGCATGAACGCCCACACCGACTGGCTCACCCAACCCGATGCCCTGCTGCGGCTCGGCACCGCCGAGCCGCTGATTCCGCATCATGTGGTTCGCTGGGATCGCGGCGTCCGTACCGAGCGCGAGGACCTGGTGGCCGAGGAAGCGCCGGTCACCATCGTGTACAACGACATCCCGCATGTCGTCATGATGGCCACGCCCACCAACCTCATCGACTTCACCCTGGGCTTCAGCATCACCGAGGGCCTCATCCGGTCGTCGGCCGACATGCTGGCTATTGCGTGCGTGCCGCACGAGCGGGGCATGGAGATGCAGGCCACGGTGGCGCCGGAGTGCATGGAGGTCATCAACGGCCGCACCCGCCGGCTCTCCGGCCGGACCGGCTGCGGTGTCTGTGGCAGCGACAGCGTGGATGCGGTACTGCGCCCGGTATCCGAAGTGCCCGAAGGCAGGGCGGTATCGGGCACGATCATTCACCGCGCACTCGACGGGCTGGTGGCACAGCAGGAGCTGAATCGCTCCGCGGGGGCGGTGCACGCCGCCGGCTGGGCCGGCTTCGACGGCGACGTGTCGCTGGTGCGCGAGGACGTGGGCCGACACAACGCGCTCGACAAGCTCATCGGCGCCGTGCTCACGCGCGGCATCGATCCGCAAGCCGGATTCGTGGTGGTGACGAGCCGTGCCAGCTTCGAGATGGTGCACAAGACGGCAATGCTGGGCGCGAGCCTGCTGGTGACGGTGTCCGGCGCAACGGCACTCGCCGTTCGGATGGCGCATCAGGCCAACCTGACGCTCTGCGGATTTACGCGGAAGGAATCGCACACGGTGTACACCCACCCATGGCGGGTGGAGGCCTAGCGTTCAGCCGGTCAGAATGTCCCGTGCCACATCAGGCCGAGTCCGTCCGGCGTCGCGAGTGGCACGGGTGCCCGCAGCCCGAAGATGGTCCAGCGCCCCGTCGCAAGCTTGGCCGATGCGATGCCTACCGCCGCCCCGATGACCACGTCGCTCACCCAATGCTGGTTGTCGTACACGCGCGACCACGCGGTGCCGGTGGCGAGCGTGTAGAGACCCACGGTAGCCCAGGTGCGGTGGATTTCCTGGGCGAGCGCCGTGGCGAAGGAGAACGCCAGCACGGTGTGCCCTGACCACATCGAGGTATTGCCGCTGAACGGCTGGTAGTCCCAGACCTCGTTGGTGTCGTACGGCCGCACACGGCCAAGGGAATACTTGAACACCCCCGTCAGCGTGCCGGCGAGGAGGACCGAGGCACCCACCCGGAGGCCGCTGTGAACAAGCCCCGGCTTCTTCGCCGCCAGGCCCGCAATGATCAGCCCGCCGGTGACCGGCGCAACGACCTGCCACTGACCGAAATACCTGAACGCGGTGGAGAAGTCGTCGGCGGTCTGGCTGCCGTGCGTGGGATCGGACGACCATTCCTGGACCGGACCATCCACCACCGCCATGGTGAGCAGGCCGGCGCCAACGACCGCGCCCACTTCCCACCACTTGATGGCATGGGGCTTGGCGACCGTACGCGGGACGGTTGTTTCGGTGGAATCCTGGGCCGCGGCGAGCGCCGGCATGGTCGTGCCTGCGAGGGCGAGCAGCAGGTACGACAAGTGTCGTGCCGGGGGTCGGTGCAGGAAGAGTTCCTCAATGAAAATCGTGTCGGCGGGCATGCTCGGCGCCCACGGGAGCGTTGAGGAGGCGGAACTCCTCCCCGCGCACGTTCACCACACGCCCCTCGATCTGCAAGGTCCCGCGTACCAGCAGCAAGGGGCTCCGCGCAATGAGCAGCGCCTGCTGCTCGAAGCGCTTTGGCGTCACGATGACGTTCACCAGCCCGGTTTCGTCCTCGAGGGTGAGGAAGACAAACCCCTTGGCGGTACCGGGGCGCTGGCGGCAGATGACGAGCCCCGCGACGAGAACCGTCGCTCCGTCCCTGGGAGCGGCAGGATGACAGGGCGGCAGGGCGGCAGGAGGAAGCAGGTCATTCGCCGCCGTAACGCCGATGCGCCGCATTTCCTTCCGAAGATGTGCCATCGGATGCCCATTGAGTGAGAGGGCAGTCATTCGATAATCCGCTTCGGTCAGTTCGTACGGCGTCATTGGTGGCAGGAAGGCGGCAGGGCGGCAAGGCGGCAAGGTGGCAAAAGGACCAGCGACCCCGCGCTCGGCGCGCAGCACTTCCCACAATGCCATGCGCCGGCGACGCTCGGGTGATTCATGCTGCACCAGGCTGTCGAGCGCTCCCGCTTCCGCGAGCGCGCGCAGCGCGCCGCGGTCGAGTCCAGTGCGGCTCACCACATCGGCTACGGTGCTGAACGGCCGCTCATTGAGGGCGCGCTCGATCTTCTCGCGTGCGGCAGAGCCGAGTCCGCGGATGGAGCGGAAACCGAGTCGCACGGCAGGAGAGTCGTGAGTCGTGAGTCGTGAGTCACGGCGCTCGAGGCTCGCGTCCCAGCTGCTGTGCAGCGCATCCACCGGCCTCACCTCTACGCCGTGACGGCGGGCATCCTCCACCAGTGTCCCGGGAGAATAGAAGCCCATCGGCTGCGCGTTGAGGATCGCGGCCGTGTATTCGGGCTGGTAGTAGTGCCGGAGCCAGGCCGAGGCATACACCAGCAGCGCGAAGCTCGCGGCGTGGCTCTCGGGAAATCCGTAGTCGGCGAAGGCGCTGATCTGCTGGTAGATCCGTCGCGCCGTGTCGGCATCGATGCCGTTCTTCGCCATCCCCTCCACCAGTTGGTCGGCGATCCCGGCCATGCGCTCGTGGGAACGCTTGTGTCCCATGGCGCGGCGCAGCTCATCGGCCTGACCGGGCGTGAACCCTGCCGCTGCGATAGCGACCTGCATACCCTGCTCCTGGAAGAGCGGAATGCCAAGGGTGCGCTTGAGGGCCGGTTCGAGGGAGGGATGGGGATAGGTGACCTCCTCGAGTCCCGCACGGCGACGGAGGAACGGGTGCACCATGTCTCCCTGGATGGGCCCGGGACGGATGAGCGCCACCTCGACGACGAGGTCGTAGAACGCGCGCGGCTTGAGGCGCGGGAGGGTGTTCATCTGGGCGCGGCTCTCCACCTGGAAGAGGCCGATGGTATCGGCGCGGCAGAGGTCGTCGTACACCGCCTGGTCGTCCACCGGGATGGTGCCGAGATCGAGCGACACCCCGCGCGTGCGATTGATGTAGAGCAGGCAATCCTGCAGCAGCGTGAGCATGCCGAGCCCGAGCAGGTCGATCTTCACCAGGCCGACGGGACCGAGGTCGTCCTTTTCCCACTGGATCACCGTGCGGCCCGGCATCGACGCCGGCTCGATGGGCACGATGCGCGACAGCGGCTCACGGGTCAGGACGAAGCCGCCGACATGGATGGAGCGGTGCCGTGGCAACTGGTGCAGGCCCGCGACCAGGTCGGCGAGCAGGGCAACACGCGGGTCGGCCGGGTCGAGGCCGGCCTTGGTGAAGACGGATGTGTCGACCGTCGCCTTCGCGGAAAACCGGTCGCTGAACGCCGCGAGTGCCCCGGCCTGCTGCACGCTGAAGCCGAGCACGCGCGCCGTGTCGCGGACGGCGCTGCGCCCCCGCCAGCTGATCTGCTCGCACACCATCGCCGCATGCTCGCGCCCATAGCGCTCATAGACGTACTGGAGCACCCGTTCCCGTTCGCGATGCGCGATATCGAGGTCGATATCGGGCGGCTCGGCGCGCTCCTCGCTCAGGAACCGCTCGAAGAGAAGATTCATCCTCACCGGGTCGACCGCAGTAATGCCCAGGCAGTAGCAGACCACGGAGTTGGCGGCGGAGCCGCGCCCCTGGCAGAGGATGCCGTTACGCCGCGCGAAGCGCACGATGTCCCAGACGATGAGGAAGAAGCCGGCGAGCCCCAGGCGCGCGATGATGGTGAGCTCGTGGGCCAGCTGGGTGCGATGGGCCGACGAGTCGTGAGTCGTGGGTCGTGAGTCGTGAGAGAGGCGCTCCTCGAGGCCCTGCATGGCCAGCCGCTCCAGGTACTCATCCTCCCCGACACCAGGCGGCAGGGCAAACGCCGGCAGCGTCGGGCGCAGCTGCTCGAGGCGGAAGGCACACCGTTCTGCCACGGCGCGGGTGGCACGCACCCCTGCCGGGGCATGGCGCCAGCGGCGCGCCATCTGCGCTGCCGACTTGAGGTACCACTCGCCATTGGGACGGAGGCGCGTGCCCATCTGGTCGAGGGTCCTCTTGTGCCTGAGCGCCGCGAGCACGTCGTATACCCGGCGATCCTGCGGGCGGGCGTAGCGCACGTCATTCGCCACGACCCATGGCACGCCGAGCCATGCGGCGAGCGGAATGAGCTGGGCAACGAGGGCCTTTTCCTCGGGAAGTCCGTGATCCCAGCACTCGATGACGAGATGGTCGCCGTAGATATCGTGGAGCGCGCGCGCCGCATGGCGCGCACCCTCCACGTTGCCGGCCGCGAGATGTGACGGCAGCCATCCTCGCGGGCCACCAGTGAGCGCGGTGACGCCATCGGCATGGCGCGCGAGCAGGTCGAGCGGAACGGCGGGCTCGCCCCGCGGGCAATCCATGCGCGCGCGTGTGACAAGGGTGGCAATGTTCGCATAGCCGGTGCTGGACTCGGCGAGCAGGACGACGGCGGTAGGATGACAAGGCGGCAAGGCGGCAGGAAAGGAAATGTCGAGTTCGGCCCCGACGATCGTCTCCACGCCCCGCGCGCGCCCTGCCTCGGAGAACCGTACGGCACCACCCAGGTCGGCATGGTCGGTGAGCGCCAGCGCGCGCTGGCCCAGCATGTGGACGCGATCGACCAGCCCCTCGGGCGAGGTCGCCCCGTCGAGCAGCGAGAAGCAGGAGTGGCAGTGCAGCTCGACGTAATCGGATGGCTGGACGGCGTCAGTCATACCACCCGTGGACATTCCACGTCTCCCCGCTCAGGAACACCACGAACGCCGTTCCCTCACTGGTCCAGGAGGAGTAGTCACGGGCATAGGGGGACGCCCACCAGTCGCCGGAGAGCCGCTCCACGCTGCCCCGCTCGGTGATGGGCCAGCGCCGTCCGCGCCAGGTGAAAGCGCTGGTGTCGGGCGCGACCTCGACCGGCTCCGGTGGCTCGAGCAGGCGCAAAGGAGCGGCAGGATGAGGAGCGGCAGGATGACAAGGCGGCAAGGCGGCAGGTGACTTCGCCTCCCGATCGCGCCCTTCCTCCCAGGCACCACGTCGCTCAGGTGCGAATCCATCGCGGGATGCAGGGCGCACCACGGCATCGGCACCGAGCGCCGCGCGGAGGCGGGCGAACGCCGCCTCCGCCGCGGCAGGATCACGCCAGCCGGTGCGCAGCAGGTCGCCCTGCGCAGCGGCAGGCCTGGCGCGCTCGGTGATGCGCACGACAACGCCGAGCACCGGCGCCTCGAGCGCCCAGTCCTCGAGCACCGCCCGGCAGTGCTCGAACAGCGGTTCCAGGCGGGCGAGCGGGAATGCCAGGGTCATGCGTCGCGCTACCGACCGGGCCGGCGACACATCGAGCATCAGTTCCACTTCCAGCGCCGCCACCGCCATCCCGTCGCTCGCGACCTGCGTGATCAGCCGCCCCAGCGCCGCGCGCACCAGGAAGAGCACCGGCTCACGTGTCTCGGCGGACGTTGGAAGCTCGATGGCGACGGTATCGTCGGGCACGGGACGCGTGAGGGTGGGCCGCCGCTGGTCCTCGCCCCGCGCCAGGCGCCAGGCCGCGAGTCCGGCGGGACCGAAGCGCTGTTCGACATCGCCGGGATCGAGGGCGGCGAGCTGCCCCGCCGTCCCCAGGCCCAGTGCCGCGAGGGTTTCGCGCAACTCGGTGTGCATGGGAAGGAGGGAGAGCGGCGCCTGGGCGAGCAGCGCCTGGTCTTCGCCACGCGGCACGAGGCGGCCGGTACCGCGAAGCCAGGTAGCCACCGAGGCAGCGATGCAGCTCGACGCCACGGCCACGCGGGCACCAGGGTGCCAGCGCCGGGCGCATGCGAGGAGCGATCGGATGAGGTTGTCCTCGCCACCATGACCCTCGAGCCCATGCGCACCGATCCACCAGAAACCTGGACGCGCCGGTGTCACCTGCGGGCTGAGGGCGAGGCACGCGGCTGTTACCCGGTGCATGGCCCGGCCGATCGCGCGGTCGTCCCAGGGCCGCACCTCCAGCCCGGCGCACATCGCTCGCGCCGCAGGGATGGACATGCCGTGCCGGATGCCGTGTGAGGCGGCCTGTGTCGTGGCGAGGGCCACGCGATCGCCACGGATGAGCGCCAGGGGGCGCTGGTCCCAGTGAACCCCCTTACCGTCCTCCAGCCACACCGCGCCGATCGGGAACTTCGGGATGCGCACACAGGCGACGCGGATGCTGGATGACACTGGGAACCTCAATGGTGGTACGAAGCCCGCCGCGAAGAACGGTCAGCTCGGATAGCCGCCGCTGGCTGCCTCCACCCCATCGGCGTTTCACCTCCAGCCGCACCGCCCCGCCCACCTGTGACACCGACCCCTCGCCTGCCACGACGAACGCCGCGTCCCGGTCGCGCGCGAGACCGACAAGGCGAAGCGCCACCTGCCGCGTGAGTGGCGGGGCATGGTCGAGCACCACGAGCGTGAACGCCCCGCTGCGCAGCAGCACATCGGCACACCAGGCCCCTCGCGCGGAATCGCGCGGTCGCACCACACGGAGGAAGGCACAGTCGAGTAATGCCCAGTCAGCCGGATCGAGGGTGCGCGAGGCATCGATGCATGCGACACCCTGCCCCCGGGTCAACACGGCGCCAACCAGCCCGCGGACCAGCGTTGCCGTGCCCGCGCCGAGGGGGCCGATCAACTCCGTGAGCCGCCCGCGCGGAATTCCGCCGCCCAGCGCTTCATCGAGTTCCTGGAATCCGGTGGGGATGGCGTCGGCCGCCACCGGCGGCGGGGCGATAACCTGTTCGAGCCGGGAGCGAAGCTGAGCTATCTGCATAAGTAATTGTCTTTTATTGGCTTATGGAGACAGCGAAGGATTCCGCCTGTGCGCGGATGGCAGCATTAAACCGAACAAAAACCGAAGACTGAGTATACAATACGGCCGAACCGGGAGAGATGCTAGAGGGGGGCGTGAAGCCGTTTCATGGCGGCGATGGAGGTGCGCTTCCCGTGTTCACGGCGATCCGGCCCAGCAACTCGAGTTGCTGCTGGTGAGCCCGCTGCAATTCATCCAGCCGGTCGATCAGCGCCCGCACACCCAGCTCGGCCCGCAGGTTCACTTCGTAATCGTTCGCTGCCGCCATGCGGTCCACCACCGACTGCCGGTTCTGGGACATCATGATGATCGGGGCCTGAATGGCCGCCACCATCGAGAGGATGAGGTTGAGGAAGATGAACGGATAGGGATCGAACGCCCGGCCCCAGCGCCCCAGGATCACCACATTGAGGATGGTCCAGCCGATCAGGAACAGGAAGAAGATCGAGATGAACGCCCACGAACCGCCGAGCGCAGCAACTTTATCTGCCAGTCGCTCGCCGAACGTGCGCTGGTCCTGATATTCCTCGTGGATGTCACGCTGCGGACGGATACGCTCCAGCACCTTGGTGATGACGGCGCGCTCGTGATGGGACAGGCGCTCCCACTCGGAGCGCAGGAGCCGCTTGGCCAGGTCTTCGGGCTGGATGCTCAATGAGTCTTACTCGGTAACAACCTTGACCTGGTCGACCCAGTAGGGCGTGTCCCCGAAGCAGCCGGTCGGCACGCCGCGATGCTCGGAATAGTGCACCTGGACCTTCTGGCCCACCGCATCGCTCATCTGGCGGACGATCGACTCGTCGCGAACGGTGAAGTACCAGATCTGCGGTGCGACCCCGCCAACCACGTACATCGCCAGTTCGCCCTCGTACGTCTTGCACATCCATCCCTTGCGCGAAAACTTCTGCAGCGTACCGGCGCGCCCGCCCTCGGAGTAGCTCCAGGTCACCACGAAGAAGGTGTAGATCGCGGACAGGAGCAGGGGAACGATCAGGAACGTGGCGATGACAACCGGCCAGCGGCGTCGCTTGGCTTTGGGTGCTGACGCAGGCGCCTGTGCTTCGGGTGTGGTCATAGGCCTGAGGTTAAGGGGTTCCACAATCTAATGTCATGGCGAGCTCGTGAACGCTTCACGTCCTCACGTCCTAGAACGTGAATCCCTCGCCGAAGACGATCGACCACCCGGCCGTGAACGGCGCCGCCTCGAAGCGATAGGCCACGTCGAGCCGGAACAGGACCGGACTGGCCGAGCGACTCGGACCGAAGCGCAGCCCGGCACCCAGGTCCGTGCCGGTGCGCGGTGACTCCCCGGCATACCATGCACCACCGTAGTCCACGAATGTGCCGAGGGCGAGGCCAAGCAGGCCGCCGAAATTCTCCGTGAAGGTCCAGCGATACTCCGCGGCGACCAGGAACCCCCGGTCGCCCACAAACGCATGCAGCGGATAGGCCCGTAGTCCATACACCAGGCCCAGGTCGAACTGGCGTCCGGGCACCGGATTCTTCTGCCGGCCCACGAAGCCGCCGACGATGATCGCGTTCTTCGTATCTGGCTGGACGACGAGGTTTCCCTTGAGCACGACCGACCCGGAGTCGACACCCGAACCGGTGACAAGACCATTGGCCGTAGCACTCAGCTGCGCGAGCCCGCCCGGAAAGCGGAATCCGGTCGAGGCGGCAAGCTGCAGGCCGACGCCGTTCACCGCATAGCCGAACGCCGAGGGGGCGGCGAGCAGTCCAACGCGAACGTTCTGGCCGATGGCGAAGTCTTCCTCCCTCCCGAAACTGCGCACGTTGCGCACGAGGGCGAAGCGCGCGCGGAGGACGTTGACATAGGCACCGACGGCAACCTGCGTCGTATCGATGCGTGGCACGGTGACGGGGCTCGGGAGGAATGAATTCGATTCCAGCTGGGCGGTGACACCGGCCCGCACGTATCCCCTGGGCGACGCCTTGAGCGCCTTCGCTCCGTCCACGCGCACGAGGGTGTACTGGCGCGACAGCGTCTGGTCCGGCGTGAGGACGCCGTCGGCGAACACGAGGACATCCCCGTCGAAGTAGGTTGCGTCACCGCCCAGGGCCCAGCGACTGGCAATGGAGTAGAACGGCATGCCGAGCTGGCCGGCGATGGCGCGGCCATCGGAGCGCTCCTCAACGGAAAGTCCAAGATTGACGCGCCCCGCAAAGAGGCGGGGCTGCCGGAACGCAAACAGCCACGCGGTGCGGTCGGGATTGCTGCTGTAGCGGATCAGCCCGAGGGCCGCCAGGCCGAGGAGGTTCCCCTCTGCGGCCCCGAGGGCGAACGCGGACTGTCCCGCCGCGGTCGTAATGTTGAAGATCGGAAAGGTGCTCCAGCCGTCCTTCGTCACCACGCGAAGGGTGAGCCCGCTGTCGCTCCGTACCGTGTCCACCAGGACGTCCCGGAAGATGCCGAGGGCCCGGAGGTTCCGCGCGGTTTCAGCCGCGAGGATCGAATCGTATGGCATGCCCGGCTTGAGCAGCACCTCGCGCTCCACCACGCGCTGGCGCGTGCGGACATGCAGCGCGTTCGCCGCCTTTGCGGCAAAGCCGGTCTCGTTGCTGTCGGCGATATCCTCCCGGACGATGTCGAGGTACTGCACGACGGGTACACCCGCAGGCGGCTCAGCGTCCTGCGCGGCGAGAGGCACGGCCAGCAGCAGGAATGCGGCGACGAGCCCCGCCGGGCGGGCGATCACGCGCCTAGTTCCGCCAGCAGCGTCTCGAGCCCGGGAATGATGCGGTCGGGGGCGATCCCTGCACGGACGGCGGCGGCGGCGGAGAACTTGCCTGTCTCGACGGCCCACGCAACGAGTCCCGCCTGCTGCGCGCCGGCAATGTCGGAATGCATATCGTCACCGATCATCACCACCTGCGCGCGCACCGCATCGGGCAGCTGGAGCTGGCGGATCGCCGTGTCATAGATGACCGGACCCGGCTTTCCCGCGAGTTGTGCCGTGCGGCCACTGGCGTACTCGAGCGCCGCGACGAACGGCCCGGCGTCGAGCACGAGCCGGTCGGCCTTGCGATAGACCCGGTCGCACGAGCAGGCGATGAACTCGGCGCCGTCCCGCAGGTGCTCGTATGCTTGCTGCAACAGGCCGTAGCTCCAGTGCTCGCCGAGGTCGCCGAAGATGATGGCGGTCGGGCGGCCTCCCGCCCGCGCGACGGTTCCTCCACACAGCTCGAGTCCCTCGAGGTCTTCCAGCACCGCCTCCGCAAGGAACGGGGCGACGATCCGATGCCCGTGTTCGCGCGCCAGCGAGGCGCCGGCAATCGGCGCACTCACGATCTCGTCCATCGAGACCGCGATGCCCATCGCCGCCAGGCGCGCCACGAGCAGCCGGCGCGACCGGCTGGTGGTGTTGGTGACGAATCGGAAGGGGATACCCTGCGCGCGGAGCGCGGGAACCAGCCGCGTCGCCCCGGGGAGTGGCGTGTCACCCGAATAGAGGGTGCCTTCGAGGTCGCAGAGAATGCCGGCGGGTCGCACGGCGGGCGCTCAGTACCGGCCGAGGTACCGCTCGATCTCCCAGCGGCTCACATGGGCGTTGAAGGACTCGATCTCCTTCTCCTTCGCCTCGATGAACCGCTCGGTAATGTGCTCGCCCAGTGCCGCCTTGACCACGTCGTCCTTCTCGAGGTACTCAAGTGCCTCGTGCAGGTCGCGGGGCAGCTCGTCGATGCGGTACTTGCGCCGGTCGCGATAGGTCATGCGGAAGATGTTCCGGTGCACCGCCTCGCGGCAGGCCATTTCCTGTTCGAGGCCGTCGAGCCCCGAGGCCAGCTGCACCGCGAGCGCCAGGTAGGGGTTCGCGGCCGGATCGGGCATGCGATTTTCGCAGCGGGTACCGATTCCCCGACGGTCGGGAATGCGCACCAGGGGTGACCGGTTGCGCATCGACCAGGCCACGTTGACCGGCGCCTCGAACCCGGGCACGAGGCGCTTGTAGCTGTTGACGAGCGGGTTGGTGATGGCGCACGACCCGCGCGCGTGCTGCAGTATCCCCTCGATGTACTGCAGCGCCACCTTCGACAGCTGGTTCTCGGCGTCGGCGTCGAAGAAGGCGTTCTCGCTGCCACGGAACAGTGACTGGTGGGTGTGCATGCCACTACCGGCCACGCCCTCGATGGGCTTCGGCATGAACGAGGCGACGTACCCGTACCGGTTGGCCACCTGGCGCACGACCAGCTTGAAGGTGGCGAGATTGTCGGCGGTAACGAGCGCCCCGGCATAGCGGAAGTCGATCTCGTGCTGGCCCGGCGCCACCTCGTGATGTGCCGCTTCCACCTCGAAGCCCATGAGCTCGAGGCAATCCACGATGACACGGCGGATCTCCTCGCCCTTGTCCATCGGGCCCAGGTCGAAGTACCCGGCGAGATCGTGGGTGCTGGTGGTGGGCGCGCCGTCGGGCGCCTTCTCGAAGAGGAAAAATTCGGCTTCGCACCCCGCCATCATCTCGAAACCGAGCTTCCGGGCGCGGGCGATCTGGCGCTTCAGCGTGTGCCGCGGACAGCCGTCGAACGGCGCCCCGTCAGGGCGGTGGATGTCGCAGATGAGCCGGGCAACCCGCCCGCCCTCCTCGTCGAAGGGCAGCATGCGGAAGGTCGTGGGATCGGGCTTGAGGAGCATGTCCGATTCCTCGATCCGCACAAACCCCTCGATCGAGGACCCGTCGAACATGATCTCGCCGTCCAGCGCCTTCTCGAACTGGCTGGGCGGAACCTCGACATTCTTGTTGACCCCGAGAATGTCGGTGAACTGCAGCCGGAGGAAATCGACACCGAACCGCTCGGCCAGCTCGCGGATGTCACCCTTGCGGGCCCCGGTCAGGTCAGTCGGAAACTCGTCCAGGCTCGGTCGGTCACTGCGGCGCGCGCGTCCCAGTCCCATGGCCCCTCGCTGTCAGCGGGTCAGGCCAGGCTGTCGAGCAGCAGCCAAAGCTCCGCAGCGCTGAATTCGTTGAATCGGTTGACGATATCGGCGTCGGTCCACTCGGTGAAGATCCACCCAGTGCTCCGCTGGACCTGAACCTGGTCCACGAAGTGGAGCCGGCCCTGAAGCGTATTGTGGCGAAGACCGGTGCCCCGTGGGTGTGGGCGGGTCTCCAGGAAAACGGTCCAGCGCGATTCTCCCCGCGCAAGCTCTCCGAGAGAGCGGCCCAGCGGGTCATCGGCCGGAAGGGGCTCAGGCGTGTTCCGCGATGGCTGCAATATCCCTCCAGTCGTGCCCGGTCGCGAATGGCGATCGCCCTGCACGGTAATACGGTGCCATTGGAGCCGCCAGCGGTTACATTGCGCGCCCGTGCCTGCCTCTCCAGCCGTCCCCGCCTGCCCCGTCTGCGGCACCGACGCTCCCGGTCGATTCTGTGATCGCTGTGGAGCCGCTGTCGGCCCGCGGACCTGTGCCGCGTGCGGCGCCGGGCTCTCGCCCATTGCGAAATTCTGCCATCGCTGTGGCGTGGCGGTCGGCGGTGCCCCCGACCGTCCCCCAGCGCCGGCGCGCGAGAGCCGGACGCCATGGCTCGTCGCGGGCATCCTGGTGATCGCCGGGCTCTCGTACATCGCGTTCCTGGGTATCAATCGCAACAGCGCGCCGGAAGTGGCCCGGATGCCGAACGTCGGCAATGCCGCGCCGGGAGCGCAGGGCGGAGACGCCGGTGACGCGCCGACGAGCCCGGCCGGCACGCCGCCCGACATCTCGAGCATGTCGCCCGCGGAGCGGTTCAACCGGCTCTATGATCGCGTGATGCGCGCCGCCGCCGCCGGAGACAGCGCCCAGGCGCGGCAGTTCACGCCCATGGCCATCCTGGCGTACGGGATGCTGGACTCGGTGACCGCCGACCTTCGCTACCATGCCGCCGTGCTCTACGCCGAGTCAGGCCAGGATGCCGCGGCGCTGGCACTCGCCGACACCATCCTGGCGCAGAACTCGAATCACCTGTTCGGGTACCTCGTCCGCGGCGAGGTGGCCGATCGCCGACGGGATGCTGCCACCGCGGCAGCCGCCCGGAAGGATTTCATGGCCCACTACCAGGCGGAGATCGGCCGGGCCGACCGTCCCGAGTACAGCGAGCACAAGCCTGTCATCGACGAGTACTTGACCGGAAGACGCTAGACGGAAGACGGAGAAACAACGCTCCTCGAGGACGCATGACCACGACCATTCGCGTTGCCCACAGCCCCGATTCCGACGATGCGTTCATGTTCTATGCGCTCGCCGAGGGGAAGATCGACACCGGCGACCTGACGTACGTGCACGAACTGCAGGATATCGAGTCGCTCAACCGGCGCGCGCTGAGCGCCGAGCTCGAGGTGACCGCGGTATCGATCCACGCCTACGCGTACCTCGCTGACAGGTACGCCCTGCTGTCGAGTGGCTCGTCCATGGGTGACGGCTACGGTCCACGCCTTGTGGCGAAGGTCCCGGCACCGGGCGATCCGCGCGGCGCCCTGCGCGGCATGCGAGTCGGCATTCCGGGCACGCTCACGACCGCCTGCCTGGCGCTCCGCCTCTACCAGCCCGACACGGTACAGGTCGTGATGCCGTTCGACACCATCGAGGACGCGGTGGCGCGCGGCGACGTGGACGTGGGCCTGCTCATTCACGAGGGCCAGCTCACCTTCCAGGACCAGGGGCTCCATCTCTGGGAGGACATGGGCGCCTGGTGGTTGCGCGACACCGGCCTGCCGCTGCCGCTCGGTGGCAACGTGGTGCGCCGGGACCTTGGCGCGGCCACCATGAACCAGGTGGCGCGGGACCTTCGTGCGAGCATCGAGTACGCGCTGGCGAATCGCCGCCCCGCCCTGGAGCACGCCAAGCGCTTCAATCGTGGCATCGGCGACGAGCGCACTGACACGTTCGTCGGGATGTACGTGAATGACTGGACGGTGGACTATGGCGTGCGCGGACGCGCTGCGGTGCAACTGCTGCTCGATCGGGCGGCGGCGGCGGGGATCATCCCGCACCGGGTGGAGGTGGAGTTCGTGGACGGGAACACTTAGCTTCCGTTGCGTCAAGCACTTGCGTCACTGGAGCCCGCGACGTGACCCTGCCTCTCAGCGACGGCCAGTCAAGTATCCTCGTCGTCGATGACGAGGAGTCGGTCCGCACGGCGATTGCCCGCCAGCTCAGGCTCCAGGGTCATTCCATTCTCACCGCCAGCACGGGCGCCGAGGCGCTCGACATCGTGCGCCGCGAAAAGGTCGCGGCCATGCTCCTGGATACGCACCTGCCGGGCACGAGCGCCATTGAGCTGGTGCCTGCCCTGCTCGAGCTCGAGCCCAGCCTCGCCATCCTGATGCTCACTGCAGTACACGACGCCACCACGGCCGCCCTCTGCGTGCAGCGCGGGGCGATGGATTACGTCACCGAGCCCCTCGACCTCGATCACCTCACGCGCGCGGTGAGCCGGGCCCTGCAGCGGCGGCACAAGGCGCTGGAGGACACGCGCATTGCGCGCTGGCTGAGCGACGAAGTCCACCTCCGGTCGGTGGAGCTGCGGCGGGAACAGGAAACGCTCGAGCGGCTGTCCATCGCGACGCTCGAGGCGCTGGTCAACGCCCTCGAGGCCAAGGATGCCTACCTGCGCGGTCACTCGGCGCGGGTGGCCGATCTCTCAGCGGGCGTGGCGGCGGAGCTTGGCCTGTCGGATGAAGACGTGGAGTTGATTCGCACGGCGGGCAGGCTGCACGATATCGGGAAGATCGGTATTCGCGAGGAAGTGCTGAACAAGCAGGGCCCGCTCACCGACGACGAGTACGCCCACGTGAAGCAGCACGTGCTGGTGGGCAGCCAGATCCTGGCCCCGCTGGTGCACCTGAAGGACATCATCAGCTTCGTGCGGAACCACCACGAGCGCTGGGACGGCTTCGGCTACCCCGACAGGCTCAAGGCGGAGGCGATCCCGCTCGGCGCGCGCATCGTGGGGGCGGTGGAGATCTTCGATGCGCTGACCACGGCGCGTCCGTATCAGGAAAAAATGCCGCCCGACATGGCCGTGGAGCGGATGCGTGACCTGATCAATGCCGTGGTGGACGAGCGGGTACACGGCGCACTCGAGGCGGTGGTGAAGCGGCGGCAGGCGCTGACGTTCCTTGATGATTCGGATGACGGCGAGTCGTGAGTCGCGAGTCGTGAGTCATGAGTGAACCGCCGACTCACTGACGACTGACGACCGACGACTGATAGCCCATGCCCCGCAGCCGCGCCACCCGCTCCCGCATCGGTGGATGTGAGGCGAAGACATCGCCCACGAAACCGCCCCGTTCCGACATCTTCCGTTCCGCCGGATCCACGATACAGAGGTGCGCCGCACCCCGGGTAATGCTCCGGGTGGGTGCGGGCTCCGTCTCCAGCTTCTCCAGCGCCGATGCCAGGGCCAGCGGGTTCCGGGTGAACTGCGACCCCGTGGCATCCGCCAGGAACTCGCGCTTCCGGCTCACCGCCATGGCGAGGAGTCGCGAGACCACCGGAGCGATGAGGAGGGAGAAGACCCAGAGCACCAACAGCACGAGCCCAAGCGGGTTGCCCTTGCCCTTCCCCTCGCCGCGCAGGCCGCTCCCGCCGACGCGGACGCCACCGCGCGTCATCCGCCCCATCCCGTCGGACATCAGCGCGATCGCACCCAGCATCGCGGCCAGCAGCGTCATCAGGCGGGTGTCCCAGTTGGCGATGTGCGCCATCTCGTGCGCCACGACACCCTGCAGTTCTTCCCGGTTGAGCCGAGCGAGCAGGCCTTCCGTCACCGCGATGTGCGCGTGCTGCGGATCCCGGCCGGTCGCGAACGCATTGGGATCGGGATCGGGCACCACCCAGATGCGGGGACGCGGCTGGCCCGCGGCGATGGCCATCTCCTCCACCACGTTGACGTACTGCGTCTGCTCCGGCGTGGCCGGCTCGATGACCTCCCACGCGCCGGTGGCCCACAGCACCCGGTCGGCGCCCTTCTCCCACGCGAACCAGGCGATGCCCCCGGCAACGACCGTCGCCACCACGCCGATGAACGGGACGACATGCCGGTAAGCGCCTGGTTCGGCTGTCAACGTGAGGATGCAGAGGGCCAGGTCTCCGCCGAAGCCGACCCAGCCGAAGAACAGCACGAAGATGGTCACGAGCCAGAAGGAGCGACGCCGGTTGCGCTCCTGCTCCTCGAACAGGTTGCCGTGACCCGCGGTCACTGCCTCAGCTGGCCGGCCGGTTCAGCGACAGATCGACGGTGGGAACCTGCCGCTCGCCGGCATCGGTGATCTCCCAGAGCTCGGATGGCGCCGCCTTGGCCAGGCCGGCGACGAGATTGGTGGGAAACTGGGCCTGCCGCGTGTTGTACTGCGTGGCGACGTCGTTGTAGAGCTGCCGGGCGAACCCGATCTTGTTCTCGGTGCTGCTCAGCTCTTCCTGAAGCTGGAGCACGTTGGCCGAGCTCTTGAGGTCGGGATAGTTCTCGGCGAGCGCGAACAGCTTCCCGAGCGCCTGCGACAACTCACCCTCGGCCTTTGCCGTTGCCGCCACGCCGGCGGCGCCCACCGCCTTCGCCCGCGCGGAGATGACCGCCTCCAGCGTGGACTTCTCGAAGTCCATCTGCCCCTTCACGGCATTGACCAGGTTGGGGATCAGGTCATGCCGCCGCTTGAGCTGGACGTCGATCTGCTTCCAGGCGTTGGCCACCTGGTTCTTGAGCGCAATCAGGCCGTTGTAGGCGCTGATGACCCAGAGCACCACGACGGCCAGGACGACCAGGAAGGCGATAGTCATGTGTGGTTCGCCGGTAGGGAGGGCACTACTCGCCGGTGACCAGGCGAGACAGCGCCTGGCGCACCGCCTCGGCGATCGCGGCATCGCCGCCCGCAGCGCGTAGCACCGGATGGTGCTCGTCAACCATGAGTTCCAGCCCGGGCGCCAGCGGCACGCGTCGGCAATTGCTGCCGCGGTCCTGGCCCGGCACCGAGCTCGAGAGCCACTGCTGCATGGCCCGGCCCACCTTGCCGCGCGCGTGACCGGCGGGGCGCAGCAGCGGAAGCCGCTCGGGCGACGGGAGCGCCGTGCCCAATGCCGCCGCCGCGCGACGCTCGATGATATCACCCGTCATCCCGGCAAACTCGGCCGAGAGCGTGTCCAGCGTGGCGCCTTCCATCTGTCGCAGCTTGATCGCCAGCACCTGCAACAGGTGTCGGTAACCATAGACCGCGGCGGTGCCACGCCCCTCGGGAGCACTGACCAAGCCGCGCGTAACGTAGAACCGGATGGTGCGCTCAGTGGGGCGCGCACGTGCCGCCGCGTTCAGCGGAACGACATCGGACGCCTCGAGCACGGCGGCGGCCACCGCGGCCAGGTCGCGCAGGCTCCATGGCGCGAGCGTGCGGTACTCGCGCAACACGGCCAGCGGGTCAGCGGCTTGTGGCACGGCAGGCGTTGCCAACCCCGCCGTCACGCGACCACCGTCCCGGTCGGGAAGCGCGGGCCGTAGGGCGCTGAGGCGAGGCACGACCGCGGTGCGGGCAGCGAATGGATCAGGGAAGGGCTCCGGAGGTGCACAGGGAACGGGCGACAACATGAACGACGAAAAACAGTATGCGCGCCCGCGCCGCGCGCGGCAAGACCACCGCGCCGGAATGCGCCGGATTGCGTGCGGAGGGTGCCGTGGCGCAAACGCGTCCGCCCTACTATGGACCATGCGCCGAACGGGACACACACTGATCGAACTCGCCATCGTGCTGGCGCTCCTGGGCATCCTGCTCGGGCTGGCGCTGCCGCGCATGAGCGGCGCGCTCGACGGGATTCACGCCGGCCAGGCCGCCGCGCGCATCGCACTCGCGCATGGCCGGGCACGCGCCGTGGCGCTCAATGAGCAGCGCGTCGCCCGCGTGCTCCTGACCGCCGATTCGCTGGTGGTGCTGGTGGGAGACTCTCTCCGCTGGCGCGCCCCCGGGCCGGCGATGGACGGCGCCACACTCATGAGCGCGCCCTCCGAAACGAGC
Organism: Gemmatimonadota bacterium; assembly: GCA_031402225.1. Classification (GTDB taxonomy): domain Bacteria; phylum Gemmatimonadota; class Gemmatimonadetes; order Gemmatimonadales; family GWC2-71-9; genus JAGGAG01. The sequence goes on along the minus strand of JANNSD010000050.1, from coordinate 49,908 downwards.
TACGCGCCCAACGGACTGGCGATGGGGGCGGCGAATGCCCGCTATGTCGTCACGCTGGGGGCGGCGCGGGTCGAAGTCTTCGTATCGCGGCTCGGACGGGTGCGGATCGTCAGGAGCGCGGCGTGATGATGCGGTACTTGCGCACCTTGTGCAGCAGCGTCGAGCGGGAGATGCCGAGCAGGAGCGCCGCCCGGCGCTTGTTGCCGCCGGTGTAGTGCAGCGCCTGGGCGATGTGGCGCCGCTCGGCGTCTTCCAGAGAGACCGGTTCGGCCGGTATCGCGGGATCGAGCAGCGCCCGCAATGCAGCGCCGTCCAGTTCCGGCGCGTGCAGGTCTACCACCACCGCGTCGAGGCCCGGCTCAGTGAGCGCCGCCGCCCCCACCGCGCCACTCTCCATTCCAGCGGCCCGGTGCCCCGCGGCCAGCAGTGCTGCCGTCAGCGCATTGCGGCGCGTCTCGTCCGGTGACACGATGAGCACGTGAAGGGCCATGCGATGGAACCTACCGTACCATGCTGTCGGCAACCATGCAGTCCACCGGCACAACCCCACAGAGGCAGACCAGCGAAAACGGAAACGGCCGCAGAGCCCGGAGCCCTGTCGGCCGTTCCCCATGCTGATTACCCGAAGTCGGAGCGTTGCCGCCGCCGTTCTTCTCCCGTCGGCCATCGGTGACTGATACGTCACCGTAGGGCTCGCACGGGGCTTCGGCTTCCATCCCCAGGCCGGATGGCCATCCTGCCTGGTTCATCAACACAAGCGCTGCGAGTCGGATCGGGTCGCGGACCAACCCTTCGCACTGCATCCCGAGGCGCCACATCGGGGCGGATGGAGCGCGCGACTGGCTCCACCTGTTCGAGCCGGCTGAGGCCGCTCGAACCCACCAACAACTTGCTGCCGGGAAACAGGCTCCGGTGCTCGAGCTCTTGGCGCGTGACCCTAAGCTACGGGATGCCGGAAACGCCGCAAGTGCCTGATTTTCTTCGGCTTACACCACGTCAACATGTGCACTTTGTGGAGAGCTAACCCCCATCCACCAAACCACCTGTCCAGTCCGTCCACAGCGTGTGGATGATGTTTACACGCGCCTGCCAAGAGTCTCCACGTTGTCCACTCAGTCGAGCGGACCCTTTCCGGCACTGTTGATGATCGGCCGGAACTGGATCTGCATCGCCGTCGCGAAGGGCTTGAGCGACTGGTCGAAGTGCTGGAATGCGGCGAGGATCGGCTTGGCACGCGACGGGCCGTAGTCGCGCACCTCCTGACCCTTGCCCAGCTGCGCCATCGGCTGGAAGGTGGACCGGCACTGGTCCAGCGGCTTCGTCAGCATGCTCATCTGCTTCAGCATGTCCTTCTGCGCCTTGATCTCGCCCGGCTCGGTGAGCGCTGCGGTGGAGAGTTGCGTGACGGAATGCGCGCGTTGCCGCTCCGCGGCGGCGCAGCGATCGACGACGGTTGCCGCCCTGCTCTCCAGCACCCGGAGCGACGTTGTCGGCGCGTCCGCGCCGAGCCCGGACAGGGCACCGCCGGCCGCGGCCACTGAATCGCGCAGCGTCGACACCGCATCGCGGGCCTGCTTCTGCACCGGACTCAGTTGCTCTGGCTTGTAGACCTGTGGCAGGCCTGCGCCCGAGTTCTTTGGCGGTTGGGTTGGGGCCTGCGCGTGCAGGCGCGGGGTCCAGAGCATGGCCAGCACAGCAGCAGCGATCAATGCGCGCGTCATGATCTGAGTCCGACTCCGATGAGAAACCGACCAGGGGGCGCCCAGCGAGGGGGCTGCCATCGAGGGGGGCAAATATAGCCGCCCAGCCCCTATGGCACCCCGACGGCCGATCCCTCCACCTTCACCACCCAGAGACCCGAATTCATGTCGGGAACGTAGATGTTGCCGTTTCGGTAGATGGCGCCCCACGTAAGCGGCGCGTTCGGCACGTGCCCCCGGGCGTCCCCCGTGGCAACGTGCGCGATCTCGCGCCCCTGCTGCTGCAGGTCACCGCGCAATTCGCCGGAGATGTCCACCACCCGCAGGCCCCCCTGGTAGTCCCCGAGATAGAGCGTATCCCCGGCGACCCAGACATTGTGCGCGCCGCCGTCTCTGGGTTCGTACCAGGCCACGAGTCTCGGGGCCAGCACGTCCGACACGTCCACGACGTGCAGTCGTCCGTAGGCCCGCCCGAGGCCGATGGGGCCGAGCGTTCCCACTGGCTTCGCGGAGAAGACCTCGTCGCCGACGAAGACGTAGCGCCCGCTGCGCCATGCGGTGTGGGTGCCGCGGATGAAGCCCGGCCCACCCACCGCCTCGACATCGCGATACAGCACATTGAGGTCGTACTTGAGCTGCGACACCAGCTGCGGATTCTCGGGGCTGCCACCCTTGATCCCGTTCCCGACGTCGAGGATGACCAGGCCGTCGTTCCAGTAGCTGAGGTAGGCCAGGCCGTCCCGCACGTCGATGTCGTGCAGCATGCGTCCCGCCTCGGTGCGGGGCGTCTCCCAGCGCGCCACCTGCGATGGATGGTACGGGTCGCGGATATCGATGACCCGCATCGATCCGGTGGCGTCGTCGGTGAGGTAGACGTAGCCCCGATAGATGAACGTGCTATGCACGCCGCCGCTGACGGTCTCGGTGAACTCCGCCACCTGGACCGGGTGTGCGGGATCCTCGAACGACAGCACGACGATGCCATTCTTCCGGGAACTCGCGCCCTCGCGCGTCATCACGCCGAACTTGCCGTCCTCCGTGCTCATCACGTCGTTGATCACGCGCGCGTCCACCATGACCGAGTCGGTGATGACGGGCTTTGCGGGATCGCCGAGGTCCACGGCATAGAGCCGGTCGCCCAGCGTGGCGAGATACCCGTGGCGGCCATCCGGGTGGAGCCAGAACTCCGTGGAGATGAAGCTCGCGACCGGCAGCCGCCCCACGACGGTGGTGGGGCGGACCGCGTCGCGCGGGCGCGCCGTTACCGTGGCCTCCGCGGTGCGGCCGGCAAAGGAGGCCACGATACGGTAGGTGCCGGGCTCACTCGCCACGAAGGCACCGTCCGGGTCCACCGCCCCGCCGCCGGGGCTCACCAGGAACTCCGGCAGCACGTCAGGCAGGCGCTTGCCCGCCGCGGTGCGCGCCGTGAAGCCCAGGCGCACCACGTCACCGGTGCGCACCGACGTGTCCACCGGCGTCAGCACGAGGGCCGCCGCCGGGCTGGCCTCGACCACGAGGGGCATCGCCTGGCTGGCGCGGCCCGCACGCGCCGTCACGGTGGCGCGGCCCGCGCGCAGCGCCGTGATGCGCCCTGAGGGAGTGACCGACACGATGCCCGGCGCATCGGACTCCCAGGAAACCGGGTCGTAACGCCGGTCATTGTTCGCGGCATACGGCACGGCGCTCAGCGAAAGCGCCTGCCCCGCGTACAGCCGCTTCACGACCGGTTCAACCGCGATGCGCGCCGCGGGCGGCGACAGGATGGTGATGCGGGTGAAGGTGGTGGTCGGCTTGCTGCCGGCGACACTGGTGACCGCCGCAATGCGCATGGTCCCGGTGGATCCCGCCGTGACCAGCCCGTCGTCACTCACGCGGCCCTCAAAGCCATGACCGGCCTGGAACCACTTCGTGGTGGCGCTGGGGATCGCGCGGCCGGCCGAGTCGTAGGCCACGGCCCGCAGGCGCACCGTGTCGCCCGCCTGCACGGCGACGTCGCCCGGCTCTACCTGCACCCGGGCAATGGGGGAGGCGGGCCTCACGACTGCGGGGGGCGGGGGCGCCACCGGGGGCGCCACGGGCTGCTGCGCCGGCTGCTGCAGCGCAAAGATCAGGATGAGGAGCATGTGATTGATCGGGACCGGTTGATCGGCACGGAGGCACGGCGTCCAGGGTCTGGCGCTGGCCGTTCGGGCGCCAGACCCCCATTATCCAATCTACTCCGCCACCGAGCCCATGATGGTCGATCGCCGAACCTTCGTTCGTTCGCTCGCTGTTGCCGCACCGATGTTCTCACCCAAGGCCATCCGCTACCTGGTGCAGGCGGAAGCCTCCGGCTCGCGCGCCGGGGCACCGGACGACGAGGAATACTGGGCGGTGATCCAGCGCGCGTTCGACGGCGACCCGACGATGATCAACCTCAACAACGGGGGCGTGAGCCCGTCACCCACCGTGGTACTGGAGCAGATGATCCGCGACCTGCGCTTCTCGAATGAGCTGCCGGTGGAGCACATGTGGCGGACGCTCGAACCGAGGGTGGAGTCGGTGCGAACCAGCCTGGCGGCCGAGTTCGGCTGCGACGCCGAGGAGCTGGCAATCACCCGGAATGCCTCCGAGGCGAATGAGACCATGATTCTCGGTCTCGACCTGCGCCGCGGCGACGAGGTCATCGTAACCGACCAGAACTATGGCCGCATGCTCACCACGTGGGACCAGCGCGCGCGGCGCGATGGCATCGTGATCAAGACCATCACGTTCGAGGTACCACCGCCGTCCCAGCAGTACCTCGTGGATCGTTTTGCCGAGGCCATCACGCCCCGCACCCGCGTCATCGAGGTCACCCACATCACCAACCTCACCGGGCAGATCATGCCGGTGCGGGATATCGTGGCCATGGCGCGCCCCAAGGGCATCGCGGTCTTTGTGGACGGTGCCCATGCCTTCGCGCACTTCCCGTTCGACCGGGACGCCCTCGACTGCGACTACTACGGCACCAGCCTGCACAAGTGGCTGCTGGCCCCGATCGGCACCGGCTTCCTGTACGTGCGGCGCGACAGGATTCCCGGACTCTGGCCGATGATGGCCGCACCCGCGACGATGGACGCCAACATCCGGAAGTACGAGGAGATCGGCACCCACCCCGCCGCCAACCACAACGCGATCAGCGTGGCGCTGACCTTTCACCAGGCGATCGGTGCCGACCGGAAGGTGGCGCGCCTGCGCTACCTGCGCGATCGCTGGGCCGTGCCGCTCCTGGCGGAGAGCGACCGCGTGAAGGTCCTCACGCCGCTCAACTCGCCCGACAGCGCGGCCATCGGGTTCGTCACCATCGCAGGGCTCGACCCCGCCCGCCTCCAGGAGTGGCTGCTGAACCAGCACCGCATCGTCACGACGCTGATCGTGCACCCCCAGTTCAGCGGGCTCCGGATCACGCCCAACGTGTACACGACGCCGGCCGAGATCGACATCTTTACCGCCCAGGTTTCGGCCGCGATCCGGAGCGGGCTCACCTGACCTGATGCAGGGCATTGCATCCGCGGGGGCGGGGCGCATTCCTTGCACGCCAGTGGTCGCATCCTGTCTTCCGGGGTATCGCGTGACCCGTACTGCGCTGACGATCGTGCTGCTTGGGCTCATGCCTGTGCCCCTCATGGCGCAGGCGGCTCCAGCCTCTGACCCCCTGTCGGTGTTCGGGATCAAGGCTGGCTCCACCGTGCGGGTGGTCGCGGAGACCATCGCTGATCGCAACGGCGGCAATCTCCGCTGCGACCGCTCCAAGGCCGACTCGAGAGTCGAGGAATGCCGTGCCACGGTGAGCGTGCCGGAGGCGGCGGAGCCGCTCGAGCTCTGGATGTCCGCGGTCGACAGCGTCACCAGCGTGCTCACCGTGGCTGGCAACCTGGCACCCGATGAACTCGACCAGTTGCGCACGTCGCTCGAGCGACGCTACGGCCGCGTCAACGCCAAGGCGCAGAATTCCCAGTGGATGATGCAGTGGGTTCGGCAGGGCACGATGATCCGGCTGACCTGGCGCGCGCAGCAGGGCGCCAAGGCCACCTCGGTCGCCCTGATCGACGGCAACGTGCTCGATGGCTGGACGGCGCGCCGCGGCACGCCGCAGAAGGCCGCGGCACCAGCCCCGAAGAAGCCGGCGCCCGCAAAGAAGGCCACCAGCACCATGCCGCCGGCCGACACCTCGGCAGTCCAGGGTATCGAGGCGTCGCCGGCGCGCTAGCCGGCGAGCCGCACCAGGAAGCTTCCCTCGCTCGCCTCCAGCTCGAAGTTTCGCACCACGTTGGCCTGCGCCTCCAGCGTACGGAGCAGTGTGCGCACCCTGGTGCGCACGGGTGCGCCACCTCCCGAACGCCCGCGACCGGTAATGACCCGGACGGTGGCTCCCGGGCGTGCCCTCCGCTGGGCGCGCAGGAACTGCTCGGTGCTGGTCACAGCATCGAGCACGGACAGGCCGTGCAGGTCGAAGACAGCGGCGGGTGCGGCTATTGCCATTCGGGGGATCGGGGAGTAGCCTCCCCGCTTAATGGTGATTCTACCGCACCTCAAGCGCGTGGTGCTGGGCCTGGCCCCGCTGCTGTTGGCCGGGCTCACCGGCTGCAGCCGCACTGAACGCCCCATCTACATCGGCGTCGCCGGCGCCCTCTCGGATCCGATCGGCGAGCCGATGCGGCGCGCCGCACAGCTCGCCGTGGGAGAAGTCAACGCGCGCGGCGGCGTGCGGGGACGCCCGCTGGTGCTCATCGAGCGCGACGACTTTGCCAATCCCGACTCGGCGGTCCGGGTCGCCGAAGAATTGTACGCGTCCGAGGCCCTTGGCGTTGTCGGCCACCTCTTTTCCGGCACCACGCTCGCCGCGGCGCCCATCTACAACGGCGGCTCCCGACCACTCGTGGCGGTGACACCCTCCTCGTCCGCGCCTGAAGTCAGCGACGCAGGACCCTTTACGTTCCGCATGTGTCCCAGCGACCTGGCGCACGGAGCCGCGCTGGCGCGCTGGGTAACGGACCGGCTGCAGCTCAAGCAGGGCGCCGTATTCTACCTCGATGATGACTATGGGCGCGGCATCCGGCAGTCGTTCTCCAACAGTTTGAAGGAGCGGGGCGGCCGATTGGTCGGCACCGAGCCCTACCTTGGAACGTCGCCGGACGTCGGGCCGCAACTGGAGCGGCTGGCCAAACTGCAGCGCCCGCAGTTCCTCTTTGTCGCCGGCAACCGGCCCGACGCCGAGTCGATCCTGCGCGGCGCGAGGGCCCTCAACCTGCAGGTGCCGATGCTCGGGGGCGACGGCCTCGAAGGCATTGAGGAAGCTGGCCCGCTCGCGGAGGGGACCTACGTGAGCGCCGCCTACCACCCGAGCCTCAACACCACGGCCAACCGGAAGTTCATCGCCGCCTATGCCGCGAAGTACCCCGATACGCCGGTGCCGAACCAGCCTGCGGCCGCCACGTACGATGCAGTGCACCTGCTCGCGCGTGCCATCGCGGAAGGTGGCGCCAGCCGGGAGGGGGTGCGGCGCGCGATGGACCGCGTGGGCCGCGGCGCGGCGCCATTCGAAGGCGCGACCGGCAAGATCGCTTTCGATTCCCTTGGCGACGTGCCCGACAAGCAGGTCTTCATCACCGTTGTCCGCAATGGCGCGGTCCTGCTGGCGGGTGGGCTGTGAGGCTCGGCAGCCTGCGCAGCCGGGTCCTGTCGGGCATGGGGTTGCTCCTCGTCCTGGTCCTGGCCCTCGCCCTGCTGGCCGTGAACACGATCAGCGCGCTGGACAAACTGGTGAGTGGCCAGCTCGCCTCCATGCTGGAGATCACGCAGGTCGGGGCCGGACTCGTCTCCACCTCGAACAGCCAGATCCGGGCGGCGGAACAGTACCTCGTCCGCCCGTCTGACTCGCTGCGGACCGCGTTCCTGCTGCATGGGGACTCGGCCTATGGATACCAGCGGCGTTACCAGCAGCTGACATCACTCGGCAACAGCGACCGCATCGTGCTGAATCGCATCGCCGACGTCCAGGCCCGCATCGAAGTTGCTTTCGGCCGTGCCTTCGCACTGGCCGACCTGGGCCGGCCCGACGAGGCACGGGCGGCGGCGGAACAGGCGCGCGCGCCGGCCACGACTCTTACGGAGGACGTGCAGCGGCTGTCCGATTCGCAGTCGAAGACCGCGTTGCGCGGGCAGCGGGAGCTCCAGGGGGAAACCCGGCAGCGGCGCACCATCCTGTGGCTGCTGTTCAGCGGCGCACTCGCGTTCGGGCTCGGCACGGTGGTCGTCGTGGTGCGGGCCATCGACCTGCCGCTCAAGAAGCTCGTCGGCGCCGCCGACCGGTTCGGTGCCGGCGACCTTCGGCCCCTCGACCTGGGCGACATGCCGACCGAACTGGGACGGCTGGCGCAGGCGCTCGACCGGATGCGTACGCGCCTCCGCGGCCTGGTCGAGTCCGTCATTGGTGAGGCACGGTCCATCAGTGCCAACGCGAGCGATTTCTCGGCGATGAGCGAGGAACTCGCCGCCACGAGCGGCGAAATCTCAACCGCGATGGTGCGGGTGGCCGACAGCGCGGAGCGCCAGGCCAGCGGCATGCGTGCCGCCGACCTGCTGCTGGTGTCCCTGCGCGAGACGGCCGTGGGCAACACCGCCGCTGCCAGGCGCGTGGTGGATGTGGGTGACAGGATCCGTCGCCTCGCCGAGTATCACCGCGGCGACGTGTCGAGCGCGGGCCGCGCACTCCTTGATGTGCGCGAGGTGGTGCGCACCTCGACCGGGCAGGTGCAGGCCCTTGCCCGTACGTCGCGCGCCATCTCGGACTTCATCGAGCTGATCAAGCAGATCTCCTCGCAGACCAACCTGCTCGCGCTCAATGCCGCGATCGAGGCGGCCCGCGCCGGGGAGCATGGGCGCGGATTCGCGGTCGTGGCCGAAGAGGTGCGCCGTCTCGCCGACTCGAGCGCACAGGCGGCGGAGGAAGTGGCCCGCACTGTGTCGCAGATCCAGAAGCAGATGGCGGAGGTCGCCGCCACCATGGATGCGGGGTCGGCCAAGGTGTCCGGCGTCGAGTCGGTGGCGGGTGCGGCGGCTCATGCCCTGGAGGAGATCGTGGCCGCAGTGGAGGGCGTCCGGTCAGCGGCCGAAGATGTGGCGCGCGAGGCGACGAAGAACGAGGAGACGGTGACGGCACTGGGGGAGCGAACGGCGGAAGCCGGGTCGGCGGCCAACGAGAACGCCTCCGCCAGCGAGGAAGTCACCGCGGCGGCGGAAGAGCAGAGCGCATCGACTGAGGAGATGGCGGCCGCGGCGGCGGAACTGCTGCAGGCGTCGAACCGACTCGCCGCCCTCGTCACCGAATTCCGGGTGTAGGGCGGCGGAAAGACTGGCCTAGCGCTTCCTGGCTGGCTTCGCCTTCCTGGCCGGCTTCACTGCCTTCACGTTCTTGCTCGCCTTCGCCTTGGTCTTGACGACCTTCTTGGCGGGCGGATGCGCCTTGTGGTGGGCCCGCTCCGCGGCCTTGTCGATCCGCTTCTGCTCGGCTGCCTTGGCCTCCGCAAGCACCCGCTCACCTTCATCGTTACCCAGCAGGTTCCGGCGGATGGCGTACTTCACCAGCTCGTCGGCGTCGCTGTACTGGAACTCGCGCAGCCGGACGCCGGCCCGGATCATGTTGATGATGGCGTCCGCCACCGGGCTTCGAAGCACGTTGGCGATACCGGGGAGCGTCTCCATCAAGGTCGTGATCTGCGACCCGCCAAGCTCTGTTGCCACATGCACCTCCGCGCCGCGGAGGCGCTGGGAGAGAAACGCCGACACGACAGTGTCGGTTGGTCGGCAACGTATCACGAGCCGTATTCCGCGTCAAGCATTTGACTGCCTGCCTTTTCGGCATGTATGATAGCAATAAGTGCTACTACCAATAGTAGTCGGTGCTACGATTGTGTTGCGTTACTGTCGCTTTACTGTCGCGACTTCGACCAGTTTGGCCGGGTAGCGAACAGTGAACAAACGGGTACATTTGTGCCGCGCCGCACGGGGGATAGACACTGTCACCACGCTGTCGGAGGATCGTCTGTGGGTCGCAGGGGAATCAAGGAATACCGAGCACCGGAAGCGTTGCTGCTCATTTCAGCTGATCGCGATTTGCAGCCGCTTGTCTGCCCGACATGCCAGACTACATCCGTCCAGCGTACGCCGCGTCGACCAGGGGATCCCGCGATCCCCTCCGGTCGGGTTACGCTGATGTGCGGCGAGTGCGGTCGGCACGCGGTCTACATCGATCGCGTGCTCAGCCGGGACTCGCTTCCCGAAGCGCCGCGCCCCGTGCTGTAACCTTCTGATCGCAGCAGCCCGGGCGGCCGCACTGCCTCCCGGGTAGAAAGCCGTGTGTCCGAAACTCCTGCCCTGCCGAACGCGCCTCGCCCGTCCCTGAACAAGGCGGTCGTGCTCGCCGTCTTCCTCGATCTCGTCGGGTTCGGGATCGTGGTGCCCCAGTTGCCGCTGGCCGCCGCCCGCTTCACGGCGAGCGGGCTGATCATCGGCGCCCTGGTCGCGACCGACTCCCTGCTCTCCTTCCTGCTGGCGCCTCGGTGGGGCCGCCTGAGCGACCGCATTGGCCGCCGCCCGGTCATACTGCTCGGGCTCGCGGGCAGCGCCATCGCCTACACCGTTTTCGGCCTGGCTACGAGCCTGTCGGTCCTCTTTCTCGCGCGGATCCTCTCCGGAAGTCTGGGCGCGACCGTGAACGTGGCGCAGGCGGCCCTGGCCGACACGACGACGCCGGAGGAGCGCGCCAAGGCCATGGGCCTCATAGGCGCCGCATTCGGGCTGGCATTCACCATTGGCCCGGCGCTGGGCGGCATCGCCAGCCGGCAGGGCGAAGGCGCACCTGGGTTGCTGGCAGGGGGCATTTGCCTGCTGAACTTCCTGATGGCAGCGCTGTTCCTTCGCGAGAGCGGGACACGCCGCGCCCAGGAGTGGGGCGCGGGGGTGCGGGTGCCGCGGGCCGCACTGCTCGTCACCTTCACTGCTACCCTGGCGTTCACGGCGATGTACGTCGTGTTCCAGCAGTTCGCCACCCAGGCGCTGGGCCTGACACGCGCCGGGATCAGCTACGCCTTCACGCTCGTGGGCCTGGTCAGCGTGCTGGTGCAGGGGCGACTGGTGCGGCGACTGGTGCCGAGGCTGGGTGAATTGCGGCTCGTGATGTGGGGCGGCGGAATCATGACGGTCGGGCTGGCCCTGCTACCGCTGCTCGCCACCCTGCCGACGCACGGCGCGGCGCAGATCGCGGGTCTTGGCCTGGCCGTCGCACTGCTGAGCGCCGGCTTCAGCCTGGTCGGGCCCTGCGTTGCAGGTTTCGTTTCTCGCAGTACGCCACCCGATGAGCAGGGCCGGGTGCTCGGTACGCTGCAGAGCATCGGATCGGGGGCGCGTATCGCTGGACCGCTCGTGCTCGGGGTCCTGGCGGAGAAGGGTGGGTTCGCGGCGGCATTCGGCCTCTCGGCTCTGGCGAGTGCCGCGGCCGGGGTCATTGCCGCCGGGTGGAGGCGCCGCGGGACTTGAGCCAGCGCTGGCCGGCAGCCGCTACTTCGGGACGGTGAAGAACCTTCCCCAGCGAATGTCGGAGAAGAACGGCAGGGGGCGCCAACTGTTGCCGTTGAAGCTGTAGTAAATGAACATTGGGGTTCCCCGCACGTTGGCCCGCGGCAGGAAGCCCCAGTAGCGACCATCGTACGAACTGTCCCGGTTGTCGCCCATCATGAAGAATGAATCGGCGGGCACCACGACCGGTCCCCAATTCTGCAGGTCCGGCTGATAGCCCTCCGGTGACCGGCCAGCGAGGTGCGTGGACTGCCACGCCCGCATGTGTTCGCGTTGATCCGGCTCCGCCAGCAACGACGGATTGGCATGCACCGCGTAGGGCTCCTCGATGCGCTGGCCATTGCGGATCAGCGTGCCGCCCTCCATCGCCAGGGTATCTCCCGGCACGCCGATCAGCCGCTTCACCACCTTGAGGCCTGGCTCCTCCACCGAATCGAACACCAGAATCTCGTTGCGCCGGGGCTCGCGCACCGCCGGAAGCTTCTTGCCGACGAGCGGCACCTCAGCCCCGTACAGCAGCTTGTTGACGAAGAGAAAGTCACCCACCAGCAGCGTGTTCTCCATACTGCCCGAGGGGATGCGGAACGCCTCGAGCAGGAAGGTGCGCAGGAAGAACCACACCACCAGGGCCACACCGATCGACTTCGCCCACTCCCAGAGCCACGTGCCCGCCCCGCGCGGTTTGGCGGCGGTCGGGGCGGGCAGCTTGCCTGCGGGAGTCTTCACTGCTGCTGGCTGAGTCATCGTCTGGTGCTCGCTTCCTGTGCCAAGTGCGTACCTGCCATCGCCCGAAAGGTAACTACGGCCGGTTCCCGTCCCTTGTGTCCGTCTCAGGCCCGGAGTGCCGTCAGCACCTCGGCGGCATGACCCTTCGGCTTCACCTTCTGGAACACCTTCTCGATGCGGCCGTCCGCGCCAATAACGAACGTGGTCCGCAGGATGCCGTGGTACTTCCGGCCATACATCGATTTCTCGCCCCAGGCGCCGTACGCCTCCGCGACCGCGTGGTCCTCGTCGGCCAGCAGCGGGAATGGGAGCTGGTACTTCGCCTTGAACTTGCCATGCGACGTCACGCCATCGGGCGAGACGCCGAGGACGACCGCGCCGGCCGCCTGCACGGACTTCCAGTTGTCGCGGAATTCGCACGCCTGGGCGGTGCACCCGCTCGTGTCGTCCTTCGGGTAGAAGTAGAGCACGATTTTCTTGCCCTTCAGGTCGTCCAGCGAGACCGTCCGGCCCTCATCCGAGGGCAACTTGAACCTGGGTGCCTTCGCTCCCGCCTCGAGCATGTGGTCCTCTCCGGGTCAGTACAGTTCAATGGTGGTGGCGCGCACCGGAACCCGGACGCGTGCCACCGGGTGCGGCGCGCGCAGCGTGAGCAGGCGGTCCACCAGGTTCCAGACATCGACGCCATCTTCCGAGGCCGGTTCGAGCAGGTAGCTCGCCAGCATGCCCAGGGCCTGGTCGGTGCGCACCAGGTAGCTGCCGGCCGCCGCCTCATATGGCGTCGCGTCGAGCCACGCTCCCTCAACCCTGACCGTGCGGTGCCCCTCGAAGGCGTACGGCTGCGCCACGATCGAGTCCACGCGGAAGCGCTCCGCCGACCCCTGCCACGGGGCGGTAAGCCGCTCCACCTGGATACCCTGGCGAACCAGAAGTGCCGCAACGTCAGGCAGCGAAGCCGGCACAAGGTACGCCACCGGACGCGCCTCGCGTCGCGACGCGGTAAAGCGGTCGTAGACCGGCATCCTCACGGTGCGGAACTGCCCCGTTCGCGTGCGCTGCGCAAAGGGACCGTCGCCATCGCCGGCCGCCGTCGTGATCTCTGCGATCACCGGCTGCTCGGTGGGCGGCGCCAGGACCGAGCGGACGACCACCGAATCGGGGCGCTGGCTCGCGGATTCGGCGATCAGTCGCTTGATACCGCTGCGCTCGGCCGCCACCAGCGCGAGGATCTCCTGCACGAATGCATACGTCGATGCGATGCGCACCGGAAACGGGGCGTTGCTGTACGCCTCGCTCAGGATCGCCATGCGCCCGCGCAGCCCGGTCCAGTTGGTGCCGAATCGTGGCCGGGCGTCGTACGTCTCCCAGCCGAGGATGAGCGAGTCCGGCATCTGGCTGCGAAAGTTGCCGTATGGAAAAGTCTCAAGTCCGTGCCGCTTCTTCATGCGCTGCCGGATGATCGGCAGGAACGTGTCGCGGACGTACGCGTTTGCCGGCGTATCGTTGGGATTGAGCCCGGGAGCGTAGGTCAGGGCGTACCCATGGTAACTGCCGTTGGTGGTGTGCAGGTCGATGAAGACGTCGGGCTGCCAGGCATCGATGAGCGCCGCCGCGCCCCGGGTCTCCGGCGCCTCCATCTTCACGTAGTCCCGGTTCAGGTTGAGGCCGAGACCGGTGGTGTTCCGCCCAACGATCGCCGGCCCGTTCTGACCCGGCCGGTTCACGCTGTCAGCCGCCCACGCATCGTTGCCGTCCGGGTTGTATATCGGCACCACCAGCAGCACGAGACTGTCGAGCAGCGACCGCAGCGGGCCGAAGCCGAGATCCCGCAGGATCATCTGCGCCACTTCCTTCCCTTCGACCTCGCCGCCGTGGATATCGGCCTGAAGCCAGACGACGACGCGACGCGACGCATGGGCGTCGGCTGGGCCCTGCACCCCCGGCGCCGCGACAACGACGATCGGGACACGTCGTCCCTCGGTGCTGGTGGCGAGCGTACCGAACCGGAAGGGCCCACCGCGGCGCTCGAGCGAATCCAGGAATGCCGTCACATCAGCCCAGCTCGACGTTTCCTTCCCACCGGTGCGCTCGGGTGTTGTCTGCTGGGCAGCAAGCGGAGTGGCAAGCAGCATCGTGAGTACGACCGCATGGGACAAGTTCATCACCGCTCCGGTGCCCTGATGGTGGTGCTGACCAGATCAGGAACGCGTGTGTCGACGGTGAAGGTGGTCTCGGGCACCATGAAACGCCGGCTTGGCGCGTGGACGATCAGCGGCACGATGTCCCCGGAATCCTGGAGTCCGGACGCGAACAGGGGATCTGCTACAACGGCCGCAGGGCCGCCCGCCTCGATGAGATGCCGGATCGCGACCGGTGCGGACGTGCCCTTCGCCACGGCCGCGCGGATTACCGCGCGTGCCATCAGGTAGCCCGTGACATGCGGATCCAGTTCGCTGCCGGCCAGACGTACTCGCTTTTCGGCCTCGGCGAAGCCGATCAGCGGCCACCGGGACAGGATGGGGCCAAGGACCAGGTCAGTCCACACCTCGGCGATACCCTCGACGAGCCAGGGGTTCAACCCAGGCAACACGACCTCGCCGCTGTCGGGGGCGGCCAGTACCGCCTGGTCGAAGCGCCATCCTTCCGCCAACAGGTGTCCCCATTCATGCAGCACCGCGCCCAGCGCCAGGAGCGGGATGTAGCTGGGCTCGACCGCGATAGCTTCCTGGCGCTCGAGGAACCCGCTGGTGGACTCCTCCGAGCGCTGCTTCACCGACACGATGCGCAGCCGCTCGTCATGCCGCGCCACGAACAGGTCGCTTCGTGCGGGGGATTCAAGGAGGTGCAGCACGGTGGTCAACTCCGCGGCCCCATGCCGATCCAGCCATTGCCCCGCAGTCCAGTTGAGCGGGGTCACCAGGCGGGCCATCGTGGCCGTCGACACACCGTATCGTGGCACCGCCTGCGGCAGGCCGAACAGCTGTGAGGCGAAAGCCGGCCGCGCTCGGGCACGCGCCGAATCGCCGGGCATGATCGCCAGCCAGGAATCGCGGACGACCTCGGCGGGGGAACGGGAGGCGCCATCCTGGGCGATCCAGCGTGCGCGGATGAGGAAGGCCAGCGCCTGCCGATGCCAGTCCTCGGCCTCGGGATAGGCCGCGAGCAGGATGCCGAGCGACCGGGCGGACTCCGGTGTCGTGGACCGCGCCATGGTGAGGAGATGGCTCACCGCGGCGGAGTCGGCGGCTCCGAGCATCCGCAGCCGCTCCAGGGCGAGCGGCACCGCGCCGGCACCGAGCCCGGAGTCGCTGATCGAGCCGGTGGCGACCAGCGCCGGCATGACGTCGCTCCACTGCAACCCGCGGCGACGCATCCGTGCGAAGTCGAGCGCGGCGTCATGCACATCGAGCCGCCATCGGCCATCGGGTCGGAAGAGGGCGTCGAATTGCCCGCGCGTGGTGTCGGCCGGCAGGGCCGCGCGCAACTGTTCCAGCGTGCGCTGCACTGCGGCGAGCACCGCCGGGCGCTGCACGAAGCCGAGCATGCGATCCGGCCCGTCCTGCTGCAGCGCGGTCCCGGCAAGTGGTGCCAGGCCGCTGGCGCTCGCCAGGCGGTCGTAGGTCCCCGCCAGGTCAGCCAGCGATGCCTCGCGAGCGGCGGCGGCCACGAGGGGCGCCGGCAGGAAGAGGTGCTCCACACTCACGCCACCGACCAGCTGCCTCAGCCGGAATCGCGGCAGGACGGCGTAGAACTCGATGGCCGGATCAAGCCGCGCCGCGGCCCACCGTCCCCGGCGTCCGCCGTCGGCGGTGACGGCGCCGCGCAGTTGCTGCGGTCCGCCAGCCATGGCACCGGTAAAGCTGGCACCCCCTTCACCCGGCACCACGAACTCCACCCGGCCAGCGTCGTCCGCCAGGAGGTGCGTGAGCGCGACGGGCGCACCAGTCCAGTTGGAAAACACCGCGCGACCCCGCCACGCGCCGGCAGAATCGGTGAACATCAGTTCGCCATACCACGGCGTCGGCGTGATATCGTAGACATCGATGCGCCAACGTCCCGCGATCCCCTGCTGTGCTGCCGCGTCGGCGCACCGGAACGCAGCCAGCGCAAGCACCAGGGCCATGACCCAGGGTCGAAGGCGCCTGGCGCCCAGGGAACCAGACCGCGTGTCGGACACTAGCGCCCTTCCATCACCACCGGCTTGGTCCGCTCCACCACCTGCGGTGTTACTGCAGCGCCCTCGGACACTTTTTCGATGCCGCCCACGACGACCTGCTCGCCAGCCTCCACCCCATCGAGCACCTCGACGAACCCGGGTGACCTTACCCCGAGCGTCACGGGACGCCGGGTGGCCTTGCCGTCCTTGATGACCCAGACCACGGTGATTCCCTGCAGCGCCAGTACGGCGTCCTCAGGCACGACCACGGCATTGGGACGCTGCGCGGTGGCGAGTCGCACGTCCACGAACATGCCCGCCTGCAATTCCCGCTTCGGGTTGGGCACCAGCGCCTTCACGGTGATGGTGCGCCCGGGCAGCTGCACCACGGGATCAACGAAGTCGACGGTACCGGTAAACGTCTTGTTGCGCATCGCGGCCACCTGGAACGCGATGGTCTGGTTGCGGCGCAGTTGTGCGGCATACCGCTCCGGCACCTGGAAGCTGACCCGCTCCGGATTCACCGTCTGGAGCGACGCAAGCCGCGTGGACGACGTCACGTAGTCGCCCAGGCTCACGAAGCGCTGGCCCACCACGCCGCTGAAGGGTGCCCGCACCACCGTGCGGTCGAGACGCACCTGCAGCAGGGCGAGCGACGCATCCGCGCTGCGGGACATGGCCTCTGCCCGCTCGAGATCGGCCTGCGATGAGGCGCGCTGCTGCACCAGGTCCCTCGTGCGCGCCAGCGATTGCGCCGCCAGGTCGCGATCCGCGGCCGCGCTGGCCACCTGCGCCTGCAGCTCGGCGTCGTCGATGCGGAACAGCGGCGTGCCCTTCGCCACCTCACTGCCCTCGCGGAAGAGGATCTCGATGATCCGGCCCTCCACGTCGGGCCGCAACTCGATGGCCTGCACCGCCTCGATCTGTCCCGTAGCCGCGATGGCATCGATGACGGTATCCCGCTTCGCCACGGCGACCTCGACGGCAATGCCGGGGGCCGCCGCGGGGGCTGCGCCTGTCGCGGCCGCGGTCTTCGGAACGGCCTTCTTGCACGACGCGCCCATCACCACCACCGCCAGGGGCAGTAGCACTCCCCGCCAATTCATCACTGGTCCCTCCCCACAAGAAACTCCTGCCCCGTGATCGCCTCGAGGCCCGCGAGCGACAGGTACAGCGCGAAGACCGACTGCGCGGCCTCGGCCTCGGCGCGTGTCAACTGAAACTGTGCTTCCAGCAGGTCGAGAATGGTGTTCGCTCCGCTCTTGTATCGAAGCTCCTGCACCCGGTAGGTCTCCTGGGCTGCCACCAGCTGGAGTTGCGTCAGGTCCACCGCCTCACGCGAAATACGGTAGGCCTCGGCCGCCTGGGTCACGTCCCGCGCCGCCGCACGCTCGAGGTCGGCGCTCACCGCCCGCGCGACTGCGAGGTTGACCTTTGCCTGCTGCACCGCAATCTCGCGCCGGGCACCATTCCAGATCGGGAGGGCCACGAGCAGTGACACTGCGCCGATCCCCTGCCCGCTTGGCGGAAAGTTGCTGTCAAACTCGGTGAAGCTTGCCGTCAGGGCAAACGTCGGCAGGTACGCGCCCTTCTCGCCCTTGAGCGCATACGCCGCCGAGCGGGTCAGCGCACGCGCCTGCCGGTATTGCGGTGCCTGCTGCAGTGCCAGCTGGGTGAGCTGCTGGTCGGTGTAGCCGAGGTCGGGCGGCAGCAATGTGTCGGTGACCTGCGCGTCTACCGGCCCATCGTCCCCGATCCGGCGGCCCAGCTGCAGCCGCGCCACCTTGAGCGTCAGGTCCTGGCGCAACACGTCCAGACGTGCCTGGGTCTCCTCGAACACGAGCTGCAGCGAGTCGGTCTGGACTGCCGCACCGGAAAGGACGCGCGCGCGCGCCACCGTCAGTTGCTCCTGCGCGCGACCCAGCCGGCTCCGTGCCACCCGGGCGAGTTCCCGGCTGATGAGGACGTTGAGGAAATCATTCTCGGTGTCGAAGGCCAGCTGGAAGCGCTGAAGCTCGGCGTTGGCCTGGCTCGCCTCCAGCTCGGCCTTGGTAAAGCCGAGATCGGTGATCTTCCGCACGCTCAGCAGTTCGTACGCGGCATTGGCGCGGAAGTTCACCGCACTGCTGGTAGGCGCGCCAATGCCGATGTTGAAGAACGGTTGCGAAAACTTCGTCGCGTCGAGGCTTACGGCCAGCGACGGGATGATGAACGCGAGCACCGCCGCGCGACGGCCCCACTCGGCGTTGTCCACCTCGCCGGTGGCACGCACGTAGGCGGGATCGACGCCGGTCGCGCGCCGAATCGCCTCGGCCAGCGTCACGTGCGGCAGTGAGGTATCCGGGGGGGCGATGCGAACCGGTATCGGCACTTGCAGCAGCAGTGCCGCGGCGAGGGCGATCACTCGGCTTCCCCAGCCAGCACCGGAACGGCCGCCACGGTGGACTGGGGATGGGGCTTGGGCTTCCGGAGCCCCTCGAAGAACAGCCAGACGGTTGGTACGAGATAGAGCGTCAGGATCGTGGAGAAGAAGACCCCGCCGGCAATTGCATAGCCGAGTGGGCGACGGCTGGTAGCGCCAGCACCGAGGCCGAGTGCGATGGGCAGGGCGCCCATGATGGTGGATACCGAGGTCATGAGGATCGGCCGGAGCCGGATGCGCCCGGCCTCGAGGATCGCGTCGCGCGCGTCGGAGCCCCGCTCCACCAGGTTGTTGGCATACTCCACGAGCAGGATGGAGTTCTTCGTCACCAGCCCGATCAGGAGGATCATGCCGATCTGGCTGTAGAGGTTGATGGTCGATCTCGTGACATACAGCGTGACCAGGGCCCCGGTGATCGCCAGCGGTACGGCGACGAGCACGGTGAGCGGGTGGATCATCGACTCGAACTGCGAGGCCAGCACCATGAACACCACGAGGAGGGCCAGACCGAAGGCGAAGTACAGCGCGGCACCGCTCTCCGCCAGCTCGCGTGATTCGCCGGCGAGCCGGGTGCTCGCCACCGGCGGCAGGACCTCGGCCGCGACCCGGTTGAGCGAGTCGAGCGCTTCGCCCAGCGTAAATCCCTGGGCCAGGCCGGCGGTGAGCGTGAAGGAGCGCACCCGGTCGAAGTGGTTGAGGCGCTGCGCACCCACCCCCTCATTCACGCTGGTCATCGCACTCAGCTGGACCAGCTGCCCGTTGCGGCCCGTGACGTAAAGCCCGGCTACGTCGTTGGGCGTCGCGCGCTCGGAAGGGTCCAGCTGGACAATGACATCGTAGAGCTTGTTGTTCTGGGTGAACGTGCTCACCCGCCGTCCGCCGAGCAGCGTCTGCATGGTCGCCGCCACGTCGCCCACGCTCACACCCAGATCCTCGGCCCGGTCGCGGTCGAAGCTCACGGCAAGCTCGGGCTTGTTCACTCGCAAATCAGTGTCGACGTTTTGCAGTCCCTTGATCTGGCGTGCGCGCTTGGTCAGCGTGTCCATGACCTGCGCGAGCTTCGCAAAGTCCGGATGCCGGACAACGAACTGTACCGGCTGGCCGAACCCGAAGGCCGGAGGGTTGTTGGCGAAGATCATGACCCCTGGGATGCCGAAGAACTGCCCCTGCACCTCGGCGATCACGTCCTGGACTTTCCGCCGCGGCCCCTGGTCGGTCAGGCGCGTGAAGATCAGCCCCCGGCTGGGCGAACCGGTGAATCCGCCTACGATGCTGAAGTAGCGATCCACGTCGTTCGTCTTGTCGAGGATCGCCTCGGCCTGCTTCTGGTACTGGTCGGTGAAGGCCAGCGTCGAGCCTTCCGGCGCGATCAGCACCGTGACGAAAAAACCGCGATCCTCCGGCGGGACGAACTCGCGCTTCATGTCCCTGAAAATGACCACCGCGAGCAGGACGGACCCCACCGCGGCGACGAGCATGAACAGCCGGTGCGACAGGACCCAGCGCAAGGACGCAGCATAGCCATCAGCGAGGCTATTAAAGCCGCGCTCGAACAGTCGGAACAGAGGACCATGCTCCTTCGGTATCCGGAGGATCTTGGCACAGAGCATCGGCGTCAGGGTCAGCGCCACGAAGCCCGAGACGACCACCGAGCCGGCCACTGCGATGCCGAACTCGTTGAAGAGGCGGCCGGTGTTGCCCTTGAGGAACGCGAGCGGCGTGAACACCGCCACCAGCGCAATCGTGGTGGCAATGACGGCGAAGGCAATCTCGCGGGTGCCGTTCACCGCTGCGGTGTTGGGATCCTCGCCCAGTTCTTCCTGGTGGCGGTAGGCGTTCTCCAGCACGATGATCGCGTCGTCTACCACGATACCAATGGCGAGCGTCAGCGCGAGCAGCGTCAGGTTATTGATGGAGAAGCCGAGGAAGTACATCACCGCGAACGTCGAGATGATCGACACCGGGATGGCGAGCCCGGGGATGATCGTCGAGCGCACATTACGCAGGAAGACAAAGATGATCAGCACGACGAGCAGGGCCGCGATGATCAGCGTTTCCTGCGCCTCGAGGATCGACCGCTTGACGAAGGTGGAGCCGTCATAGGAGACATCGACTCGCACCCCGGGCGGCAGCGACGCGGCGATGCCGGGCAGGGCCTCCCGCACCGCGTCCGCCACCGTGATCAGGTTGGCCTTCGACTGTCGCACCACGCCGAGGCCCACCGTCGGCGCTCCCTTGAAGCGGAGTGCGCTGCGCTCATCCTCGGCCGCGAGCTCCACGCGGCCCAGGTCCTTGAGCTTGACCAGCTGCCCGCCCTGGCTCGCGACCACGAGTTCGCCGAACTCCGTCGGTGTCTTGAGTTGACCCTGCGACCGGACCGTGAATTCCCGGCGATTCGACTCGATACGGCCTGCGGGGACCTCGACATTACGGCTCCGGATCGCCCGCTCGACATCCTGCACCGTGAGCCCGCGAGCCGCCAGCTGCGCGGTCGAGAGCCAGACCCGCATCGAGTAGCGGCGCTCACCGGCAATGAAGACGCTGCCAACCCCGGGGACGCTCTGCAGCTGGCTCTTGACCAGGCGATCGGCGAGGTCGGACAGCTGCAGGAGGGAGTAGTTCTGGCCGTTGAGGGCCAGCCAGAAGAAGGGCGACGCATCCGCCTCCTGCTTGGCGATGACCGGCTCCCTGATATCCAGCGGCAGCCGGCCGCGCACGCGCGACACCTTGTCGCGGACATCCTGAGCCGCGTCATCCACGTCTCGATCGAGCGTGAACTCCAGCGTGATGTTGCTGAACTGCTCGGCGCTCGAGCTGACGAGCGTGCGCAGGCCGGGGACGGTGCTGAGCTCTTCCTCGAGAATGTCGGTGACCGCCGATTCCATGACCTGCGGGTTGGCACCCGCCAGCGTGGTCTGCACCGAAATGACCGGGGGATCGACGTCAGGGTACTCGCGCACTGACAGCTGCCGATACCCGATGATGCCGAACAGCACCAGCGCCGCACTCAGCATGCTGGCCAGGACGGGGCGCCGGATGGACAGGTCCGAAAGGATCATGGCAGCTCAGGCGTGGAGGATGAACAGTCGGTGGCCTCAGGCTGCCGACCGCCATACGGAAGGGCAGGGACCGCCGGTTTCACCGATTCCAGTAGATTGACGCTTACCTGCGCGCCTCCCGCCGGTCGGAGCTTCACCCCGTGGCCCTCAAGCTGACCTCGAAGCAGCACCAACAGCTCTCGTACCTCGAGACGCTGCCGCCCAAGTTCCAGCGCGCCACCGGCGTTATTGAACTCCTGTCGTCGGCGAAAGCGGACGACACCGCGATCCGCGGTCTCTGCCGCATGCTCGATGAGGTCAAGGCCAACGCGCAGGCGCTGGGCCTGCCCGGGGTGGCGGATGCCGCCGGAATCATGGGCACGATGGCCCGACGCGGCGGAGGTGTTCAGATGAAGGTGCGGGGGCTGCGAGAACTCCTGGGGACGCTGCGTGCCAACTACGAGGGTGCTCTCAAGAAGGCGACAACCCCGGAGCGGGACGCGCCCGCCGAGGAGATCTAGCTCAGGCGCCTCACGCCGCCTTCTTACCCAGCATCTTGTCTACCAGCGGGCCAGCCATCAGCAGGATCATGGCGTTCACCAGCCCGCCGATGACCAGTGACACGAACCCGAGCGCACCGATGATCGCGCCCGCGCCAATACCCGCGAAAATCATCCCGAACGTATTCACCTGGCGATCCCCCGAATGCGGTAGGCCGTAACGGTAGGGGCAGCGGCGCGGAAACGGTAGGGCTGCTACCCCGCCGCCGACAGTGGTTCCTGCAGCGCGCGCACTGCCTCGCCCCGGACCGGCTCGCCGGTTTCGCGAGCGATGCGCTCGAGCGTGGCGCGGACACCCTGGCTGCGGAGCTGGGCCAGGACACGCACCACCTCGAGGCGCTGCTCCACCGAGCAGCCCTTCCCCGTGATGAGCGAGCGCTTCACCAGCGCCGCGCGCGCCAGCCCCGTCAGGGCGTCGGGCGTGCCCAGCAGCGCCAGGCTCCGCACCGCCGCCTTCCAGACTTGCGGGTCGCGCTCCTGCTCCAGCAGCGAGAGGAGCGGCATCGCAAAGCCGAGCGCCCGGCGACGCCCGATGGCATCCACCGCGGCGAATCGGGTGGAGGGAGAAGGCGAGGCGAGGGCGATCCGCATGCTTTCCACCACCTCACCCAGGGGAAACTCGGCCAGCGCCTGAATGACCGCGGCCCGGACCCGTTCATCGTGGTCGGCCAGCCGTCGCTTGAGCGGGTCGATCGCCGCCGGGTTCCGCAGCCGGCCGGCGAGTTCCGCGGCATGCCGCACCTCATGCGGCGCCCCGCCCAACAGGTATGGCAGGACCATCGGGTAGATCTCGGGCATGCCGCCCAGCACCTCGAACAGCATGCGACGCGGACCCACCGACTCGGCTTCCATCAGCACCCGGAGCATCACCTCCGCGGCGTCGAGCCCGCCCCAGCGCAGCACCGCTGCCGCGCGAGCCGCCTCGACCGGGTCGGCCAGCGCCAGCCGCACGATGCCCTCGAACGCAGCCGGGCTCAACTGGCGCCGGAGCAGGATCGACTGACGTCGGCGATCCTCGTAAGGCACCGCCGGCAGCGTCCGCAGCTGCACGGAGGCCAGATGCAGGGCCGACCGCCAGTCGGCTTCCTTGATCGCCCGCGCCAAGCGCTCGTGCACCTTCTGCACGTCGGTCGCGACATGCTTCACCAGCACCAGGCGGCGCTCGCCGGTGACGCGCCGCTCGGTGCGCCGACGCTCCTGACCGCGGTGGCGAACACCCCGCAGCAGGTCGCGCCGGTCAACACTGATACGCCGGTCACCGCCGTCGCGGGGAGGCGAGAAAATCTCCGACCCGCCGTCCATGATGGTCAGGCCGTTCCAATTTGGAACTACTGCCTCGATCAATTGGGCGTTGATATGGGGGCTGGAAACGACCGGCGCCGAGTCGTGGGCCAGCGCGCGCGCGAGCCGCAGCAGCTCTTCTTCCTCGACGCCGGGGCTGATGCTGATCCCATCCACCTGTCGAGCCAGCAGGCGCCCCTTCAGGCTCAGAGGTTGTTCCTCACCAACGAGTTCCACGCCCGCCTCGAGCCGGATCGGCTGACTGTTCGCGATGGCGGTACACGTTTCCAGCGCGAGATCCTGGGCCGCGTCGTTGGACGGGTCCGCTCGGAGGAGCGCGACCAGATCCCCGAAGCGCCGGGAGAACTGCTCGAGAGGAGAAATCGGCCAGGTATTGGGCATAGATGTGCTTGCCCAAGGTGCCACCGGACGGGCGCCGCCGCAACCCGAATCAGGGGACCGCACCCCGGGTCAGGCGGACGCCTTCACCTCGGTCCAGGTGCGGTCCCAGAGCGCGGTCGCCGCGCCCAGGTCGAGCTGGTACTCGAGCCGGGCCAGCTCTTCCGGCGACGGATACGGAATGGGATCCCGCATGCGCTCATGCGCCGCCCGGTTCGGGGTTCCGTACCCCGTCTCTTCGCTGATCGCCGCACCGATATCGGGGCGGAGGATGTAGTCGAGAAATGCGATCGCTGCGTTGGGGTGGGGCGCGTCGCTCAGCAGCACCATGTAGTCGTTGAAGATCAGGCTGCCTTCCCTGGGCAGCACAAAGGCGATGTTGGGATTTTCGCGCTGCGCCTGATGCGTGTCGCCATTCCAGGACTGCGCCATCGCGACATCGCCCGCCACCAGCTGTCCCTTCACCGCCGACGTCATGAACGCGAGCAGGTGCGCCTTGGCCGCGATGGCGTCCTGCCGAGCCCCCGCCAGTTCGGCGGGGTCGGTCGAGTTGAGGGAATGCCCGCGATAGCGCAGCATCGCGCCCAGCACCTCGCGTCCGTCGTCCAGCATCGTTGCCCTGCCGGTGGCCGACCCGTCAAGGAAGGCGGCCCAGCTCTCGGGGGCCGACGGCAGCAGGTCAGCGCGATAGGCAATGCCGGTGATCCCCCACTGCCAGGGCACGCCGTATTCACCGCCGGGATCGGCGGGTGTGCCCTGGAAGAGCGGCATCAGGTTGCCCCAGTTGGTCAGCTTCGACCGGTCCAGCCGCCGCACGAGGGCGCGCTCACGGAGCAGCGGCAACTGGTAGCCGGTGGGGACGACCAGGTCGTACCCCGTGGCACCAGCCATCAGCTTGCCCAGCATTTCCTCGTTGCTCTCATAGGTGTCATAGGTGACACGGACACCGAACTCCTGCTCGAAGCCGGCGATGGTTTCCGGGCCGATGTAGTCGAACCAGTTGTAGATGTTGAGCTCCGGCTCCAGACCCGGCGCGGGAGGGCGCCGCTCGCCGGCGCAGGCGGAGAGCACCGGTGCGGCCACGGAGGCCGCGAGCGCCGCGCGCGCGGCCGTGGCGAGGAAGTCGCGACGGCTGCGCGCGTGCGGTGTCATGCCCGGGTGCTGCCGCGTGCAAGGCGGTCGGCGAAGTACACGGCGACGGTGGTCACGATCACCAGCAGGGCCGACAGCGCATTGATGGTCGGCTCGACGCTCTTGCGCACCATGGAATACACCGCCAGCGGCAGCGTGGTCGACCCCACGCCGGCGACGAAGAAGGTGGTGACGAAGTCGTCGAACGACAGCGTGAACGCGAGCAGCGCACCGGCGAGCACACCGGGCATCAGCAGCGGCAGCGTCACCCGCCGGAAGGTGGACAACTCGTCGGCGCCGAGGCTCATCGCGGCCTCTTCGAGCGCGCGGTCGGTGCCCTGCAGCCGCGCCAGCACCACCACGGTCACGAACGGGATGCTGAACGCGGTGTGGGCCATGACGATGGTCGCCATGCCAAGCCCGATCCCGAGCCAGGAGAAGAGCACCAGCAACGACACGCCGGCCACGATCTCGGGCGTGACGATGGGCAGGTAGAGCAGCGCCTCGGCGCGGCGGCGCGCCCGCGGCAGGTGCCGGGCGAGCGCCAGCGCCGCCAGCGTGCCCATGGTGGTCGCGAGCAGGGCCGAGGCCACGCCGGCCACCAGGCTCAGCCGCAGCGCCCGCAGGATGTCGGGGCGCGCGGCAAGCCGGGCATACCAGTCGAGGGTGAAGCCACCCCACTGCACGCCGAAGCGCGAGCGATTGAACGAGAAGGCAATCAGTACCAGGAGCGGCAGGTGCAGCAGGACATACGTCAGCACCGCGGTCACGGTCACGGCGTAGGGAACGCGTCGCGCCGTCACGCCGCGCCACCCTGTCCGGCCGGCGGCCTGTTCACCCGGAGCACCGCGAGCATGGCGATCAGGACGAGCGCCATGACCGCGAAGGCCACCGCCGACCCGAAGGGCCAGTTGCGCGAGGGACCGAACTGGTTCTGGATCAGGTTGCCGATCATCATCTGGCGCGCACCCCCCAGGAGGTCGGGCACCACGAACGATCCGAGTGACGGCACGAAGACGAGCAGCGACCCCGCCGCCACGCCGGGCAGCGTGAGCGGCCACACGATGCGGACAAATCGGGTCCAGGGCCGCGCCCCGAGCACTTCCGCGGCCTCGAGCAGGGCCGGGTCGAGCTTCTCGAGCGAGGCGTAGATCGGCAGGATCATGAAGGGCAGCGCCCCGTACACCAGGCCCGCGAGCACCGCCCCCTCGGTATACAGCAGCCGCAGCGGGGCGACAATCAGCCCGAGATCCATCAGGATACGATTGATGAGCCCGCTATCGCGCAGCAGGAAGATCATGGCATAGGTGCGCACCAGCGAGCTGGTCCAGAACGGCAGCACCGCCAGGAACAGCAGGAGGTTTCGCCACCGTCCGCTCCGCGCGATGACATACGCGGTGGGGTACGCCAGCAGCAGGCACACCAGCGTGCAGAGCAGCGACAGCCAGGCGGTGCGCCGGAGGATCCCGAGGTACAGCGGGTCGAGGAACCGCCGGTAGTGCTCGAGCGTGATGCCCGGTTCCACCCCGCCGTAGGTGCCGCGCGGCATGAAGCTGTACCCGAGCAGGATCAGGATCGGTACCAGGAAGAACGCGAGCAGCCAGAGCGCGCCCGGCCCGGCCAGCAGCACGCCCGGTGCTCCCGGACGACGCGCGATCCCGCGCAGGACCCGGCGCCGCAGCGTCACCCTTCCAGCACCTGGCAGTCTTCCGGTCGCCAGCCCACCACGCAGGCATCACCCCGGCTCCACGGCAGCGGATTCAGCAGCTGGCCCTCGTTGCGGAGCGCGATGAGCATGGCCCGCCCGTCGGCGAGCAGCACCCGCACGTGGATGGTCTCGCCCAGGTAGAGGAGGTCCTGCACGGTCGCGGACAGGCCGTTCTCGCCGACCGGCAGGGAGTCCGGTCGCCACAGATCCAGCCACTCGGGGCGGACGGCAATGCGGACACGGCCGCCTTCGACGATGGCCGGATGCTCCGGAACGAGAAAGCCGCCCGCGTCGCCAGCGATCAGCCACCCGGATGCACCTGCCGCCGTGCCGGCCTGCCGCCCCGCCGTTGTTCCCTCCAGGAAATTCGCTTCCCCAATGAAGTCGGCGACAAACGCCGTGCGCGGATTCTCGTAAATCTCGGCCGGGGTGCCGAGCTGGGCGAGCTGGGACTGGTCCATGACCGCAATCCGGTCGCTCATGGCCAGCGCCTCTTCCTGGTCGTGCGTAACATGGATGAACGTCACGCCGAGCTGCTGGTTGAGCGCCTTCAACTCGACCTGCATTTCCTTCCGGAGCTTGAGGTCGAGTGCACCCAGCGGTTCATCGAGCAGCAGGACCCGGGGCTCGAGCACCAGGGCCCGGGCGAGGGCCACCCGCTGCCGCTGGCCACCCGACAGCTCGGACGGCTGGCGTGACGCGTACACGTCGGGGTCGAGCCGCACCAGATCGAGCGCGGCGCGCACCCGGTCGCGAATTTCGCGTGCCGGCCGCTTTCGCTGCTCCAGGCCGAACGCCACATTGCGCTCCACGGAGAGATGGGGGAAGAGCGCGTAGCTCTGGAACACCATGGCCAGATCGCGTTCATAGGGCCGGCGATGGTTCACCACCTCACCAAAAAGGCGGATCTCCCCCTCGTCTGCCGCCTCGAACCCGGCCAGCAGGCGCAGCGTCGTCGTCTTGCCGCAGCCCGACGGACCGAGGAGGGAAAAGAACTCTCCCCGGGCGACGGCAAACGACAGGTCGCGTACCGCCGACGTCGAGCCATAGCGCTTGGTGACGCCGCGAAACTCAACTGCTGGCAGGTCGGGAACACTGACTGGCATCGAGGACCCTTCGAGCATCCGGTGAACTACCCAGTTGAAACTAACGGCATGGCGCCGCTTGATTTGGGCAGTGCAAACCCCCATCGCGCTGGCCACCGCACTCGAGCTCGACGCGGCGATCCTCCAAGCCGCCATCACCGGCTGCCTGGCCCTCCTCTGTGCGTTCCTCTACCAGCGCTACGGCAAGATCTACTTCGCCTGGTATGCGACCGCGTGGGGCCTGTACGTGCTGCGCCTCGGCGCGATCATGGGATTCCTCCTCACCCGCAACTGGACCTGGCTCTACTGGCACCAGGTGATCACCGGCTGGACGGCGCTCTCGCTGCTGTGGGCGGCACTCGTCTTTTCCCGCCAGGTTCGTTGGCGGCCCGCCTACCTGCTGGCGGCGCTCTTCCCGCTTCTGTGGGCATACATCGCTATCTACCAGATGGACAACTTTTTCCTCGCGGCGGGACCGGCGGTGTTGTTCCTGAGCCTCGCCACGCTCTGGACCGGCTGGGTGTTCTTCCGCTATTGGAAGCTGGTCGGCTCCACTGGCGCCGGCATCCTCGCCTGCGCCTTCCTCCTGTGGAGCCTGCACCATCTCGACTATCCATTCCTCCGCGCGCGGGGCGCGTGGGCGCCGTGGGGGTATTACCTCGACATCGCCTTCGCACTGGCCGTCGGCACCGGCATCATGATCCTCGTGCTTGACGACCTCGGGCGCGGCCTTCGCGCCCTCACCGATCTCTCTGGTGACCTGCAGCGACGTGGACGTAGTGATGTGCTCACCGCCCTGCTGGCACGTCCGCTGACCCTGCCGGCGGTGCGCGGCAGTGCGCTGTACCTGCGGGAGACCGGCCGCTTCGAGCGTGGTGCCGGGCAGATCGCGGACTGGACGGGGCGTCCACCCGAGGCAGGCACCGCCCCGGCGCTGCAGGCGGCGATGAGCACCGGCCGGCCCCAGGTGACCGATGACGGCCAGCTGATCCCGGGAGGGCGCGGGCGCGATGCGATCGCCTACATGGCGGTGCTACCGGTGTTCACCGGCACCGAGCCGTCCGGTGCCCTCGTCCTCACGGGCGACGCACGCGATCCCTTCACCGCGCTCGACGATGATTTCCTGCAGGCGCTGGGGCGGCAGGTCGGCGCGGCCCTCGCCAACGCCGACCTGCACGAGCGGCTCCAGGCCCGCACCGTGGAACTGGCCCGCCTCTCGGCCCGCATGCTGGAGCAGCACGAAGAGGAGCGCCGCCGGCTGTCCCGCGAGCTGCACGACGAGACGGCGCAGGTATTCTCCGCGGTCAAGATGGAGCTCGAGCTCCTGCGGGGTCAGGTGCCGGATATCGCGGCGCCCCGATTGGAGCGCCTGCTCGGCCTGGTCGACAAGGGCATCCGCGGCATCCGCAGCGTGGTGAACGACCTGCGTCCCTCGTTGCTGGACGACCTGGGCCTGCTGCCGGCGCTGCGTTCGCTCGTGGCCGACTTCAGCGAACGGAGCGCCATTCACATCACGCTGGATGCGCCCCGGGGACTGCCAGCCCTCTCGAAGGACGCAGAGCTCGCGCTCTTCCGTGCCCTGCAGGAGGCGCTCTCCAACGTCGTGCGCCACGCCAACGCCGGGGCGGTAGCGGTGCAGATTGCGGTGCGGGAACACGCGCTGGTGCTCGTCGTCGCCGATGATGGTGTCGGGCCGCATACTACCGATACGGCGCTGCTCGAACGTGAGGGACACATGGGATTGACCGGCATGCGTGAACGCATCGCGGCACTTGGCGGCAGTGTCCGCTTCGACGGACGCCCCGGCGCCGGGGCGCGGGTCGAGGTGCAGGTGCCGATCACCACCGGGGAGGCGGCGTGAGCGAGCCCCCGATCCGCGTGCTCGTCGCCGACGACCACGCGATGGTACGCGAAGGCATCCGGAGCGTGCTCGAGCGCGAGGGCTTCCAGGTGGTGGGCGAGGCGACGAACGGCACCGAGGTCCTGCCGCTCGCCGAGGCGCAGCAGCCCGACGTGGCGGTGCTCGACATCTCCATGCCGGGAGAGACCGGGCTGCAGGCCGCCGCACGCCTGCGGCACGCACTGCCGCACATTCGCGTGCTCATTCTCAGCATGTACGACAACACGGAGTACGTGATCGAGAGCGTGCGCGCCGGCGCGCACGGCTACCTGCTGAAGGACGGTGCGGCACAGGAGCTGGCCCGCGCGATCCGCACCGTCCTGGCCGGCGAGGCCTATTTCAGCCCGGCGGTCGCCGCCCGCCTGTCCGAGGCGGTGCGCGGGGACATTGCCCGTGAGCAGCGCAAGACCAGCCTCGACCTGCTGACCGGCCGGGAATGCGAGGTCCTCGCCGGTATTGCGCGCGGCCTCACCAACAAGGAGATCGCCAGCGAGCTCGGCATCTCCCATCGCACCGTCGAGACCCACCGGGAGAGCCTGATGAAGAAGCTCGGGATCCGCACGGTGGCAGGGTTGACCAAGTTCGCGCTGGAGACCAAGCTGGTCGAAGGCTGATGCGACGGCTTGCCATGGTGGGCGCGGGGCACGCGCAACTCCACCTGCTCGAGGGGCTGGCGCTCGGGCGGGTGCGCGCCGCCGAGCCGGTCCTCATCAGTGCGCACCGACATCAGGTCTATTCGGGCATGGTACCCGGCTGGCTAGCGGGGCGGTACGAGGAGCCCGAGTTGTCCATCGATCTCGCCGCGCTCGCGGCCCGGGCCGGGTGCCGGTTCATCGAGTCCGCGGTACGGCGTATCGATGCGGACGGACGTTCGCTCGAACTGGCTGACGGACGCACGGAATCCTGGGATGTGCTGTCGCTGGCGATCGGGTCGGTGGCCGGCGGCCTGGACGTGCCCGGCGCGGCAGACACCGCGTTCACGGTGCGACCCATTGGCCGGGCACGAGCGATCATGCCCGCGGTACTGGCCGCGGCGCGCCGGCACGGCGACCGGTTGGTCCGCATCGCGGTGGTCGGGGGTGGCGCGGCGGGTTTCGAGGCAGCGTGTGCGCTTCGCGCGCGGCTCCGGCACGGCGCCCTCCCAGGAACGGTCACGCTGGTCGACGCGGGCCAGCACCTCCTGGCGAACCATGATCCTGCCGCGCGCGCTGCCGCCACGCGGGTGCTCGCGCGACTGGGCATCGGGACGGCGCTCGGCGCTCGCATCATCGGGGTCGATACCCGCGGGCTGGCGACCGCCGCCGGGGCGTTCATCCCCGCTGATGTCGTGGTCTGGACGCTGGGAGCCGCGCCCTCACCGATTCTCGCCACGGCGAGGCTCACGCTCGATGATCACGGTTTTGTGCTGGTCGATGCGCAGCTTCGGAGCGTCTCCCATCCCGACGTCCTGGTCACCGGTGACGCGGCGGGCCTGCAAGGCCATCCGGCGACGCCAAAGTCGGGAGTCCATGCGGTGCGCGAGGGTCCGGTGCTGCAGCACAACGCGCGGGTGTTGTGCGAGGAGAGTCCGCCGCGGGCGTTGCGGCGCTACGTACCGAAGCCCACTACCCTGTCGCTGCTCGACTGCAGTGACGGGACGGCCATCTTCTCGTACGGATCGCTGGCCCTCGATGGTCGCTGGGTCGTGCGACTCAAGGATGCCATCGACCGCCGGTTCGTCGCCCGGTTTCAGCGACTGGCGGGCGCCACGTAGAGCTCGCCACCGGCGGCCCGGAACTCCGCCGCCTTGTCGGTCATGCCCTGTTCCATGTCCTGCCGCCTGGCCTCATCGCGCAGTTCGTGGGTCAGCTGCATGGAACAGAACTTGGGGCCGCACATCGAGCAGAAGTGCGCCACCTTGGCGCCGTCAGCGGGCAGCGTCTCGTCGTGGAAGGCACGCGCCGTGACGGGGTCGAGCGCCAGGTTGAACTGGTCTTCCCACCGGAACTCGAACCGCGCCCTCGAGATCGCATCGTCCCAGGCGCGCGCGTGTGGATGGCCCTTGGCCAGGTCGGCCGCATGGGCGGCGATCTTGTAGGTGATGACGCCGGCCTTCACGTCGTCGCGGTTGGGCAGGCCGAGGTGTTCCTTCGGCGTCACGTAGCAGAGCATGGCGGTGCCGTACCAGCCGATCATCGCGGCGCCGATGGCACTGGTGATGTGATCGTATCCCGGCGCGATGTCGGTGGTGAGCGGCCCGAGGGTGTAGAACGGCGCCTCCGCGCACCACTCGAGCTGCTTGTCCATGTTCTCCTTGATGAGGTGCATGGGCACATGTCCCGGCCCCTCGTTCATCACCTGCACGTCGTACTCCCACGCGACCTTCGTAAGCTCGCCCTGCGTCCGCAGCTCCGCGAACTGCGCCTCGTCATTGGCGTCGGCGATGCTGCCGGGGCGGAGTCCGTCACCCAGCGAGAACGAGACGTCGTACGCCTGCATGATCTCGCAGATGTCACGGAACCGGGTGTAGAGGAAGCTCTGCTGGTGATGCGCCAGGCACCACTTCGCGATGATCGAGCCCCCGCGTGACACGATGCCGGTGACGCGCCGCGCCGTGAGCGGCACGTACTCGAGCAGCACGCCGGCGTGCACGGTGAAGTAGTCCACCCCCTGCTCCGCCTGCTCAATCAGCGTATCGCGATACACCTCCCAGGTCAGGTCCTCCGCCACGCCGCCCACCTTCTCCAGCGCCTGGTAGATCGGCACCGTGCCGATGGGCACCGCGGCGTTGCGGATGATCCACTGCCGAGTCGCGTGGATGTTCCGTCCGGTGGAGAGGTCCATGACGGTGTCAGCGCCCCAGAGCGTCGCCCAGCGCAACTTCTCCACTTCCTCCTCGATCGTGCTGGTCACTGCCGAGTTGCCGATGTTGGCGTTGATCTTCACGTGGAAGTTCCGCCCGATGATCATCGGCTCGAGTTCGGGATGGTTGATGTTGGCCGGGATGATGGCGCGCCCGCGCGCGACCTCGCTGCGGACGAAATCGGCCGGCAACCCCTCGCGCAGCGCGACGAAATCCATTTCGGGAGTGACCTCACCGCGCCGCGCATAGTACAGCTGGGTGACGGCGCCGCGCCCTCGATACGCCGGGCGCTCAAGCGAGGCGGGGATCAGGTCGTTCGTTGCGCGCGCGGCGACCCGCTGCACATCCCGTTCGAGAATCCAGGGGTGCCGCAGCGCGGGCAGGCCATGCCGGACGTCGACACCTTGCGGGCCGCTCGGATCATAGACGCGCAGCGGCGGCTCGCCGCCCGAGAGGACGATCTCGCGCGTCGGGACACGGATGCCGCGAGGTCCCTCGACATACGCCTTCCGCGAACCGGGGAAGGCCTGCTCGAAGGTGTCACTGGCCAGGCTGGTAGTGGGGGCCGACATGGAATCCTCCATCGCAAGTGCGACGAAGGAAGGCGGGACGGGAAATACTCCCCTGCGCCGCCTCCCTCCGCCGGTGTCAACCGGATCAGGTTCCAAGGGACTGTCTCAACCCCGCAATGCCCGGCGGGGTACCCCTGGCGGTCGAGTGGAAGATGGGTCGCCACGGCGCGCGCTGCAACGGCGCACCAGCGCTGGAGGCGCCCAGTGCGCCGATCCCAGCCGAGCCAGGCGCGAACGCCACTCGCCTGAGGAGCCGCGTTAGTGCTTGTCCGGGAGCCACTTGGGCCTGGAGCGGTCAAGTCCTTGACTGCCCCATGACAGCGCCGGCGGACCTTCTGGCTCGGGTGATGCGTACCGGATGGGCAGACCAACACCAGGACGAACCGATGTCGGCTGCACTGATACTGATCCTCGGGACCCTCATTGTGGTACTCGCCGCGCGTGGGCGCCGCAGCACCGCGCCGGTGCCGGTGCACACCGGCACCGGCCGGAACCGGAACCGGGGACGCCGGGTTTGATGTAGTTCACGGATCGAAGCACCAGCGACAGGGGTCGCCGGCCAACGGAAGGACGGACGGCATGTGGGTGCGGAGCGGAATGGCGATGCTCATCCTGGCGCTCGGGAGCGTGACGGGGATGCTGCGCGCACAGGAGCCGCTCACCGATGTGAGGCTGGTCGCCACCGATACGCTGCACGATGTGGCCGTGACACGGCGTGAGAACGGCCGCCCCGTCATCTACTACAATCCCGCCCTCATCGAGCGCGTCGGTCCATTGCTCCGCGACTTCTTCATCGCGCATGAGTACGGTCATGTGTTCCACCATCATGTGGGCGGCGCCCTCGCGAGCCGGGACTCGAGCGTGGACCAGGTTCGCCAGCGCCAGGAACTCGAGGCCGACTGCTATGCCGCGGTCCGGCTCGCGCGCGCCAACCGCGCGTCGGTCGAGGGCGCCGTGCAGTTCTTCACCCGGATGGGCCTGTTCAGTCATGATCACTTCCACCCGTCCGGATCGCGCCGGGCCGCGAACCTGCTCGCCTGTCTTCCCCCGGTGCACGTCGACCCGAAGCACGAAGCCTCGGCGCCGGCCCGTGGCGTCAACGAGCCGGACGCGACGACGATCGAACTCGGGCCCGATGCCGCCGCGCGCCTCCGGGGTCTCGTGCGGATCAGGATCGACGGCCGGCTGGTGGGAACGATCTCGACGCTCGGCCCCACCACTCCGGTCATCGTCAAGCGACTGCGGCAGGGCCCGCATCGCTACGAGCTGACCGTCGAGCTGTACAGCCTCGACGAGCTGCTGCAGGTCAATCCGTCGGGCGTGGTGCAGGGTGACGGCACGGTGGAGTTCGAGCGCGCCGGCCGGCTGGAGATCAACTGGCTCGGCGACGAGCCCCCGGCCCTGCTGCCGGTGAAGGGAGCACCGCGACGGCCTGTTCCGTAGGGCTGGACGGCTCCGGGGACAGGCGCCATACTTTCATCGGGCGCCGTCGCTCCCTCATCTGGACCTCATGTCACCCAATCGCCGTACGCGCATCATTGTCGCCGCCGCGACGACCATGCTTGCGTTCCCGCTGGCCGCGCAGGTCCAGCAACCGCCCTACAGCCCGGTTACCATCGGGCTGCAGGTCGAGGCGCCGCACCTGCGGTTCTCGGCCCCAGGCGCCGTGACTGCGGCCTTGCCGCACTTGGCTGAGCCGGATTCGCTCCCATGTCCGCAGTGCGACCCGAAGAAGCACTTCTGGGTCGCCGCCGCCTACCTCGTGGCCCTGCAGGTGATCCCGAACGCGTTCAGCCGCATCACGAGCGATGCAGAGTGGGCCAAGGTGTCCCTCAATAGCTGGGGCAACAACCTCACGCTGCCTTGGCAGTGGGACAACAACGCCTTCAAGAACAACCAGTTTGCCCATCCCTACCACGGCGCGCTGTATTTCAACGCCGGGCGCACGAATGGGTACAACTTCTGGCAGTCGGCACCCTGGGCGTTCGCCGGCAGCCTCACCTGGGAGCTGTTCGGCGAGGTGTGGGCACCAGCGCCCAACGACCTGCTCAACACGACGCTTGGCGGCATCGCGCTCGGAGAAATGCTCTTCCGGGTGTCCTCCCTCACGCTCAAGAATGAGAGCCACGGGTTCGAGCGGGTGGTGCGCGAGGTGACGGCGGGCATCCTCAACCCGGTGCGCGGGTTCAATCGCGTGGTACGGGGCGAGGCCTGGCAGCACTCGCGAACACCGCCCGAGTGGCGGCCATCGACCGTTTTCGCCGCCATCGATGTCGGATACCGCCGGCTCGTCGTGCCGGGCGAGAACCAGAACGAGGTCCTGAACGGCGCCGTTGTGATCGCCGAGCTTGCCTACGGCGATCCCGTTCTCGACCTGGCGAAGAAGCCATTCTCCACCTTCGGCGTCCGGATGGCGCTGGCCACGAACAACGGGAGCGCCGGCGCGCTCACCGAACTGACGGTTCGGGGCAGCCTGGGTGCGAAGAAGCTTGGCAGCGGAGGGCTGAACCACCTCGCCGTGATGATGACCTACGACTACCTCGCCAACCCGATCATCGAGTTCGGCGGCCAGGGGTTCTACGGTGGCGCGGTGCTCGGCCGCCGTCCGGCGAAGGGGCCGCGGATGCGCGCCGAACTGCTGGGCCAGTTCATGCCGGTGGCGGCGATCCAGTCCGACTTCTACCTCACGCAGGAAGGGCGGGACTACGACTACGGCATCGGGCTCGGCGGCACGGTGAACGGCGCCATCATCTGGCCGGGATTGGCGCAGATCAGCGCCTATTCGCGTTACGTGTTCCTGCCCATCATCAGCGGCTTCCCCGGCGATCATCAGCTGCTCTTCACCGGACTCACGGGCAAGATCTACTGGCGGGGACGCCTGGGCCTGGGCGCGGACTACTACTGGCTGTGGCGCTGGAGCAACTACTACGGGCGGTCAAACGTGAGCCGCGAGAATACCGCGTTGCGCATCTACCTGACGACCGCCATCCCGCAGTGGAGGGACTGATCATGCGCCATCTCACCCTGCTGCTCCTGATCGCGGCCGGTACGACCGGCTGTGTCGATTCGGTCATCAACGAGATCCAGCCCGGCAACGAGGAGAGCGTCACGGTGGTCGGCGACTCGCTCGCCTATATCGCCACCGACCTCAGGAACGTGAGCGACCGTGTCACGTTTACCTGGAACAACCCGGCGGAGCGCCTCACGACCATTCACCAGTCGTTCCTTCCCCATGGGTATGGCCTGCTCGTGGTCCGCGATGCGGTGGGCTCCGTGGTTGACTCGACCTTGCTCGAGTATCAGCTGGAGACGTACAGCTTCGCAGGAGTGCCCGGGCTCTGGAGCGTGACCCTCATCTATGCCGCCGCATGGGGCCGCGCCCAGTTCTCCCTCGTGCCGTTGGTGGATGGTCCACCACCTTCCGGCCGGGAGGCCGCACCGCCAGTCCCGGAGCAACCCTCGGATGATCGGCAAGGCGGATCAGGCGGGAGGCCCGTCGAGGCCCGGGCGAAAGAAGCGGACGACATGCATTGACCCCGATGACTGCACCACGACGTGCTCGAAGCCACGGGCTCGCAGTACCGCGTACAGGGGTACCGGCTCGAACGGAGCCGTGAGCTCGAGCACGCCGCCCGGCGGCAGTGATTCCACCGCCGCCATGATCACCTCGAACGGCTCAGTCCCCTCCGCCAGCAGTGGCCTGACATCGAGTGACGTGACCGGTGTTTCGAACGCGTGGGTCATGCCGGATGGCTCCCGAGTGCAGGCAGGACCAGGCGGAGGTACTGCTGCGCGGCGATCAGGCTTCCCAGGGCAAAGAGCGATGCTCCTGCTGCCGCGAGGCGAGGCAGCCCGGCTGCGACGGCCCCGGCAAGCAAGACGACGCCGATCGTCCAGGCTGACGTGGAGAGCTGCGTGCTCCATCGCGGCAGCAGGTCGGTCGCCCTGGGACCCGCCGCCCGGACCCCCGCTCGGGGGCTGTAGCGCTCCAGCCAAGTGAGGAAGGGCAGCACGCGCCCATACACCGCACCGATCACGAGCGTGATCCACCCCACGATCAGCAGCACGCCGTACGCCCCGACGAGCCGCGGGACCGGCCACCGGAGCGCCGCCAGCCCCGTCACCAGTGCCGCACCCAGCAGCACGAAGGCCGCGACCAGCTGCTGCAGCGGGTAGTCGAGCGCGCGGCGAGCGCGCGCGCGCACCCAGACCAGCGCCTGGAGAAGAAACAGGGCGACGCCCACCGCCACCAGCAGTCCACCGGCCGTCACCAGCGCGTCGAGCGCGCCAAGCCAGCCAGCGACCTGGGCCGTCACGCCGGCGGCGGTGAGCGGGCCGCACCACCGTGAAGGCCATGTCGTAGCGCTCCGGTTCATCAGGAACATCGGGAAGAGCCTGCTCCCCAGTCCCATGACCAGCAGCACGCCGAAGCCCACCGCCGCGAGCTGCACATGTGCCGCGACGAGCGGCTCACGCGCCACCATCCACCACCCGAGGGCATTGCCGATGCGCACCCCCGCCAGGCCCAGCGTGAGCCAGAGGGCCGCGTACGCGGCCATGACATGAGCGCCGATGACCGGGGAGCGAAGCGAGCGACGAAAGACCCCGCCAAGATTCCAGCTCCAGAGTGCCAGCGCCGCCGCGACGGAAATCCACCCGACCGCGATACAGAATGGTGTCCAGAGGCCGAGACCGATCACCAGCAGCGCAGTCCCGGACGTGTGCAGGAGCAGCACCACCGGCGCCAGTCGCAGGCTCCTGGGCTGCACCCCGAGTACCACCGGCGCAAGCTGGTAGAGGGCACCGTAGGCCGACGTGACGAGCCACCCGAGCGTGAACATGTGCACCGTCGCCGCGATGCCGGGCGACAGCCAGGCACCGCGCGCCAGCGACGGTGACACCAGCACCAGCCCGATGCTGCCGGCCACGAGCCACCCGAGCGCCACCAGAAAGTGTGATGCCGGCACCAGGAACGGCGGGAGGTCCTCGGACACCGCGGCACCGGTCAGGGGCGGGGCGAGGGGCAGTGGTCGTGCGGCGATGGCGACCATGCTAGAAGTCCTTGCGGGTGAAGCCGCGGAGTCCGAGAAGGAACGGTACCGCGGTCCAGAGCAGGAGCGCGCCGCAGGCGACCCCGACGCCGAGCGCGGTCCCGAAGAACCGCTGGAACACCGCCCCGGTGTAGCCCATGAGCGCCGCCGCATCGAGGGTCAGCAGCAGCAGGACGCGGGCGAGGTCCACGGGATTGAGGACCGTGAGTCCCAGCAGGGCCGGCTCGAGCGGATAGTCCCGGAACACCATCGCGACGAAGAGGATGAGTCCGTCATACAGCACCGCACTGCAGAACCAGACCAGCAGCGCAAAGCCAAGCCCCTTCGCCCGGTCCTCGAAGTGAACGCCCGCCAGGAATGCCACTGACGTGAACACCAGCGTCAGGAGCACACCGGCCATGATCAGCGTCGCCACCGGGCGGACAAGGTCGGTACCGCCATGCCCGATGGCAGGGATGGCAACACCGAGGCCGAACGCCGCCGCAAGCGGGAGGGCCAGCCCGAAGTAGAGCCCCGTAAAGAGTGCGGGGCGGCCGACCGGCTGGGCAAGCAACAACTCGATAAACTCCCGCGAGTTGGAGAAGTACAGCGTCCCGAACACCACGCTCACCAGCGGGATGACGATGAGGACCACGTTCATGAGGCTTGCCACGACCCGGGGGCCACCGCCGCCGAAGCGGAACAGGACGTCCGTCAGCAGGAAAAAGAGCAGTCCGTAGCCGATCACCCACCAGTTCCGCAGCAGGTTGCTCAGTCCGTAGCCCAGCACCTTTCTCGCGACCGTCACGCGACCTCCCGCATCAGGTGCGCAATGGCATGCTCGACTCTGCGCTGCCCGGTCTTGAGCCGCAGCTCATCCAGCGATCCCCGGAACCGGACGCGGCCATCGACCAGGTAGATGAGCACGTCAGCCAGCTCCTCGACCTCCGCCATGACATGCGATGTCAACAGGACTGCCGCACCGGTTGCCGCCCTGTGCCGCACCAGTTCCTTGAGATGGCTACTCGTGAGCGGGTCCAGTCCGGCCGTCGGTTCATCCAGGACCAGGATGGGCGCCTCATGCCGGAGGGCCACGATGGCGCTGAGTTTCTGGCGCGTGCCACCCGACAGCGTCCGCACCGGGCGCGCCAGCGTTTCCGCCGTGAGCCCGAGTGACGCGCGCAACCCGTCGTCGCGTGGGGTCGCACCGCCGCGCAGGTCGGCCAGCAGGGCCAGCACTTCATCGCCCGTCAGGTTGTCCGGAAAGCGGGCCGCCTGCGGCATGTAGCCGATGAAACGCCGGTAGTGCGGATCGGCGCCGATCGTTTCGCCAAGGACCGCGATGCTGCCCGCGTCGGCACGCACCAGCCCCAGCACGCACTTGATGAGCGTCGACTTCCCCGCGGCATTGGGTCCCACCACGGCGGTCACCTGCCCGGCATCGAGGGTCATGTCGACGCCCTCCAGCACACGCAGCTTTCCGAACTGCTTCCGGAGGCCGGACACGACAAGCGGCGCGCTCATGGCGCCACGGTGAGACGCGGGTGGTGATCGGCGAGGGCGGCGGGCGTCAGCACCGGCAGCACCCGTTCCGCAACCTCGAGCAGGTCGACCAGGAAACTCCGAAGGAGGATGAGTGCCGGCTCGTCCTGCTGCACGATCAGGGAAAAGAGGCGGACCGGGCTATAGGGTACGTCGCCGAAACCATCGCGGTCGAGGTCGTAGCCCTGGTAGTGATCCCAGTAGTTCCCGTCGAAGACGCTTGCATTCGACTGGCTGTTCGTGGCCACGTCGAACGTGTTGCCGGCAAACGTGTTGTCCGCGAACCGGTTGCCTTCCGTATTCGCCATCAGCCTGATCGCCCAGCCATTCCGGTAGAAGACATTGCCGCGGATCAGGAGGCGGCTCGAGCCCTCGAGGAACAGCGCGGTGGAGTTCTGCGCGAAATGGTTGTCCTCGAGCCGGCCGTCGGTGATGTCCTTGAGGAGCAACCCGTAGGCTCCCGCGCCCCAGTTGTCCTCAAACCGGTTGCCGGTCATGTCGATCTGTTTCGAGTACATCACGGCGATACCGGCACCGTTGCGACTGAAGCGGTTGCCGCGGTAGTTGCAGCTGTCGGAAAACATGAAATGGAGGCCATAGCGGAAATTCGCCTCGCTCACGTTGTTGACGACGTCCACGTGGCGCGCAAACTCGAGGTAGATACCGTCCCGGTGCTGTGTGATCGCGTTATCCGCGATCGTGGTGCGCGTCGAGTTCCACAGGTGGATCGCGTTGCCCGAGGCAGTTTCGCCCTTCCCGGCGCCGACAAAGCGGTTCCGGGCGATCCGGCAGCCGGCCGCCTTCTGCAGGTAGACCCCGAAGAAGGTGCCCTCGAAGCGGCTGTCCTCGACGGTGCAGCCCTCAACCTCCATGAACCGTACCGCGGCCAGGTCGTCGATGTAGCTGGTGCGCACGTTCTGGAAGACCAGGCCGCGAATCCGCACACTGTCTGCCGTCACCCGCAACAGCTCGTGCCCCCCCGCGCCCTGGAGGACTGGCATGCCCTCGCCCGCGATGTCGACGCGGTGCGCAACCACGAGGGGAGCGTCCTGCGGGTAGGTGCCGGCGGTGATGACGATCCGGTCACCATCGGTCGCCAGGCGGAGCGCGTCAGCGATGGTCGCGACTGGGCTGCCCGCCCGGACGGTGATGGTCTGCTGTGCGGCGAGCGGTGCGGCGGCGAGTGTCCACGCGGCGGCAACGACGAACGAGCGGAGCGCGGGCATGAGGCCTCAGTGCGTCGGCGCGAGCGCCAGCACCTGCGCCCAGTCGAGTCGCTCACCACCAACCGCCATGCCGAGACTGTCGGCGCTGGATGTGGGCGCGACCGCCACGATCCCGCTGCTCATCGGCGTGTGGAATACGGTGCTCCGTACGAAATGCACCTCGCCGGTACGGACGAAACCATCGGGGGCGAGGTAGTTGTGCACCCAGGTCGAGTGGATCTTATCCGGGGCGACGGTGCCGGTAGCGAGGTAATTCGCGAGGCAACCGATGTCGTCGAACACGAGCACCTTGCCGGTCGTTGTCACCAGCTCCGCGGCGAAGCGCGGATCCGCAATGGTCATGTGACAGTGCGCGCACTGGTCGCTGCCGTACACGATCGGCCGCGGCGCCGGCGCGGCACATGCCAGCAGCACCGCAACTCCCGCGGCGGCAACGACACGAAGCGTCACGCCCGGATGCCCCCGACAAGCCCGTTCGTGGCCGCCACCGCCGGCAGGGAGCGGGACGCGGCACGGCTGGCGCGCCACTCGATCAGGGCGGCCACGACGACCAGGCTGACGGCGACAATCGCCGCCCAGCCACCGACATCCGGCCAGGACGTCGCGTGAAAATTGAGCAGTTGCTTGCCGCCGATCAGCGGCGGCTGGTAGCTCATTCCCGTGATACGAATGGCCGCGGTGGGGTCGAGGTTGTGCCCGTAGTCGTATTCCCAGCGCCAAAAATCATAGAGGCCCGCCATGGCGATGACGAAGAAGACGCCGAGGTAGGCATACAGCAGGCCCCGCTTGCCCAGGCCTGCCACCAGCAGCCCGCCGAGCATGAGCCCAATGACCACGTATGGCATGAAGCGCAACTCCGGGATCTGGTCCGGCTCGATCGCCTTCATGCCGATGTAGTGGTTGAGGCCGTTGATGCTGTTGAGTCCGTTGGGCGTGGCGCCCCGTATCTGGTTGATCCAGATACGAAGCCCCAGCCCCTCGGGATACTGCGGCGCCTGGAGGTCGACGCGCCACATCGGGGCGACGAAGAGCGTCGCGAGCGACAGCGCCGCGACGGCGACCAGGATGCGCGATGTGGTTTTCATGAGCCCTCGGCAGCGCGGCGCCGGGAGGGAGATTCCTCCCGGCGTCGCAGGTTCTTCACTTCGGTGCGTTGAACGCGATTGCCGGTGCGCCACCCTTCGGCGACACTCGGATGTACCCCTGCATCTCCTGGTGCAGCGCCGAGCAGAAGTCGGTGCAGTAGAACGGGAAGACGCCGATCCGTTCCGGCACCCACGCGATGGTCCGCGTCTGCCCGGGCATGATGAGCAGCTCCGAGTTATGCGCCCCGGTCACGGCAAAGCCGTGCGGAACGTCCCAGTCCTGCTCGAGGTTGGTGATATGGAAGTAGACCGAGTCGCCTACCTGGATCCCCTCGATGTTGTCGGGCACGAAGTGGCTGCGGATGGCCGTCATCGAAATGTCGACCCGGTTGCCCTTCCGCACGACGTTCGCCTCCTTCTCGCTCTTGCTGCCGAACGGGTCCTTGTTGTCCGCCAGGGGATACGTGCGTACCTGGTTGTCCTTGATCACGCTCGCGGGAATCCCCTGCGCGTAGTGCGGCTCGCCGATGGTCGGGAAGTCGAGCAGCATCTGCATCTTGTCGCCGCTGATGTCGATCAGCTGCGCCGCCTGGTTGAGCTCGGGGCCGGTCGGGAGGTAGCGGTCCTTGGTGATCTTGTTCATTGCCAGGAGGTACTTGCCCCACGGCTTCCGCGAGTCGCCGCCCGGGATCATGATGTGGCCAAGCGAGTAGTAGGTCGGGAGCCGGTCGAGCACGGTGCAGTCGCTGACCCGCCACTTCACCACCTCGGACGACAGGAACATGGAGGTATAGCCGTTGCCCTTGTCGTCGAACTCGGTATGTAGCGGGCCCAGGCCTGGCTCCTTCACTTCGCAGCTGATGATCTCGTCGTACTTGAGCACCGGGATACCCGAGACCTCACCCTCGAAGGACTTGCCCTCGATGGCCTTCATCATCTTGGCAAACGAGTGCACCGGAATCACCGAGGCGAGCTTGCCGCCGGCAGCGATGAACTCGCCGCTCGGATTCACGTCCACGCCGTGGGGCGACTTGGGGGTGGGGAGGTAGTAAACCATGCCCGGGCAGGTGGCTGGCGTCAGGACCTTGGTCGACGTCAGGACCTCGGAGGTGGCGACCTGGTTCTCGCCCATCACGTTGTGGTAGTACCGGCTCGGCGTGACCACGGCCTTGCCGTCCGCAACGCACTGTTCCGCCTGCTTCCAGTTGATTGCGGCAATGAAGTCCTTGTCGCGCTGCGACGCGTTCTTCTCCAGGAGCGTGTGGGCCCCCTCGGAGTTGTAGGACGTGAAGAACGACCACCCGTGTGAGGGCCCCTTCCCCGAGTGGGAGAGGTCGTAGTCGAAGCCCGGCATCAGGATCTGGAAGGCGATGGCCATCCGGCCGGTGGCCGAGTCCACCTTGATGAAGCTCAGCGAGCCCGCAAACCGGTTCTTGTACTCGCTGATCGAGATGTCCGCCTGCGGGATCGGTACGCTGAAGCGGGTGCCCGCCACCGTGTACTCCGTGTTCTGCGTGACGAAGGGCGAGGAGTGGTTGCCCGCCGAGTTGGGGATCTCGATGATCTCCTCGGTATCGAACGTCTTCAGGCTGATGCGGGCAATGCGGGGCGTGTTGTTGGCGTTGACGAACACCCAGCGCCCATCGGGGATACCGTCGGTCTGGGACAGCTCGGGATGGTGCGCGTCGTCCCAGGGAATGAATCCGTAGCTGGTCATCAGCATCGGCTTGGTCTGCTCGCTGTAGCCCCACCCCTTTTCCGGGTACTGCGAGAAGACGGGAATGTCCCGCAGCAGGCGGCCGGACGGCAGCGCATAGACGGGCATGTTCCCGCTGAAGCCACCGGAGACGAAGGCGTAGAACTCGTCGTACTGGCCGGG
Organism: Gemmatimonadota bacterium; assembly: GCA_031402225.1. Classification (GTDB taxonomy): domain Bacteria; phylum Gemmatimonadota; class Gemmatimonadetes; order Gemmatimonadales; family GWC2-71-9; genus JAGGAG01. The sequence continues at coordinate 6,029 of JANNSD010000050.1, read as the reverse complement.
CGGGACATACACCTTCTGCGCGGCATCGGCGGTGCCGCCGGCGGTCTGGGTGGACGAGCTCCGGCTGCAACTGGCGGCCACGAGCGTGGCCGCGACAGCGCAGGCGACGAGTGTTCCGGTGAGGCGAATGCGGTGGCGGGTGGACATGGGTCGATCTCCTGAGGGGTTTGCGGCACTCACGAGCCGGACGCGGGCTGGGTGCGGAGGTACTCGACGATGGCGCGGGCGTCCGCAGGTGTGAGCTGCTGGTTGGGCATTTGCGACATGTACTCACCGAGGAGCTTTTTCACGTCAGGATGCCGGGTGTACATCCCCTCGGGGTTGAGCGCCATGTTCATTACGAACGTGGGGCCGCGCCGGGCGACGACGCCGCCGAGGGGCGGGCCGACGTACCTCTCGCCCATCTTGTGGCAGGCGCTGCACTTCTGCGTAAACAGCTCCTGGCCCTTCTCCGCCATTTCGTGATCGGGCGCGCCGAGCACCACTTCCTCGGTGATGGGGCCGATCCCGTTCTTGAGCTGGAAGGCGGTCAGGCCGCTTGCGTCGGTGCCCGCGGACGTGGCGGCCGGCGGTGTTGCCGTGCCCCCGGCCGGGGCGGGACGATCACCGGCGCAGCCGGCGAGGAGGGCAAGGAGGGCGACGCCAGCCAGTGCGGCAGAGCGCAGGACAGGTGCGGACATGCTGGTTTGCTCCAATTGATGTTTTCGAGACCTGCGGGGGAGCGGCCGCACCCCACTGTTGCGGCCAGGCCCGACCGGAATTAGAATATCATATCCTCATGATGATGTCAAGATATTAAATTGCGCACGGCACTCACTGGATCCTTGGGGTCCATTCCCGGAGTCACGATGCTGTCCCAGACAGCGGAGTACGCCCTGCGCACCGTGCTGTACATCGCCGGCCATGCCGACGAGGGACCGGCGCGCGCCGAGGAGATGGCGGCCGCGCTGCGCATCCCGCGGAACTACCTGTCGAAGACGCTGCACCGGCTGGCGCACGGGGGGGTGCTGACCTCGACGCGCGGCCGCGGGGGCGGCTTCCTGCTGGCGCGGAGTCCGGCCGACATTCCGCTGCTGGCCGTGGTCGGGCTGTTCGACCAGATCGAGCCGCGGCGTCAGTGCCTGCTCGGGCGGCCGGTCTGCAGCGACCAACACGCCTGTGAAGCACATGTGCAGTGGAAGGATGTGAGCGAGCGGGTGGCGCGATTCTTCAGCGAGACGAGCGTGGCGGACCTGATGGGGCCTGGGCCGACGCGGGGGAAGGTACCGGGCGGGGCACGGGCCCCGGTCCCGAAGGGCGCCACGGTCGCGCGCCGACGCTGAGTATTCGTCGCGCACCTAGGCTTGCGTGCGGTTAATTGATCGATTAATTAACTCGCATGCCGATCCCGCCCCGCGCTCTTATCGCCCATTCCGTCAGCAGCACCACCGCCGCGCGCGATGCCCTCCTCGACGCCGCCGAGCGCCGATTCGCACGACAGGGCTTCGCGGCCACCACCATCAAGGACATCGCCACCGCGGCACAGCTGAACAGCGCCCTGCTCTACTACTACTTCGCCGACAAGGAAGACCTCTACCACGCCGTGCTCCGCCGGCGGATCACCGGACTCGCCGCCGACCTGGCGCCCGCGTTGCAGGCCCCCGTTGCCCCCGCCAAGGCGATCCGCCGGTTCGTCCAGGCCTACGTCGGATTCCTGCTGCTGCATCCCGAACTCCCCGCGCTGATGCAGCGCGAGATCCTGGATCACGCCGCCGAGCATGCCCTCCCGGAGATCCAGGCCAGTGCCGGCGCGCTCTTCCGGCGCTTAGCCGAGATCATCAGGAACGGCCAGGAGTCAGGCGACTTCCGGACCGATATCGACCCGGTGCACGCGGTCGTCTCCATCATCGGCCAGGTGATCTACGCGTTCATGGCCCAGCCGATCATCCAGGGCGTCTTGCTGCAACGTGGCGGTGCCGGGCCGGATGCCGTCTGGCTGCGCGAGTTCGGCGTGCATGCCGCCGATTTCGCCTTGCGCGCGCTTGCCCCCGATCCGGTGCTCCCCCGGCGGAGGACGCCCTGATGCGTCGCCAGATCCTGGCACTCGTCGTCGCCACGTTCACCGCCTGCGCCCGGCACCCCACCACGGACATCGTGGCCCATGGGACGATCGAGGTCATCGAAACGGACGTGAGCCCCATGGCCACCGCCCGCCTGCTCCGCGTACCGGTGGAGGAGGGCGATGCCGTGCAGGTCGGTGACACGCTGGCTATCCTGACGCAGGCCACACTCGCCGCCACACTCGATGGCCAGCGCGCTCGCGTCGCGGGGGCCGAGGCCGCCCTGCGCGACCTCGAGCGCGGCGCCCGACCGGAGGAAGTGAAGGCGGCAGAAGCGGAACTGTCGGGCGCCGAATCCGACGTGGCCCGCACCACCCGAGACCTCGAGCGCGCCCGCACCCTCGCCAGCGGCCGCGCCATCAGCCAGCAGGCGGTGGACAACGCGAGCGATGCCGTAGCCACCGCCATGAGCCGGCGTGATGCCGCCCGCGAGCGTCTGGCGCTACTGCGCGCGGGCTCCCGCCCCGAGCGCATCCGCCAGGCCCGCGCCGAAGTCTCGACCGCGCGCGCGGCGCTGGCCGCCGCGGAGGCGAACGCGGCAGACCTCGTGCTACTCGCACCAGTTGAGGGCGTGATCTTCGAGCGGTACGCGGAGGCTGGTGAAGTGCTCACGCCTGGATCACCGGTGCTCACCGTGGGACAGGTGTCCGAGCCCTGGGTGCGCGTGTTCCTGCCAGCGCGCGACGCGGCGCGCATCCGGCTGGGACAGCCCGCCGCCGTCACGCTCGACGGCGCACCCGGACGGCAGTTTCCCGGCACGGTGACCGTGATCAACCCCCGCGCGGAATTTACGCCCCGCGCCGCCCTGACCCAGGAGGAGCGGGAAGACCTGATGTTCGGCGTACGAATCGACGTCCAGGACTCGACCGGGGCCGTGAAGCCGGGCCTCCCGGCCACGGCGGTGCTGACTCCGTCCGCCATCCCGTGAACAGCGACACCGTCATCGAGACCCACGGCCTCCGCAAGGTCTTTGGCGCGCGCGTGGCCCTCGAGGGGCTGGACCTCGCGGTGCACCGGGGCGAGATCTTCGGGCTGCTCGGGGCGAACGGCTCCGGCAAGACGACCACCATCCGGATGCTGTGCGGACTGCTTGCGCCCACCTCGGGGCAGGCGCGCGTGGTCGGGTTCGATGTGACACGTGAGCCCGAGAAGGTGCGGCACCGCATCGGCTACATGTCGCAGCGATTCGGGCTGTACGAGGACCTGACCGTCGTTGAGAACCTGCGGTTCTATTCCGGCGTGTATGGCCTGCGGGGCAGCGACGCGAAGCGGCGCATCAGCGAGCTGCTGGAAGAGCTCGAGCTCGGACCACGAAGCCGGCAGCTCGCGGCCACGCTGAGCGGCGGATGGAAGCAGCGACTGGCGCTCGCCTGTGCCACCGCACACCGGCCCGACCTGCTCTTCCTCGACGAGCCAACCGCGGGTGTCGATCCAGCGTCGCGGCAGCGATTCTGGAACCTCATCAGCGCGTTCGCCGCGCGCGGCACGGCCATCCTGCTCACGACGCACTATATGGACGAGGCGGCGCGCTGCGAGCGCCTGGCATTTCTCCTCGCCGGCCGCCTGATCGCCGATGGCACACCCGACGAGATCACGGAGCACTTCGGCCTGCCGACGCTCGAGCAGGTGTTCATCGACCTGCAGGCCCGGGCCGAAGCTGACGCGGAGGCGGCGTGACGCTGCGCTCGCGCGTGCTCGCCTCGCCCTTCTGGCCGATGCTCCGGAAGGAGTTCATCCAGATGCGGCGCGACCGGTTGACACTCGGGCTCATGATCGGGGTGCCCGCGATCCAGCTGATGCTCTTCGGCTTCGCGATCCAGACCGAGGTGCGCAACCTCCCCACCATTGTGCTGGACGAGTCGCGATCGAGCGAGAGTCGGGCCCTCATCGCGGCCATTGAGAACACCGGGAACTTCCGGCTGCGCGGGGCCGTCACCAGCCGGGAGGAGATTCGCCGCCAGATCGTGCGCGGCGACGCCGCCGCGGCCGTGATCATCCCGCCCGACTATACCGATGACATCAAGCACGGGCGCACCGCCGTGGCCCAGGTGATCGTCGATGCCGCCGACCCGCTTGCCTCGGCCGCGGCCATCGGTGGCGCCACCCAGGCTGGGAACGCGCGGTCCGAGGCACTGCTCGGCGCCAAGCGGAAGGTCGATCCTCCGGTCCGCATCATCGTGCGCCCCTGGTTCAACCCGACACTCCGGAGCTCGGTGTACATCGTGCCGGGAATCATCGGGGTGCTGCTGTCGATGACGATGGTGGTCATCACCAGCGTGGCGGTGGTGCGGGAACGTGAGCGCGGAACGCTGGAACAGCTCATCGTCACGCCGATCAGCCGCACCGGACTGTTGCTGGGCAAGATCGTGCCGTTTGTGCTCGTGGGATACGTGCAGATTACCATCATCCTGCTGCTCGGACGGCTGGTGTTTCACGTGCCGATGCTGGGCAGCCTCACGCTGCTCTATGCCGTGACGCTCCCGTTCATCTTTGCGAGCCTGGCGATCGGGATCCTGCTCTCGACGCTGGTCCAAACCCAGGCGCAGGCGATGCAGATGGGATTTCTCTTCCTGCTGCCGAACATCCTGCTCTCGGGATTCATGTTTCCGCGTGAGGCCATGCCGGTGCCGGCGCAGTGGCTCGGCGCGATGCTCCCGCTCACCTACTTCCTGCAGGTGTTGCGGGGCGTCCTGCTGAAGGCGGCGGGCCCCGATGCGGTGTGGCGCCAGGCCCTGGTCCTGACCGGGTTTGCCGTCGGGGTCGCGGCGGTGGCCGTAGGGCGCTTCAGGAAGACGCTGGAATAGCCGTCGCTCAGGGCGACAGGCGCTCGATGCGCCACGCGTCGCCGGTGCGGCGGTAGCGCAGACGGTCGTGCAAGCGGCTCTCCCGTCCCTGCCAGAACTCGAACTCCGCCGGCACCACCCGGTATCCTCCCCAATGGTCGGGGAGCGGTACCTCGCCGTGAGGATGGAGGCTCATGAGTTCCCGCACCGCATCCTCCAGTGGCTGCCGGCTGGCGAGCACGGCGCTCTGGTGCGAGGCCCAGGCGCCGATCCGGCTGCCATGGGGCCGCGAGTGGAAGTAGTCTGCAGACTCCTCCCGAGCCACCTTGCGCACCGTGCCGGCGACCCTCACCTGCCGCTCCAGCTCAGGCCAGTAGAACACCAGCGCCGCCCGCGGATTGTCGGCCAGCTCGCGGCCCTTCCGGCTACGATAATCGGTGAAGAAGGTGAAGCCGCTCCCGTCATAGCCCCGGAGCAGCACGATGCGCGCCGACGGCACGCCATCTGCCGACGCGGTGGCAGCGTCATGGCGTGCGGCTCCAGGATCTCGGCGCGGAGCGCCTGCTCGAGCCACTTCCCGAACTCGATGACCGGGTCAGGCTCGACGTCCGCCACCTCGAGACTGGCCAGCCGGTACTCCCTGCGCAGATCGGCGATCGACATCGTACCCCCCGTCTACGAGACACCGGTAATCTACCGTCGCGTTGACGCTGCCCTCTACCCGGCCCTACACTCCCGGTTCCTCAATGCCACGCACCCTCCCGGCGCCCGGCCGGCTCCTCCGCGACGCATGGCGTCGCCTCGCTCCGCTTCCCGGCGGGCGCTTGCTGTTCAGCCTGTTGCTGGGCCGCATGGTGCCGTACACCGGGGCCCTGGGCGCACGGGTGGAGGTACTCGAGCCCGGCTATGCCCGGCTCACGCTTCGAGACCGTCGCGGCGTGCGCAATCACCTCGGTTCGGTGCATGCGGTCGCGCTCGCCAACCTGGCCGAGGTCACCAGCGGGCTGGCCATGCTGACGAGCCTGCCGGGGAACGCCAGGGGCATCGTGGTCCACATCGGCGTCGAGTACCTGAAGAAGGCGCGCGGCACCCTGACGGCCGAATGCCGTTGTCCCGCGCCGTCCGGCATCGAGGAGACCGTGACCGT
>JANNSD010000049.1:0-5670 GCA_031402225.1 Gemmatimonadota bacterium | reverse complement strand
CGAGCGCTGCGTTGCGGTCAGCATCTCCGTCTGGTTCACGATCACGCCGGTGCCCTGCACGATGTGGTCGTGCGGCACCGTCAGGCTCACGTCGTAGTTGCCGAAGTTGAGGTAGAACTCACCTTGGCCCAGGAACTGGTCGGTCTGCCAGCCGTTCACGTCGTCGTATACCGACGCGCGCGGGAACCACTGTGCCATTTCGTAGAGCCAGCCGTCCTTCACCAGCTCCCGCACCCCACGCCCGTTCCGGCTGTTCTCGGGTACGGCGTACGACCAGTCGATCTCGAGCACCGCCGACGCACCCGACGCGAGCGGCGTGGGGAGCGGAATCTTGACCAGGGTGCCGCTGATCACGTACGGCGCGTCCACTAGCCGTGCCTTCCCCTTCGCGCTGGCTGGCACCTGCACCTGCACCCGCCCCAGGCGGTAGCCGCCATCGAACGGCTCGGGCAGCAGGAACCTGCGTGCCTGCGGACTGATCGTCACCGGCAGCGCCGACTCAGAGGCGATCGTGCGGCTCACCTTGGGATCGTCGATGTTCTGGTCCAGCTGGAACCAGAGGTAGGGCAGCACATCGGGCGAGTTGTTGTGATAGGTGATGCGTTCCACCCCGCTGAGCCGGTGCGCCGCCGTGTCCAGTGTGGCACGGATGACGTAGTCCACCCGCTGCTGCCAGTACTTCGGCCCTGGCGATCCACTCGCCGTGCGCACGTCGTTCGGGTCGGGCCACTCCTCGATCGCGCGGAAGTTGGACTGGTTGGTCTTCGGGTTGGGGTCGGCGTTGAGCCACTGCTGCGCCAGCAACGGCCTGCCGCCGACCGAGGCCACGAGCACCAGTCCGGCGACAACGCGGACAGGGCGAAAGCGAGACAGCATCAGCATGCGCGACATCCGTTCAGGAAACAGGGTTCAGTCGGTCAAGGATCATGGTCAGGGCAACGGCCATCGTGCCGCCGCAGAGAATCAGCACCCACTCCCGGCGCGTGAACCGGAGCACCCGCACCGCGAGCACGCCGAGCAGCATCACGATGGCAACGATCAACAACTGCCCCACCTCGAGGCCGACGTTGAAGGCCAGCAATGGTTTCACGATCGATTCCTCGCCGCCCAGCAGGCTCCGGAGGAAGGTCGAGAATCCGAGCCCGTGGATCAGCCCGAAAGTCGCCGCGAGAACATACTGTGGCAGCTGCGACCTGGTGGGGCCGGTGTCCTCGGAGTCCCCCCTGGAAAGTGCGATCGCGGCGATGCTCGTCAGCACGATCGTAACGGGGATCAGCACCTCGACCAGCTGCGAGTTCACCCGTACCAGGTCGAGTGTCGCCAGCGCCAGCGTCACCGAGTGCCCCAGCGTGAACGCCGTCACCAGCCACACCAGCCGGCGCCACGCCACCGGCGGGTACGCCGCCGTGAGCGCCGCAACAAACAGAATGTGATCGTAGGCCCGCGGATCGGCGATATGACCAAAGCCCAGACGCAGGTACACCAGGAACTCGGACAGTTAGTCTCCTCCTGCGGTAGTACGCCGGGCGACGCGGGGTGGTTTCGGGGTCAGAGAATGCCCCACAGGAAGCGGCCGGCATCGACGCCAAACCGCCACCCCCCCTCCCGGAACCCATACGCCACGTCGAACCGCAGCATATCGAAGAGCATCAGGAAGCCGACGCCCAGTGACGGATAGCAGCCGTTCGCCCCCGATCCCCCCGCCTGCGCCACCCGCTCGGCAATGCAGACCACCGTGCCATACGGCGCCAGCGTCGCCTGCGCCGGACTCTTGCCGTACTTGAGCAGCGGCAGCGCAATGAACGGTACCGGGATGCGGACCTCGACGCGCTGCGAGATCCCCCACTGCGCCGCAAACTGGTGGAACGCATTGCCCGGACCCGTCACCATGCCACCCAGGCGCACCAGTGCCTGGCTCGGCACCGTGCCACCGCCCACCGCGCCAGCATGGGTCTCCAGATGCAGCACCGGGCTACCCAGCGGACGCGTGTACAGCAGCGCCGCCGCCACCCGCACCACCAGCGCGTTCGGCGATCCGTCGCTCGGGTCGATGCCCTCCACCCGGCCATTCACGCTCCACCCGAGCGTGCTCCCCGCCGTCCCCACGCCGGCGCGCTGCCGCGTCAGCGTCAGGTCAAGCCGGATTGCATCGAGCGGCACCGCCGGGATCGTGGGACCGTACGTGCCGCTCCATGGCGTGGCATTGACGCTCAGGCTGTCCTGCCGCTCCACCGCGAGGCGCGCATCCCAGCTGTACGCACCACCCCGCTCGACGCGCACCCTGATTCCAGCGGCGTAGACATCGTAGGGATCGGTGTCATCCGCGCCCAGGATCTGCGCCGCGAGAGTGTTCCGCACTCCCGAAACTTCGGCGACATCTCCCGCCTCGCGATACGCGCGACCACCGAACACAGTCAGGCGCAGCGCCGGTCTGGCGCGCCACGACAGCTCCAGGCCGCCCTTCAATTGCTCGTCGCTGAATCCGTATCCCACCCGCGCGCCAATACGCCATCGGTGCCCCAGTCCCACGCCGCCGCCGAGACCGATGCCGACACCCTCCACCCGGTTGACGCGGAAAAAGTCGGAGATGCCCTGCCCGCCGATCGACGCACCCTTCGTCCGCTCCAGCACTTGCTGCTGCACCAGCCCTTCGGCCTGGCGCTGCACCGACTGAATCTCGGCGGCGCTCAGTGCCTGATCTTCCGGCGCGAGCGCCGCCATGATCGGCTCCGGCCACGGGTATTGCTCGCGCTCCTCTGGCGGAGCGATCACGATGCGACTCGATGGATTGGAGAGGATGGTGCGCCCGGTACCGGGCAGCGGCGGCGGGAGGGTAGTGTCGGCGTACGCCGCATGGTCGGTGACGAGCCAGCGTGCGCGCACGATGCCCTTGATCGGAAAGTCGAACCAGGTGTCGCCACGCACGACCTCGAGTTCCTGGCGATACGGCAGCCAGTAGCGCCCGTCCACCAGCAGGTTCTCCAGCACCAGCGCCAGTCGCTCAATGCGCTTGTCGAGAATCGCCGCCTGGGTGAAGGTGACGGCGAGCCGCACCAGGTCGCCGGTCGCCCGGTCGAGGTACATGCTTCCCACCATCCCCGGATCGTCGGGATTCCGCGGCCGGAGCAGGAGTTCGTACGCCTCTACGCGGCGGCCCGGCACCGCGATCGACAGTGAGTCCGCGATGGCGAACGCGTAGCCTGGCCGTCCGGCGGAAGAGAGTGGATGCGGGAGATAGCGCACATCGTTGCCGTCGCCCAGCCGGATCCGGTCGCCCAGGTTGTTGGTGACCACCCCGTAGCGGTCGTTGTAGAACCCCACGTCGCCCGGCAGCAGCATCGTGTCACGCCGGCCGATGATGCGCTGCTGGGTGACGCCGGGCGCCTGCCAGTGAATCAACGACGCGAGTTCTACCAGCTTCACCACCCGCGGCGGCAGCACGCTGGAATTGCCGAGATCGACCAGGAACTGCAGCGTCCCCGAGCCGGTACCGGTCCATGCCCGCAGGGTCGAGTCGACATCGGCCCGCCGAGTCACGGCGCGGTCCACGATGGCGTTGGCGGCGGGGCTGTCCCAGGCCTGGGCCCGCACTGGCCGGCTCCACAACAGGAGTAGCGCGCCCAGAGCCAGCGCCGGCCTCCGGAGAAATACGGATTGCCGGATGCCGGACCGGGGGTATCCTTCTCGTCCCTTGATCAGATGTCTCAACCTCAAGCTGCTACGGGATTTACGTGTTCACTTGGACATCGGCATCGATCCGCGCTGTGCTCGCCGCTTCCGTCGTGCCACTCCTCCTGAGTGCGTGCGGCGGCAAGTCGTCCGAAGGCGCCGTGGCTCCCAAGCCAGCAGCGACCACGGCCGCTTCCACCACCTTCTGGAAGCCCGACTCCGGCGAGCGGCACCTGCGGAACATCCGCCAGCTGACCTTCGGCGGCAACAACGCCGAGTCGTATTTCTCTCGCGACAGCAGACAGATCATCTTCCAGCGTCAGGAACAGGTGGACGCCGGCTGCGATCAGCAGTACCTCATGAACGCCGACGGATCGAACGTGCGCCACGTCTCGAATGGCGAGGGCCGCACCACCTGCGGCTTCTTCTATGACGGCGACAAGCGGATTCTCTACAGCAGCACCTTCAAGCACGACAAGGCCTGCCCCATCCCGCCCGACAAGTCGCAGGGCTACGTCTGGCCGCTCGGCGCGCTCGAGATCTACTCCTCGAAGCTTGACGGCACCGACCTGCGCCAGCTCACGAACAACGGTGCGTACAACGCCGAGACGACGGTGTCGTCCGACGGGAAGAAGCTGATCTTCACCAGCACCAAGGATGGGGACATCGACCTCTATACGATGAACCCCGATGGCAGCGACGTGAAGCGAATCACCACGCGCATCGGGTACGACGGCGGCGCCTGGTTCTCGCCCGACGGCAAGACCATCGTGTGGCGCGCGGCCTACCCCAAGACCGCTGCCGACACCGCCGATTACTACCGGTTGCTCAAGCAGCGCCTGGTCCGGCCCGCGCGCACCGAAGTATGGATCGCCGACGCGGATGGCAGCAGCCCCCGCCAGATCACCAGTCTCGGCGGCGCCAATTTCGCCCCGGTCTTCACGCCCAACGGGAAGAGAATCATCTTCTCGTCCAACTACGAGAACCCTCGCGGGGGCGCGTTCGACCTGTTTCTCATCAACCTCGACGGAACCGGGCTCGAGAAGGTCACGACCGACCCCGACTTCGACTCGTTCCCCATGTTCAGCTACGACTACAAGCAGCTGGTCTGGGCCTCGAATCGCCACCAGCAGAAGCCTGGGGAGACGAACCTGTTCATCGCGGAGTGGGTAGAGTAGACTTTTCCCATGCCGACCTACACCTACGAGACCCTCTCCCCCACCCCGCGCCGGTTCGACCTGCGCCAGTCGTTCAGCGACCCGCCGCTCGAGCATGACCCCGAAACGGGTGAGCCGGTGCGCCGGGTGATCAGCGGCGGCGCGGCCCTGCTGACATCGAAAGAGAGCGGCAAGGTGGGCGAGCCGCCGGTGTCGGGTGGAGGATGCGGCAGTAGCTGCGGCTGTGGGCACTGAACCCACGCCGCTCCGGCGACTTGTGCCTCCGCGGGCGCTCCTGGCGAGCGCCCTTCTTTTTGCCCTCGCCTGTGCGCTCGATGGCTGGGCCTGGCAGCACCTGCGCGTCGAGGATGTCTACGGCAAGGACTGGGGGCGCCTGCTCCGGATCGCCGGCTTCCTTCCCACCTGGATGCTTGGATCGCTCGCCCTCATCCTGAGCGATCGCGGTACCGTCTCCCCGCCGCCGCGGCGCTTCTGGTGGCGCGGCATGCTGCTCACCGTCGCACCGCTCGTGTCCGGCCTCATGTGCGAGGTGCTGAAGATCCTGCTCCGCCGCGAACGACCCAACCTGCACGACGGCACCTACTTCTGGCGCGGCTTCACTGATCATCCCTGGAGCACGGGGAACATCGGGCTGCCGAGCAGCCATGTCATGGTCGCATTCGCTGGCGCCGGCATGGCGAGCTATCTCTTCCCGCGTACGTGGCCGGCGTGGATGCTGCTCGCCGCTGGCTGCGCCCTGACTCGGGTGGCAGCGCAAGCACATTTCCTCAGCGATGTCACCCTGGCGGCAATCGCAGGGCTGTTTATTGCCCGGGTCGTGTGG
>JANNSD010000048.1:0-3219 GCA_031402225.1 Gemmatimonadota bacterium | reverse complement strand
GAGGAAATCGCGCTTCGGTGTCATCAGAGGATATACCGCCTGAGGTCGTCGTCGCCGAGGATCGCGCTCAGGCGACCCTTCACCACATCGCTGCTGATGACAATGCGCTGGGCCCCCACTTCGGGGAGCTCGAACAGGATGTCTTCCATCACCGTGGCCATGACGGTGTGCAGCCGGCGGGCGCCGATGTTCTCCAGCCGCTCGTTGGCCTCGCGCGCCATGCGGGCCAGTTCGGTGATGGCCCCGTCCTCGAAGACCAGTTCCCGGCCCTCGGCGGCAACGAGCGCCTGGTACTGCTTGGTGATCGCCCCCTCCGGCTCGGTCAGGATCCGGATGAAGTCGGCCTCGGTGAGTGGCTTGAGCTCCACCCGGATGGGAAAGCGTCCCTGCAGCTCCGGGATGAGGTCGCTGGGTTTGGAGACGTGGAACGCGCCGGCCGCGATGAAGAGAATGTGATCGGTGCGCACGTAGCCGTAGCGCGTCTGCACCGTCGACCCTTCCACGATCGGCAGCAGGTCGCGCTGCACCCCTTCGCGCGATACGTCCGGCCCCGACGTCGCCCGTTCGCCGGCAATCTTGTCGAGCTCGTCGATGAAGAGGATACCGTGATTCTCGACCCGGTCGAGCGCCTCGTTCACCGTGTCGTCCATGTCCACCAGCTTCTTCAGCTCTTCATCGATCAGGATGCGCCGGGCCTCGGGCACCCGCACCGTGCGCCGCTTCTTCCGCTTCGGCATCATCTCCTGAAACCACTCGGTGAAGTTGAAGTCGGTGCCCTCCATGCCCTGCGGCGGCTGCATCATCTCCATGCCGGGAAAGCTCTGCGGCACCACTTCGATCTCCACTTCGCGCTCATCGAGCGTGCCGTCGGCGAGCATCTGCTTGAGCTTCTCGCGCGAGCGCTCGCGCCGCCCGGCGTCGGGTTCACTCGAAGCCTGGCCACTCGCGCCGACAACAAACACATGAGCAGGCTTGCGTGCGCCCTCCGCGCCCTCTGCGCCCTTTGCGCCCGCGCCCGTCGGGAGCGGCGGCAGGAGGAGGTCGAGCAGTCGCTCATCCGCGCGCGCCTCGGCCTGCGGAAAGACCTCATCTTCGCGCTCGGTGCGCACCATGTTGATGGCCGCATCCACCAGGTCGCGTATCATCGACTCGACGTCGCGGCCCACGTACCCCACCTCGGTGAACTTGGACGCCTCGACCTTGAGGAACGGCGCGCCCGCGAGCCGCGCCAGCCGTCGCGCGACCTCGGTCTTCCCCACACCGGTCGGGCCGATCATGATGATGTTGTACGGGGTGATTTCGTCCCGGATGTTGTCGGGCGCCTGCGCCCGGCGCCAACGATTCCGCACCGCGATCGCCACCGCCTTCTTCGCCGCATCCTGGCCCACGATATAGCGATCCAGCTCCACCACGATCTGGCGGGGTGGCAGCTCCTCGAGCCACGGTGGCACCGGCTGGTCGCCGGGCTGGGTCGGATTGATCGGCACGCTGGGCTTGCTGGTCATGGGCACAAGATAGCGGGACGCCTCAGGCGCCAAGCTCGACGATCGTGATGTTCCGGTTGGTGTAGACGCAGATGTCGGAGGCAATCTCCAGCGACTTCTGCACCACCTCCCGGGCCGAGAGCGGCGTCTCCGCCACCAGCGCGCGTGCCGCAGCCAGCGCATAGTTGCCGCCCGACCCGATGGCCAGGACGCCATCGTCCGGCTCGATCAGCTCACCTGACCCGCTCAGCAGGTAGCTGTGCTCCAGGTCGGCCACGCAGAGCAGCGCCTCGAGCCGACGCAGGATCCGGTCACTGCGCCAGTCCTTGGCCAGTTCCACCGCGGCGCGAGGCAGGTTGCCCGGGTGCCGCTCGAGTTTCTCCTCGAACTTCTCGAACAGCGTCAGCGCGTCGGCCACCGACCCCGCGAACCCCGCGAGCACACGGCCGCCCTTGAGCGCCCGCACCTTGGTGGCGTTCGACTTCATGATCGAGTCGCCGATGCTGACCTGGCCGTCGCCACCGAGCGCGACTCGTCCGTCGCGGCGAACGCAGACGATGGTAGTTCCGTGGTAGGACACAATTACCTCAAGACGTGAAGACGTGAAGACGTGAAGACGTGAAGTGGACGGGACGACTGACGGAGAGACCTCACGTCCTCACGTCCTCACGTCTCAAGCGCGCGGATGCGCGCCCTTGTACACCTGCTTCAACCGTTCCACGCTCGTATGCGTGTACACCTGCGTGGTGCTCAGGCTGGCGTGACCCAGCAGCTCCTGCACCGCCCGGAGGTCGGCGCCGGCGTCGAGCAGGTGCGTGGCGAAGGTGTGCCGCAAGCTGTGCACCCGCAACTCGTCACCGCCGATCGCATCAAAGAGCTGGTGCATGGCACGCTGTACGCTCCGGCCGCCGAGCCGGCCGCCCCGACGACTGACGAACATGGCCCGGGGGTCGCCCCGCCCGGGCTGCATGACGCCGGCGCGCGCAGTGAGCCAGCGCCGCAGCGCCTGCACCGCCCGTGACCCCACCGGGATGATGCGCTCCTTCCGCCCCTTGCCCCGCACCTTGACCTGGTCGGATAGCAGGTCCACATCGCCCAGGCTGAGGCCGGCGAGCTCCGACAACCGCATGCCGGTGGAATAGAACAGCTCGAGCATCGCGAGGTCGCGGAGCGCCGCGAAGTCGTCTCCCGCCGCTCTCGCCTCCGCCGCGGCAAAGAGGTCGTCGGTGCGGCCGCGATCGAGGTACGTCGGCAGCCGCTTCTCGATGCGCGGCACCTTGGCCGCCCGCGCCACCCCCGACTCCAGCCCATGGTGCACCTGGCGGAAGCGGAAGAAGCTGCGCACCGCCGAGAGCGACCGCGCCGCACTTCGCTTGGCGAGCCCGCGCCGCTGCATCTCGCCCAGGAACCCCCGGATGGCGAGGCGATCGACCGTCTCCCAGCTCCAGTCACCACCACTGTGGCGGCCCAGGAACTCGACGAACGAGTCAAGGTCCCGCGCGTACGCCTTCACCGTATGGGGCGACTGCTGCCGCTCATCGGCAAGGTGCCTCAGGAACTCGGCGACGTCGACGTGAGGACGTGATGACGTGAGGACGTGAGGTGCTACAGTGCGCTTCGCCATGCCCTCATGTCCTCCACTGCGCGCGCCACCAGCGCCGCCTTCTTCGCGTCCTTCTTCACCTTGCCCGGCAGCGGATCCAGCAGCCCGAAGTTCGCGTTCATCGGCTGGAAA
>JANNSD010000047.1:0-2187 GCA_031402225.1 Gemmatimonadota bacterium | reverse complement strand
CCTCGAGCGCGGCGGCAAGCGGCTGGCCGGACATGGAGCCCGACCGGTCGAGCACCAGGACGACGTTGATCGGCGCCCGGGTAGGCGGCGTGTCACCTGAGAGCGTGGTGAGGATGCCGACCTGATGGGCGTTCTGGGTGGTCAGGAACTTGGTAGACAGATTGACTTGAGCGCGCATTGATGCCTCCCGGGTGCATGTCGCCGCGGAATGTCGGCGGAACTGGGGAGGAATCTGGGAGGGGGGTGTGACAGTGGAATGCATTCCGCCTGCCGCCCCCATGAACGCCATTGACACATACGCCAATGGCGTATAGTATCGTTCATGCGCAAGGAACTGTTCGACGAGCTGCTGCAGAGCATAAAGGAGATGAAGGCGATAGAGGCCGGTCGCCTGAAGCCTTCACGATTAACTCATGCGCGGGACCTCCTGGAAGGCGCAGTTCCCGATGTCGCGGCACTCCGGGCCCAGTTCAAATTGAGCCAGGCCAAGTTTGCCACCTTGCTCGGCATCAGCGTGAACACCCTTCAGAATTGGGAACAGGGCCGTCGCGCTCCCGAGGGGCCGGCGCGGGTGCTACTCCGCGTGGCCGCCACTCACCCCGAAGCGCTTCTCGAGACAGGAAAGCAACGCAGGGGGATGACACAAACCGCACAGAAACGATGACAGCCAACCCGGCGCTCCGCAGCAGGTTACGGGATGACCGCTTGCCAACCCCGCCGAGCCGAGCGTACGCTATGGGCATGCCCGACACCATCCGCTGGACCCGAGACCAGGTGCTCAACCTGCCCGCCGACGGCAAGCGCTACGAACTGGTTGACGGAGAGTTGATCGTGACCTCCTCACCGACCTGGAGGCACCAGCGTGTTCTCGCCGCCATCTTCCGGGTCCTGATACCGTACGTCGAGGGCGGAGAATTCGGACACGTGCTTTGGTCGCCCGCCGATCTTGAGCTGGAATCGGGCCAGCTCACCCAGCCCGATGTCTTTGTCCTACCGGGGCTCGGGCCCATCAAGCGATGGGAGGATGCCCCGCTACCCCTGCTGGTGATCGAGGCCCTGTCACCCTCAACCGCCCGCTACGATCGCGGCCTCAAGCGTCGGTTCTATCAGCGGGCGGGCGTGCCCGAGTACTGGATCGTGGACATCGATGGCGGGGTGGTTGAGCGCTGGAGGCCGGGCGATGACAGGCCCGAGGTGCTCGATGGTGAATTGACGTGGGCGCCAAGCGAGGGTGCCCCCCTGGTCATCGATGTAGCGGCACTGTTTGCGGGTCTCGCCTAGGCACCGGCGCCCAAGGCTATCCTCTCGAGCGCTTCCCGCACCGCCACCCGCGCAGACTCCGGCTCCAGCACCCGCGCCTCGGCCCCATACTGCAGCACGTGACGCACCACCCACCGCGTATCAGCGAGGGGATAGCTGATCGTGACGCTCCCGTCCTGGTCCAGCGTCTTCCCTTCCCGCTCCGCCACCCACCGCGCCACCGCCGGCCCATACCAGATGCGAACCTGCTCATTGGGCTGTCCGAGGAATACCCTGCCGTCCCGCAAGACATTCTCCAGCGAGAATCCTTCCGGCATCTCGTACGACTGTTCTTCCTGCGACGTCGCCTCGATACGGTCGAGCCGGAACACCCGGAGACCGGCGCTCCGTTCGCAGTACGCCACCAGGTACCATGCACCCGATGCGAAGACGCAGGCATAGGGCCGGATGACGCGCTCCTTGCCCTCGGTCGCGTTACTGCTGCGATAGGTGACCTTGAGCATCCGCTTGAGTCGCATTGCCCGCCGCACCGCAGCCAGCGTCTCGTTGTCTGCGTCCGACCCGGTGGACGCCTCCCGAACACTGAGCGGGGGCGGGTCACTCGGTGTTTGCGAAAGCACCTTCCGCAGGCGCTCCCGCGCGCGATCCACTGCACCACGTTCCTCCGGCGCCCGCTCGGCGCGTACCAGGGCCATGCCCAGCTCGAGCGCGCCAAGCTCCTGGATCGTGAGGCGCATGGGACGGAGGAAGTGATCGGCGTGCATCGACACTGAGTCGCTGCCGACGTACACCTGCACTCCCTCCACAAAGCCGCCGGGATCATCGAACCGGTTGGCCAGGCTCCTCAGGTCCTTGAGCAACTGCTTCCGGTCGACACCGAGGCGCTCGGCGATACCGTCAAGCGAATGCTTCTCGTCGTCGGCCAGC
>JANNSD010000046.1:0-2339 GCA_031402225.1 Gemmatimonadota bacterium | reverse complement strand
AACCGGGATGCCGGGGTTGACGCCGCTGTAGGTGAATTCCGTCCTCCCGGCAATCGCGCTCGGCCGCTCGGTGAGCAGCCGCACGAAACCCGAGTTGTCCAGCGGGAAGACATTGTATTTCGCTGCCTCCGACAGGAACAGTGCCTGCAACTCCGCCAGCTTGGCGGGATTGGCAGCGGCAAGGTCGTTGTTCTGCGAATAGTCCTCGGCGATGTTGTACAGCTCCCACTTGTAGCCGGTCATGATGTCGGGCATGGCGCCGGTGCCCAGTTCCCATGGCGGAGCCGGCGGCGTCGTGGCGGCGATCCAGCCATCGTGGTAAATCGCGCGATTCCCCAGCATCTCGAAGTACTGCGTCGAGCGCGTTGACGGCGCATTCGCATTCGCCTGGTCGAAGGTGTAGAGCATGCTCGCCCCTTCGATCGGGCGCTGCTTGATCCCATCGACCAGTGCGGGCGCAGGGATCCCGGTCGCCTCGAGGATAGTGGGCACGATGTCGATGACATGGTGGAACTGTGTCCGGATGCCACCCTCGTCCGTGATATGGCCCGGCCACGAAATGGCCAGCCCCTGACGGGTGCCGCCGAAGTGCGACGCCACCTGCTTGGTCCACTTGAACGGCGTATCGAAGGCCCAGGTCCACGCCGCCGACATGTGCGGATACGTCTTGTCGGTGCCTAGCTGTGGCAGGTGCAGGAGCTGGATGGCCTCGGGGAGGTTGAAGATGCCATTGTAGGCGGTGAGCTGGTTGAACGTTCCCTCGACGCCACCTTCCGGGCTCGTCCCGTTGTCACCGTCGATGTAGATGATCAGCGTGTTGTCCAGCTTCCCCATGTCCTGCACCGCCTGGATGACGCGGCCGATTTCATAGTCGGTATAGGCTGCATATCCGGCGAACACTTCCGCTTGGCGAGTATAGATCTTCTTCTGCACCGCCTTGAGCGTGTCCCACTTCGGCAGGCTGGCCGGCCACGGGGTGAGCTCGGTGTTGGCCGGGATCACGCCAAGGCGCTTCTGGTTGGCGAAGATCGAGTCGCGCAGTCTCTCGAAGCCCATGTCGAACTTTCCCTTGAACTTCGCGACCCACTCCGGCTTCGGCTGGTGCGGCGAATGGGTGCCGCCGGGCACGTAGTACAGGAAGAAGGGCTTGTCCGGCGCGGCGGCGTTCAGTTCCCTCATGTAGCGGATGGCGTCGTCGGCCATGTCGGTGATGAGATTGTAGCCCGGCTTTCCGATCCAGGGGAAAACCTGGGTGTGGTCGCGGAAGAGGTACGGCTGGAACTGGTCCGTCTCACCGCCCAGGAACCCATAGAAGTACTGGAACCCCATGCCTGACGGCCACTGCTCGAAGGGACCGGCGGCGCTGCTGTACTGGAACCCCGGCGTGTTGTGGTTCTTGCCGAACCAGGACGTCGCGTATCCGTTGTCCTTGAGAATCGCACCGATGGTGGCGTTCTCCGGGCCGATGACGGAGTTGTAGCCCGGATATCCGGTGGACAGCTCCCCGATGACGCCGGAGCCCACGGAGTGGTGGTTGCGGCCGGTAATGAGTGCCGCGCGGGTTGGGGAACAGAGCGCGGTGGAATGGAACTGGGTGTAGCGGAGCCCCGCCTTCGCGATCCGATCCAGCGCCGGCGTCGGGATGACGCCGCCGAAGGTACCCGGCACCCCGTAGCCCTGGTCGTCGGTCATGATCAACAGGATGTTGGGCGCACCCTGGGGCGGCACGATGCGCGGTGCCCACCATGGGGTCGATTGTGTGGCCACATCCTTGATCACGCCACCGAACGGCGGCTGGCCCACCGGGATCTGGTCGCCCTTGATCGTGGTCGTGGCGCTGGGATTGCCTGGTGTGCCCGTGATCACCTGCGCCGTCAGCGGCGCGGCAGCGAACAGTGCAGCGAACAGCAATGCCGAAACGGTGGCGACGCGCGTCGCCCAAGGTGACTTGCGCATCGCGGCGCTCCTCTTGAGGTGGAGTACGGTCAAGGTCCTGCCCGACGAGACGGGCGCTACTCGGGAACTGGAGAAGATGCAGCCTGAACGGCCGCCGCCGCTACTGCCGTGACCGGCTGCGCCAGCAGCAAATTCGTCAGCAGCAGCCGGTCGGCGTCGAACGCCGGCATGAGCGACGGAGCGATCGGTGCGCCGTTGCCGAGGTCCACCCGCGACGGATCCCGCGCCACACCGTTCACCCTGAACTCGTAGTGCAGGTGTGGTCCCGTCGCGAGACCAGTGGAGCCGACGTAGCCAATCACCTGGCCCTGCGACACGCGCGCTCCCCCGCGCACGCCGGAGACAAACCCGCGCAGGTGGCCATAGCGCGTCGTGATCCCGTT
>JANNSD010000045.1:0-2315 GCA_031402225.1 Gemmatimonadota bacterium | reverse complement strand
CATGGGCGGCCTTTGGGTCGATTACAACCTGATGACTTCGGTGCCCGGGCTTTATGCGCTGGGCGAGTGCAACTTCTCCGACCACGGAGCCAACCGTCTTGGCGCCAGCGCTCTCATGCAGGGCCTTGCCGACGGCTATTTTGTCATCCCGCTGACGATCGGGAACTACCTGGCCACGACGACGCTTGACCCCGTGGGCACCGAGCACCCGGAATTCAAGCGGGCGGAGGCGGAGGTAGCGGGGCGGGTGACTCGCCTGCTCGGTGCCAGGGGACGGCGCACGGCCGACTCGTTTCACCGGGAGCTGGGCAAGATCATCTGGGAGCAGTGCGGCATGGCACGATCGGCGGCGGGGCTCAAGGACGCGCTGGCCCGTATTCCCGAGCTGCGGGCGGAGTTCTGGAGTGACGTGCATGTGCCCGGCAGCGGTAGTGCCCTCAACAAATCGCTGGAGCACGCGGGTCGCGTCGCCGACTTCCTGGAGCTGGGCGAACTGATGTGCCGCGATGCCCTCGAGCGCGAGGAATCGTGCGGCGGGCACTTCCGGGTGGAGCACCAGACGGAAGACGGTGAGGCGCTCCGCGATGATTCGCGCTTCTGCTACGCTGCTGCCTGGGAGTGGGCGGGGGAGGGCACGCCGCAGCGCCTGATCCGGGAACCACTGACATTCGAGAACGTGACGCTGTCGGCGCGGTCCTACAAATGAGCCACGACACCATGCAGATCACGCTTCGGGTGTGGCGGCAGCCGCGACCGTCGGCGGCCGGCGCGCTGGTATCGTACGATGTGCCTGGCGTGAGCCCGGAGATGTCGTTCCTGGAGATGCTCGACGTGCTCAACGAACGGTTGACGCATCAGGGGCAGCTGCCCATCGCGTTCGATCACGATTGCCGCGAAGGGATCTGCGGCTCCTGCGGACTGATGATCAACGGGGTGGCGCACGGGCCGGCCAAGGCCACGACCACCTGTCAGTTGCACATGCGCAGCTTCCGGAACGGCGACGTCATCACGGTGGAGCCGTGGCGCGCCGCGGCGTTCCCGGTGCTGGCTGACCTCGTGGTGGATCGACGCGCCCTCGACCGGATTGTGGCCTCTGGCGGCTTCATCTCGGCCGCCACCGGCGGGGCGCCCGACGGCAACGCCATCCCGGTGCCCAAGGCGGCCAGTGACCGCGCCATGGACGCCGCGGCGTGCATCGGGTGCGGTGCCTGCGTGGCGGCGTGCCCCAACGGGTCGGCGTCGCTGTTCACGGCCGCCAAGGTGTCGCACCTGGGCCTCCTGCCGCAGGGCCAGGCGGAGCGCTACCGGCGGGCGCTGGCGATGGTGCAGCAGATGGATCTCGAGCACTTCGGCAGCTGCACGCTGTACGGTGAATGCCAGGAGGCCTGCCCGAAGGAAATCAGCATCGACGTCATTACCCGCATGAACGGCGACTTCCTGCGCGCGGCCGCCCAGCCCCCGGTCAGGGAGGCCGCCAGCGGTGGCATCTGACCCGCGACCCAACGTGCCCGTGTGCAAGCGGCCACCTGATTCGTCTCCCTTGTCTGAATTCAGCCATATTCTTCAGTCCCAGGACCGGAACGCACACGTACACCTGGAGGATCACGCCATGAAGATGGCACTGGTAAAGTTGGCACTGGCCACCGGCGTGGGGCTGGCGACGCTGGCCGCATGCGGCTCGGGAAACGACGGCTACGACCCGTCCATCCCCACGGCAGTGGAGTACGTTGACGGAAGCGGCCAGTCCGGGAACTCCGGCGACCCGCTCCCGGCACTGCTCACGGCCAAGGTGACAAACCTGGTGGGTGATCCCGTCACGGGCATCGAGATCAACTGGTTCGTGGTGAGCGGCGGCGGCAGCGTCAGCAGCGGCGCCACTACCAGCGACGCGGACGGGCTGGTACAGGTGAGTTGGATCCTGGGCCCCATCGTCGGGGCGCAAAAGGTCCAGGCCGTCTCGTCATTGAGTGGCTCGCCAGTCAGCTTCGCGGCGACGGCCCGGTCGGGTCCGCCGGGCGGGGGTGGGGGCGGTGGCGAGCCCGTGATTCGTACGCGCTAGTTCGGCCCCTGCGCCTCAGCCGCTCCCGGCAGGTATAGCCGGGAGCGGCCTACAAGCGCGGAAGCGTCACACCCCGCTGGGCCTGGTACTTCCCCTTCTTGTCCGCATAGCTGGTTTCGCAGATATCGTCGTCATCCGCCTCGAAAAACAGCACCTGACAGATGCCTTCGTTGGCATAAATCTTTGCAGGCAATGGTGTTGTGTTGCTGATCTCGAGTGTTACGTGACCTTCCCATTCGGGCTCGAACGGGGTGAC
>JANNSD010000044.1:0-40747 GCA_031402225.1 Gemmatimonadota bacterium | reverse complement strand
GAAGGCGGGTGATCCGGCCACAGTGGTGGTGAACCTGTCCACCAGCCTTGTGGTCGAGGATGCGGCCAGGGACCATGGCGCCCGGTTCGTCCGGGCGCCGGTAGGGGAGGCCAATGTCGCCCGGGCCATGCGGGATGAGGGGGCGCTGATCGGTGGGGAGGGCAACGGCGGGGTGATGCTGCCGGCGCTGCACATCGGCCGGGATGCCCCGCTGGGGGTGGCCCTTATCTTGCAAATGCTGGCGGGGACTGAGTTTCCGGTGTCCCAGCTGGTCAGCCAGAAGCCGCGGTACACGATCGTGAAGGCGAAGGGTCCGCGGGGGGCAGAACTGCGCCCGCTGTACGACGCGCTTCGGCGCCGCTTTCCCGATGCGGCTGTCGACGAGCGCGATGGACTCCGGCTTTCGTGGCGCGATCGATGGTTGCACGTTCGGCCGTCGGGCACCGAGCCGATCATCCGCTACATCGCAGAGGCTCCAACGGCGGTCGACGCCGAGTCCTTGGTGGGCGCTGCGCAGGAGATGGTTCACAAGGAGTGAGCGATGTGTGGCATCGTGGGGTATATCGGGCCGCGTCAGGCGGCAGGGCTGCTGATCGACGGACTCCGTCGCATGGAGTATCGCGGCTACGACTCGGCGGGCCTGGCGATCGTGAACGGTCACGGGGTCGAGGTGGTGAAGGCGGCGGGCAAGCTGGGCAACCTGGAACAGCGGCTGCTGGGTGCCACGCCCACCGGCACGCTGGGCATTGGCCATACGCGCTGGGCAACGCACGGCGCACCCACCACCATGAACGCGCATCCGCACACCGACCAGTCGGGCCGGATCGCGGTCATCCATAACGGCATCATCGAGAACGCGGGCGCCATCCGGAAGGCGCTCGAGGGCCGTGGGCACCACTTCAAGTCCGAGACCGACACGGAGGTGCTCGCGCACCTCGTGGGCGAGCTGTACGCCGGCAACCTCGAGGAAGCGGTGGCGGCGGCGCTGCGCGATGTGGACGGTGCGTACGGCCTGGCGTTCGTGTCGGCCGACGAGCCTGGGGTGCTGGTGGCGGCCCGGAAGGGTTCCCCGCTGCTGGTGGGCGTGGGCGACGGGGAGTATTTCGTCGCCTCCGATGCCTCGGCGCTGCTGGAGCACACCCGCTCCGTGGTGTACCTCGACGACGGCGAGATGGCGGTGCTGAGCCGGGACGGCTATCGCATCCGCAACCTCGAGACGGACTTCATCGACAAGCCGATCAACCAGATCGAGTGGGACCTGGCGACCATCGAGCGGGGCGGCTTCGATCACTTCATGCTGAAGGAAATCTTCGAGCAGCCCACCAGCCTGGAAAACACGCTGGCCGGTCACCTGCTCGACGATGAGGGTTCGGCGCGGGTGCACGGGCTCAACATGACGGATGACGAGCTCAAGCAGATCAACCGCATCGTCATTACCGCCTGCGGCACGTCGTGGCACTCGGGACTGATCGGCGAGTACATGCTGGAGGAGCTGGCGCGGATCCCGGTGGAGGTGGAGTATGCGTCGGAGTTCCGCTACCGGAACCCGGTGGTGGACGAGCGGACGCTGGTCATCGCCATTTCGCAGTCGGGTGAGACCGCCGACACGCTGGCGGCGATCCACGAGGCGAAGTTGCGCGGTGCCCGGACGCTGGGGCTGGTGAACGTGGTGGGCTCGACGATCGCGCGCGAGGTGGATGGCGGGCTGTACCTCCGGGCCGGTCCGGAGGTGGGGGTGGCGTCCACCAAGGCGTTCACGAGCCAGGTGGCGGCACTCACGCTGGTGACGCTGCGCCTGGCGCGCCTGCGGAACTTGGGGATCATGCAGGGCCGGGCGATCATCGAGGCGCTCAGGAAGATCCCGGCGCAGATCCAGCAAATCCTCGACCGGGCGAGCGAGATCGAGGCGCTGGCGGAGATGTTCGCCGAGTCGCACAACGCACTCTACCTGGGCCGCGGGGTGAACTTCCCGGTGGCACTCGAGGGCGCGCTCAAGATGAAGGAGATTTCCTATATCCACGCCGAGGGGTACCCGGCGGCGGAGATGAAGCATGGGCCGATCGCGCTGATCGACGAGAACATGCCGGTGGTGTTCATCGCGCCGCGGGACACGGTGTACGGCAAGATCGTGTCGAACATCGAGGAGGTGAAGGCGCGCGGCGGGCGGGTGATCGCGATCGTGAACGAATGCGACGCCGACATGAAGCGGCTGACGGACTACTGCTTCGCGATCCCCACGACGCTCAACGTGCTGACGCCGCTGCTGACGATCATTCCGTTGCAGTTGCTCTCGTACTACGTAGCGGTGCGCCGGGGGTGCAACGTGGACCAGCCGCGGAACCTGGCGAAGTCAGTGACGGTGGAGTAACGGGCGAACAATAACGCCCCACTCCATTGCAAGGCGCTCCCGGCATCTGCCTGGAGCGCTTTGTCGTGTGCGGGTTCCTTCACGAAAAGCTCATGGTCGCGTCAGCTTCT
The DNA here is from genome assembly GCA_031402225.1 of Gemmatimonadota bacterium. Classification (GTDB taxonomy): domain Bacteria; phylum Gemmatimonadota; class Gemmatimonadetes; order Gemmatimonadales; family GWC2-71-9; genus JAGGAG01. The sequence goes on along the minus strand of JANNSD010000044.1, from coordinate 38,269 downwards.
CGGCCGGACATTGTGGTCAACCGGGGGAGTCTGCTCTCCGTGGCGCATCATGTCGCAGGTAGCTGAGGTGAACTAATCATGTCAGGACGATCGCAGTTTTCCGGCTGGATCGCGTGCAGCGCATTTCTGCTCGTCATCGGCTGCAGCAGCAGTGACAACGCCCCCAATCCGACCACCACGACGCTGACACTGGTGTCGCCTGCCGGCAGTGCGACCAACGTCGACCCAGCTGCCCCGGTTGTTCTTACGTTCAGCGGTCCCATGGCCCAGGGGATGGAGAGCTACATGGACGTTCACGCCGGCACGACAGCTGGCGCCATCGTGCCCATGGCCTGTACCTGGTCGGCGGATCGCACCACGCTGACGTGCACCCACGCGTCGCCCTTTGCCGCTGGCTCCACGTACACGATCCACGTCGGCGGCGGAATGACGGACGCGGGCGGCCATGCCGTCGACATGGACGCGATGGTGAACATGATGGGTGGCGCATGGCTGATGCCGGGGATGATGGGCGGCATGCATGCCGGCCAGCCGATGAACATGATGGGTGCGGGGTGGCAGGGCTCCAACGGCAGCTACGGGATGATGTTCACCTTCACCACCGCCTGATTCGACGCCTGATCGTGCCGCCGCCAATATTCCTGGCGGTCCGCAGGTGGTTCGGGGCGCGCATGGTCTGATCCGTGCGCGCCCCGTTCAGGCTGGAGCGTGTGGGGGGCACAGCGCGACACCCTTCACGTCACCTCCACGTTCGCCATCATCCCCGCATCTTCGTGCTCCAGGTTGTGACAGTGCATCAGATATCGGCCGCGGTACCCCTCAAACCGGATTGCGATCCGGACCGTCTCCTGTGGATGCACCAGCACGGTGTCCTTCCAGCCGAGGTCGGTCGGCGAGCTGAGTGACGCGCTGCTGCGGGACATCACCTGGAACTGAGCCCCATGCACATGCATGGGGTGGAATTCGCCGCTGGTGTTCACGAAGTTCCAGACCTGGAGATCGCCGAGCGCGATCTGCGTGTCGATACGGGCACCGTCGAACGACCGTCCATTGATGGTGGGAGTCATCCCCATGCCCATTCCCGTACCGCCCATGGCAAGCACGAACGTCCGGGTGCCCTGTGCGTTCGCCGGCAGGTAGCGTTCGATCGGCTCGAACGCGCTCGGTATTGCCCGTGAGCGCGTCGTCAGGCGATCGACCGCGAACCGCATCAGCTGGAGCTGGGCTCCCTGCGGAAGTCCACTGCCCATCATGCCGCCGGGGGCCGCGAACGGATGCGACATGAGCACCGGAGTCTGGCCAACCGCATAGCGGCCGAAGTCGATGAGCACCTCAGCACGCTCCCCCGGACCCAACCGCACCGTGGTCACTTCGTACGGGCGGTCGAGCAACCCGCCGTCGGTCCCGATGAGCCAGAATGGCGACCGGTCACCCAACCCAACGTCCATGACCCTGGCGTTCGCTCCGTTCAACAGCCGGAAGCGATACACGCCAGCCTCGACCGACAGCGTAGGACTCGGCGACCCGTTGACGAAGCCGGTGTCTCCGAGGAGGCCGCTGGGGACGTTCATCATTCCCGCGGGGTACACCAGCGGCGAACGGCGCAGCTTGTCCTGCAGGAGGAGTGGAATGTCGAACGGTGCGAGCGGCAGGCCGAACCGGGCTGCCGTGCCGTCATCGACAATGAGAAAGCCCGCCATGCCCTGATAGACCTGGCGTCCGGTGTCCCGGTCCGGGTGGGGATGGTACCAGTAGGTACCCGGTCGAGGTTGCACCGTATATCGGTAGTCGCGCCCCGCGCTTGCACTGACAAGGTCCATCGGATGTCCGTCCATGTCCGGCGGCACGGCCAGGCCGTGCCAGTGGACGTTGGTGGCCACCGGCAGCCGATTGTCGAACTGGATGCCGAAGGCGTCGCCAGGGCGGAACCGGATGGTGGGCGACGGAACGCTGCCGCCAAACGTCCAGGCCGCGGCGCGGTCGACGGTGGCGTCACTGGAAGCGCCGATGGAGGAGGCAAGCGTCGAGCCGGCAAAGTCGGGCGGAATCCTGAGTGCGGGACTGGTATCGGTCCCATCGGGTCCAGTGCCGTCCGCGCTCGAACTGCAGGCCTGCAGCAGGCCGCCAAGCGGGAGTGCGGGCCACAGGGCCCGCGTGGCGACGGTGCTCAGCAAGAACCTGCGTCGATTCATGGTCATCGGGCACCTCGGTTCAGGGTACATCGGTCACGACAAAGGCGTCCCTCAAACTCAGATCTTCGTCCGCCGCAGCGACACGGCGTTCAACGCGACGATGATCGACGACAATGACATGAGGAGCGCCGAGACCTCCGGTCGCAGGGACCAGCCCAGCGACCGGTAGAACACGCCGGCTGCCACCGGAATCGCGAGCAGGTTGTAGATGCTCGCCCATGCGAGGTTCTGCTTCATCTTCCGCACGGTGGCCTTGCTCAAGCGGATCGCGCGGGCAATGTCGGCGGGATCGGACCGCATCAGCACCACCTGCGCCGCCTGGATCGCCACATCGGTGCCGGCGCCGATTGCGATCCCGATGTCCGCTTGCGCCAGGGCCGGCGCATCGTTGACGCCATCACCCACCATCGCGACGAACTGTCCCTCCTTCTGGAGGGCGGCCACCTGCGCCGCCTTCTGTTCCGGCCGCACCTCCGCGAGCACTCGATCGATGCCGACCGCGTGCGCGACCTGTTCCGCCGTTTCGCGGCGGTCGCCACTGAGCAGGACGGGCTGGATCCCCATGGCCTTGAGTTCGCGAATGGCGGCGGCCGACGTGGCCCTTACGGCATCGGTGATCCCGATGACACCAAGCGCCCGGCCATCCACGGCGACAAACGTGACGGACTGGCCCTGTGCGGCGAGGTTCGCCGCGGCGTCTCCAAGGGTGCCGGGTTCGATGCCTGCCGCCTTGAGCAGGTCGGCGTTCCCGAGCAGTGCACGCTTTCCCGCGACCAGCCCCTCGATGCCCTGACCCGGCCGGTTGGCGATGCCGGTGACCGGACCAGGTATCGCGAGCCTCTTTCCGTCGGCCGCGGCGGCGATCGCTTGTGACAACGGGTGCGTGGATTCCCGCGCGAGCGCTGCGGCCTGGGCGAGCACCTCGTCCGGATTGCCACCGGGCGGAGTGTGGATAGCCGTCACGCTCGGCTTGCCCTCGGTGATGGTGCCGGTCTTGTCCAGCACGACTGTCTGGATCCGGCTCAGGCCCTCGAGCGTGGCCGCATCCTTGATGAGGATGTTGTGGCGGGCGCCAAGGCCGGTGCCGACGGCAACAGCGGTGGGTGTGGCGAGGCCGAGCGCGTCGGGGCAGGCGATGACTATGGCAGAGATCGCGAAGGTCAGGGCGGTGAGGAAGGGGGCGTCGGCGAACACCTTCCAGCCAACGAAGGTGGCAACGCCGGCCCCGACCGCGACGACGACCAGCACGGCGGCAGCGCGGTCGGCCAGTCGCTGGCGCGGTGCCTTGGAGTTCTGTGCCTTGGCGACCAGATCCGCGATCTGGGCGAGCACGGTGTCCTTGCCGACGCGGGTCGCGCGCATGGTCACGGCGCCACTCACGTTGATCGCACCGCCCACCATCGGATCGCCGGGGCGGCGCTTCACCGACCGGCTCTCACCGGTGACGAGGGCCTCGTCCACGTCGGTGTCGCCCTCGGTCACCTCGCCATCCACCGGGACCTTGTCGCCGGGGCGAAGGCGGAGCAGGTCACCCACCACGACCTCGCTGGTCGGAACCTCGACTTCCTTGCCCTGCCGAAGCACCCGCGTCGTCGGGGGCACGAGGTCGAACAGTGCACGCAGCGCGTCGGACGTACCCCGGCGCGACTTCATCTCCATCCAGTGCCCGAACAGCACGAAGGTCACCAGCATGCAGGCGGCTTCGTAGTAGGCCGTCGGGTACCCGATAACGGTCAGGTACAGGCTCGACATCCATGCCGCGAGCACGCCGGTGGCGATCAGCACCGACATGTCGAGCTTGCGGTTGCGGAGTGCGTGCCAGCTCCCGCGGATGAAGATCCAGCCGGCCCACCAGACCACGGGGATGGAAAGCGCCAGTTCCAGCCAATGGGCGAGCGGCGGGTGCACCAGCATCGGCACGCCGGGGATGTGGCCGGCCAGCAGCGTCACGGGGATGGTGAAGGCGAGCGCGACCCAGAAGCGGCGCCGCATGTCCTTCTCCATGGTCACGGCCATGGCGGGGTCGCCCATCATGGATGCGTGATCGTGGCTGGCCGGTGCCGCGTGTACCGCCGGTACGACGTGCGCCTGGTGGTGGCCCTCGTGCCGATCGTGGTCCGTCACGATGCCTCCGCCATGGCCGGGGGCTGGACGCGCGCGGAACGCGCGGCTCGGGCGAGTTCGCGCTCCCGCCAGAGGGAGTAGACGGCCGGGATCACGAGCAGCGTCAGCAGCGTGCTGCTCATCATGCCTCCGACCATCGGGGCCGCGATCCGCTTCATGACGCTTGCACCAGCCCCGGTTCCCCAGAGAATCGGCAGCAGGCCGGCCATGATCGCCGTGACGGTCATCAACTTCGGCCGCACCCGTTCCACGGCCCCTTCCATGACGGCGTCGTAGAGGTCGTGGAGGGTCGGCGTCCGCCCGTCCGCCCGTTTCGCCTGCCAGGCATGATCGAGGTAGATGAGCATGATCACGCCGGTTTCGGCGGCCACGCCGTTGAGCGCCACGAAGCCGATCGCGACCGCCACCGACCAGTTGTACCCCAGCAGCCAGATGAACCAGAGCCCGCCCACCAGCGCGAAGGGAAGCGACAGCATCACGATGGCCGTCTCGCCGACGTTACCAAAGTTGAAGTAGAGCAGGAGGAAGATGATGGCCAGCGTGGCGGGGACAACCACTCGCAGCTTGGCGGTCGCGCGCTGCATGTACTCGTACTGGCCGCTCCACACGAGGGTGTAGCCGGTGGGCAGCACCACCGCGCGCTCCACCGCCTGCCGCGCCTCGGCGACGTAGCTGCCGATATCTCGGTCCGCCACGTCCACGTATACCCAGGCGGTCGGCTGGGCACCCTCGGTGCGAACCACCATCGGTCCGGCGACCTGGCGGATCGTGGCGATCTGGCCCAGCGGAACGTAGGTCTCCCGGCCGGGCGCAACGCCGCCCGTACCGCTCCCACCCATTCCTCCGCCCATCGTCGGGGCGGCACCGCCACCGAGCCCGTGGCCGACCGGAATGAGTACCGAGGCCAGGCGTTCCGGATTGTCGCGCAGTTCCACCGGATAGCGGATGCGGACGCCATACCGCTCCCGGCCCTCGACGGTCCTGGTCACTGTCATCCCGCCAACGGCGGTGGCGATCACCGTCTGCACGTCGCCGACGTTGAGCCCGTGGCGCGCGGCAGCGGCCCGGTCGATGTCGATGTCGAGGTAGTAGCCCGACACTGCCCGTTCTGCGAACGCGGTGCGGGTGCCTGGGACCTGCCGGACCACGTCCTCGACCTGTCGCCCCAGCCGTTCCAGTTCACCGAGGTCGGGCCCAAAGATCTTGACGCCGACCGGCGTGCGGATGCCGGTGGCCAGCATGTCGATGCGTCCCTTGATGGGCATGGTCCACGCGTTGGTGGAGCCCGGCAGCCGCACCGCCGAGTCCATCTCTGCCACGAGCTTTTCCTGCGTCATCCCGGGGCGCCATGCCGACTCCGGCTTGAGCGTGATGGTTGTCTCGGTCATGTCGAGGCCGGCCGGATCGGTGGGGGTATTTGCCCGCCCCGCCTTGCCCCAGACGTGGTCCACCTCGGGAAAGCTCTTCAGGATGCTGTCCTGGATCTGCAGCATTTCTCTTGCGCGGGCGACGCTGATGCCGGGCAGCGTGGTGGGCATGTACAGGATTGTGCCCTCGTCGAGGGGCGGCATGAACTCGCTGCCCAGGCGGGTCCAGGGGATCCAGCTCAACATGACCGCCATCACCGCCACTGTCACCGCGCCCCAGCGATGCCGCAACACGAAGGCGATCATCGGCCGATAGAGCCGGATCAGCACCCGGTTGACGGGGTTGGCGGTCTCCCGGTACAGCCGGCCCCGGATGAAGAGCCCCATGGTGACCGGCACCAGGGTGAGGGCGAGCAGGCTGGCCGCGGCCATCGAAAACGTCTTGGTGTAGGCCAGCGGCTCGAACAGCCGTCCCTCCTGGCCCTCGAGCGAGAAGACCGGAATGAACGACACCGTGATGATCAGCAGAGAGAAGAAGAGCGCCGGCCCCACTTCCCGGGCCGCATCCCCGACAATCCGCCACCGCTCGGCGGTGGTGAGCACGTTGGTGGCGTAGGATGCCCCCGTAGGGGGCCGACCCGCGTCGCGCAGTTTCGCGTCCACGGCGCGTTCGAGGTGCTTATGCATGTTTTCGATCATCACGATCGCGGCGTCGATCATGGCGCCTATGGCGATGGCGATGCCGCCCAGCGACATGATGTCGGCGCCGACACCCACCCAGCGCATGGCGATGAACGCCATCAAGATGCCAATGGGGAGCGTGAGGATTGCGACCAGAGCCGATCGGGCATGCACCAGGAACACGAGGCACACCAGCGCCACGATCAGGCTCTCCTCGAGCAGCTTTTCCCGCAGGGTCGAAATGGCGCGCTCGATCAGCTCGCTGCGGTCGTATACGGGCCGCACGATGACGCCGTCGGGCAGTCCGGCCTGTACCTCGGCCAGCTTGGCCTTGACGCGCTGGATCGTGGTGAGTGCGTTCTGCCCGGACCGCATGACGACGATTGCGCCGACGGCGTCGCCCCGCCCATCGAGATCGACGACGCCCCGCCGGACCGCTGGCCCGACGCTCACCCGCCCCAGTTCCGCGACCCGGATGGGTGTGCCGCTCAACGTGGCGCCGACCACGACGTTCTCGATGTCGTCGAGGCTCTTGAGGTACCCGAGTCCGCGCACCATGTACTCACGTTCCGTCAGCTCCAGCACCATCGCACCGACGTCGGAGTTGGCATTCTGGATGGCGGACATCACCGCCGTGATCGGCACGCGGTACGCCAGCAGGCGGGCCGGATCGAGATCGACCTGGTACTGCTTTTCGAACCCCCCGACGGTGGCCACCTCAGACACGCCGGGGACCGCCGTGAGCGCATACCGCAGGTTCCAATCCTGCAGGCTGCGCAATTCGGCCAAGGTCATCCGCCCGGTGGTGTCTTCAAGACTGTACTGGAACACCCAGCCGAGGCCGGTTGCGTCGGGGCCAAGCGTGGGCGTCACCTTGTCCGGGAGCTTGCCCGTGAGGCCGTTGAGGTATTCGAGCACCCGGGAGCGGGCCCAGTACAGGTCGGTGCCGTCCTCGAAGATCACGTACACGAACGAGATGCCGAAGAACGAATAGCCACGCACTACCCGGGCGCCTGGCACCTTGAGCATCTCGGCGGCGATTGGATAGGTGACCTGGTCTTCCACGATGCGCGGCGCCTGCTCGCTGAACTCGGCCTGGACGATGACCTGCACGTCGCTCAGGTCGGGCAACGCCTCGAGCGGAGTCGCGCGCAGCGCGAAGACACCACCGATGACCGCCGCCAACGTGCACAGGAGGACAATCGCCCGGTTGCGCAGCGACCAGTCAATGATTCGAGTGAGCATCGGCCCCTCCCTTCGGCGGCGCCGATGAGTCGGAGGCTGGTCCCTTGGTCGGTGCCTTCAAGTCCATGCCCGGCATGTTGCCCATTCCGCCCAATGCCGCACCCAGATTCGATTCCGCGTCGAGGAGGAACGTCCCCGACGACACGACCTGCTCGCCCGCGGCCAGCCCGGTGAGGATCTCGATTCGGTCGTCGGTCATGGCACCGAGCGTGACATCGCGCGGCGTGAGCATCCCGTCCGTATCCTTGACGAACACCAGGTTTCGCTCGCCGGTCGCCAGTACCGCTGACCGCGGCACGCTGAGCCCCGTCCGCCCCGCCGCGCGGAAGCGGATGGTCGCGTACATGCCGGGCTTGAGGGCCAGGTCGTTGTTGGGGAGTTCCACGCGGATCCGGCCGGTGCGCGTTTCCGGATTGAGCGTTGGGTAGACGTACGTGATGCGGCCGGCGCGTTGCGTGCCCGGCAGCGCGGGGAACTCGGCCATCACCTCGAGGCCGAGGCGGGCTGCGGGAAGGTCGGGTTCGAACACCTCGCCTTCCAGCCAGACCCGGCTGAGGTCCGCGATCTTGTAGAGCGGTTCGCCGGCCATGATACGCTGGCCGACCAGCACCAGCTTTTCGACGACGATGCCGTTGACCGGTGCGACGAAGCCCACCGCCTTCCGGACCTGCCCGCTCTGCTCGATAGCCGCGATGGCATCCGGGGGAACATCCCAGTACGTCAAGCGCCGCCGCGCCGCCTGCAACAGTTCGTCGGCACCTCCCCGGGCGGACGGGGTTCCCCCGGCGACGTCGGTTACCAGGCGGTGCGCGATCAGCAGGTCCTGCTGCGCGCTTACCAGCATCGGCGAGTACAGCTCCAGCAGGGGTTCGCCCTTTCGAACCGGCTGACCCGTGATGTTCACAAACAGCTGTTCCACCCAGCCGTCGACCTTGAGGGCCACGGTGGCGACGCGGGTTTCGTCGTAGGACACCTGGGCGACGGTGCGGACCTCGCGCGCCATGGACCCCAACGTCACTTCGGAGAAGGTCACCCCGATGCGGCGGGCATCCCGCGCGGAGAGCATGACCGGCTGGGCGCCGTCGGCGCCCGGTGTGGCATGGGCCGTGTGCCCCGTCGCGGCCTGGGGTGCGGGCGCCCGGGTGAGGATATAGACCACAACCGCCGTGGCAACCATCACCGTCACCAGGAGGCCGATGCGCAACCGCCGGCCCCAGGATGTGCGCGGGACGGGTTCGAAAGGCGAGTCGTTCATTGAGCGCCTCCTGGCGCGGTGAAGTCGCCTTCGACGGTCGCGGCGACCAACGGGTGGGCAGTGACCATCTCGAGCTCGGCCAGGGCCTGGCCTTGCTGGGCATCGAGACGGTGAATTTCCGTGCGATACCCGTAGACGGTCATGAATGCGTCGAGGAAGGTCATGAAATTGACGCCGCCGACCTGATAGGCGGCGCGGGCCGAGGCGACGGTGGCGTCGGCCTGTGGCAGCAGCGTGTACTGGTAGAGCGCATGGAGTTCACGGGCGCGTTCAATCTCGGTCACCAGTTCGGCCACGCGACCCCGCGTGTCCGCTCGCATCGCCTCGAGATCGTCCTCGGCCATCTGGCGCATCGCCACGGTCTCGTCCCGCATCTTCGATTGCCGGCTGCCCGCCCAGATGGGGAGGCTCGCGCCGAGCATCAGGCTCAGCATGCGATCGGTGCCACCCCCCTGCATTGGTTGCTGGCCGTAGATCACGCCGATTTCGAGGTCGGGCCAGAGCTCGCGGCGGGCGAGCTGTTCGGCGGCGCTCGCGGCGCGCACCTGGTCGGCTCCGGCCTGGATCATTCCGCGAGACGCGAGGGCCAGCGCCGTCAGCGAATCGGTCGAGGGCATGGAGTCGGGAAAGAGGGGCAGCTCAGGAACCCCGGTCGGGGCATCGGGTGGCCGATTGAGCACCGTGTTGAGGCGGGCCGTCATCGTCCGGCGCATGGCCGCCATCTCGGCGATCTGTCCGATCATGCGACCGATTTCGAGTTGCGCACGCAGGACGTCGGCCTGCGTTGCTTCCCCGACGGCATACATGCCGTTGACCGTGGCGGAAACGGCTTCGAGCAGCCGCAGGGTTTCGTGCATCACCAACAGGGTGGCATCGGCGCGATACAGGTCGTAGAACGCCATCGCTGCGCGGCTGCGCTGCGCCCAGATCGACTCGCTGACCCGGGCCTGTTCCGCGTCGGCGCGTGACTGCGCGACTTGACCAGCGAGGCCGAGCTTCCCGGTTCCCGGAATCGGCAGCATCTGGGTCAGCTGTACCTGGTTCATGCCCAGCGGCACCTGCAGCCCGAAGCCGGGGAGCTCCCGGTTCATGGTCGCGATCTGGATCCAGGGGTCGGGCAGGCGCTTGGTGCCGGGGACGCGGGCCGCCGCCGCCAGTGCCGATGCCTGCGCCGCGCGGATGGCAGGGCTGGCGCTGTCCACGGCGCGATATAGGGCGCCGAGGGTGAGGGGGGCGACAGTGCCGCCGAGTCGGGCGGGTACAGCCTGTCCGGCCAGCGGTGCCGTTGCCGACGCGCTGGTGAGGACGGTGAGGAGCAGGCGCACGCCGGCTGCAGCCATACGGCAGGCGCGAAGCCCCCCTGAGGGCAATCGCTTCATCAATCTGATCCTCGTTCGTGTGATGCCGCGTGCGCCGAACTGGCACACCCGGCGTGCGTCACGGACTAGACGATCAGACGGTTATGGGAGGGGGAGTTTCGGGAGTGGCGAAAACGGACGCGAGCGGGGCGGGTGATCGAGCGACATGCCCGGCAATGATTCGCGGAGTGACGAGTTGCAGAGCGACCGGGACAGCGATTCCGGCAGCCACGCAGCCGGTCATCGCCAGGCAGCCAGGCGTCGTCGAATGATGCGAACGTGAATCCTGCGGCGCAGGGGGGCAAGGCGCGCCGGTATCGTGCGTTGCGTGCTCACCGTGGATTGGCCCCTGGGCGATGCTACTGGCGGTGCCCGACGACAGGTCTGCGCACAGCGGAGCCCCGCCGAGGGCGGCGTACTGCACCGCCAGGAGCATGAGGAGACTGCCGACCAACTTGCGAGGGACCATGGCTCAACATAGGAACGACAGTGGGAAAGCGCCAGTGAATGTGTCGTGAAGAAAGGTTTCGTGCTTTGAGCGCACGGCGCCTTCGGCTATGACGAGTTTGGGCAGATCACGAACGAGACCCTGACCGGCGGGTTCGTCCCCGTCCCGTTCGGGTTCGCCGGAGCGTTTTTGTTTGCGCGCGCGTCAGAATCGGTTAGTCGGCAGGGCCCACTCCGGGGCTATCGTGGGTGATGCCCTCGGTATACATCCTGTCCAGTCTCTCGCGCACCTTGTACGTGGGGGTGACGCGTGACCTGCCGAAGCGTGTCGCGATGCACCGGGCCGGCACGTATGGCGGGTTCACCCATCGCTATCGGGTCAACCGGCTTGTGTACTACGAGGTGACGACGAACATCCGATCGGCTATCGAGCGCGAGAAAGAGATCAAGGGCTGGAGCCGGAATCGAAAGATTGAACTGATCGAGAGCGTGAATGCGGGATGGGAAGATCTGGCCGCCGACACGCTGGGGCCACTGTCCCCTTGAGGACACTTCGCTGTCATCCTGAGGACGCGCAGCGTTCGAAGGATCTGCTTTACGGGTATCGACTCCCCCTTTTTTTGGGGCGGGGTCCGGCATGACTAGAGTAGATCCTTCGCCCGCTCCGCTGGCTCAGGATGACAGGTATGGGGCGCGGGCTCAGGATGATAACAGTTCGAATGCACGCTCCACATGTCGTCCTGAGGACGCGAAGCGTCCGAAGGATCGGCTTGACGGGTATCGACTCTCCCTTGGCGGGCGGGGTCCGGCATGATTGTATTAGATCCTTCGCCCGCTTCGCGGGCTTAGGATGACAGGTATGGGGCGCGCCCTCAGGATGACCGAAACTCGTAGCTGAACCCCGCCTCCTCGAGCAGGTCGAGCACCAGCCGCACTGGCAGCCCCATGACGCCAAAGAAGTCACCCTCCACCTTCTCGACGAGTGCCGCACCGTAACCCTGGATGCCGTACGCCCCTGCCTTGTCCATTGGCTCCCCGGTCGCGATGTAGGCGCGCAGGAAGTCGTCGGAGACATGGCGGAAGGTGACCTTGGTGACATCGGTCTTGAGCCGCACCTGCCGCATATGAGCAAGCGCCACGGCCGTCACCACCTTGTGCGAATGCCCGCGCAGGCGCGACAGCATATGGAAGGCGTCGGCCTCGTCGGCGGGTTTCTCCAGGATGGAATGGCCCGACACCACGATCGTGTCGGCGGCCAGCACCAGATCGCCGGCCACGCTCAGCGCCTTCGACTGCGCCAGCCGCTCGGCGTAGGGAATCGCCTTTTCCCCGGCGATGCGGACCTCGGGCACCCGCGACGGAATGACCGTGCAGGAAATGCCGAGCATCTCGAGCAACTGCTTCCGGCGAGGGGAGACCGATGCCAGGACGAGTGGCGGTATCATGTGGCGCTCCGCTCGAGGATGAGGGTGACGGGGCCGTCGTTCACCAGTGCCACCTGCATGTCGGCGCCGAAGCGCCCGGTGGCGACGGTGAGGCCGCGGATGCGCAGCTCGGCCATGAACTGGTCATGCAGCGGAATGGCGATCTCGGGGCGTGCCGCGCCAATGAACGAGGGGCGGCGCCCCTTCGATGCGTCACCATAGAGCGTGAACTGGGAGATGACGAGCAGCGCGCCGCCCACATCGCTCAGGCCGAGGTTCATCTTGCCCTCAGCGTCGCTGAAGAGGCGCAGTCCGGCGACCTTGTCGGCGAGCCAGGACACGACGTCGGGAGTGTCGTCGGGGGCGTAGCCGACCAGGAGGCAGAAGCCAGGGCCGATCCGGCCACTGATCTCGCCTTCGATCGTCACCGAAGCGCTGGAGACGCGTTGAAGAACTACGCGCATCGCTGCAGGTCGAGTAGATCCTTCGGGCGCTTCGCGCCCTCAGGATGACAGAAGGGGGCGCCCTCAGGGTGACGGAAGGCACTCAAGAAGATACCACCCGGAAGACGTTCACCTTCTCCTCCCGTCCCTTCAGGGCCATCGGCTCCAGCGCGTCGTAGTTCCAGCCGCCATACGTCGCGGTGCGCACTCCATCAGCCACCAGAATCTCCCCCGCACCCGCTTCGGCGCAGAGGCGGGCCGCCACGTTCACCACGTCGCCCAGCACGGTGTACTCCAGCCGGCGATGGCTACCGATGTTGCCCACGAACACCTCGCCGAAATTGATGCCGATGCCAACGCCGAGCGCCGGCCGTCCGGCGGCGAGCCAGCGGGCATTCAGGTGCCCCAGCGCCTCCTGCATGGCGAGCGCGGCGCGCACGGCGCGATCGGGGGCGTCATCCTGTGCCTGCGGCGCGCCCCAGAGTGCCATGATGGCGTCACCCACGAACTTGTCGAGGGTGCCACCGTGCTCGAACACCACCTCGACCATCTCGGTGAAGTACTCGGAGAGGAGCTTTGCCAGGGCCTCGGGGGCCATGCCTTCCGCCAGTCGGGTGAAGCCGCGCACGTCGCTGAAGAGCACGGCGATCTTGCGGCGCTCGCCACCCAGCTGCGTGGCACCGGCGGTGCGCGCGATCTCGGCGGCCACGCTGGGCGCGAAGTAGCGCTCAAAGCTGCCGCGCACGATGGCCTGCTCCTGCAACTCGTCGGCCTGCATGCTGGCGCGGATGCCGGCGGCGGCAATGCCACCGAACGCAATGAGGAACTGGAGATCCTCGTCGCTGAACGAGTTGGTGGACGTCACGCTATCCACGTACAGGATGCCGAGCACCTGCTCGGCGGTGGCCATGAGGGGTGTGCACATGGCGCTGCGCACACTCTGTCGCAGGATGGACTGTCCACTGAATCGGCTGTCGGCCACGGCGTTGTCGGAGAGCACGGCGACCCGACCAGCGACGACGGTGTCCACGATGGACCGGGGCACCGCCTCGGCGGGCAGGTGGCCGATGCGGCTCCGGCTCATGCGGGGCACGAGCTTGCCGCTGGGAACATCGAGCAGCAGGATGGCGACGCGATCCACCGCGAGCACCTCGAATGCGGTGTGCACGATGGTCTCGAGGAGCCGTTCGTGGTCGAGTTCGCCCGAGAGCCGCTGGGAGAGGTCGAGCAGGAGTTCGAGCTTGCGGGCCTGTCGCGCGGCGGCATCGGCGTCACCGAGCTTGAGGAGGCTCCGCTCGGAGTGTTCGTCGAGATGGGCAAAGGCATCACGCCCGGCGTCCACCGGCACCTGGCGCACGATGGTGCCGCCGCCGGCGCGCGGGCCCGTTTCCGCCGGCTCGACACGAAAGGTGGCGCGGCCGAACGTAAGGGTGTCGAACGCGGCGGCGCGCCCGCGCGCGATCTTGTTGCCGTTGACCTGGGTGCCATTGCTGCTGCCGAGATCGACGATTTCCAGCCCGTCGTTGCCGACGCGCAGCTCGGCATGGCGGCGGGAGATGGTGGGGTCGGGCACGGGGAAGTCGCTGGAGGGGCCGCGGCCGAGGACGTAGGAGTTCCCGGCCTCGAGGTCGAAGGCCTCGGGCCCGTTGGTACGAATCAGCCGAAAGATCGTCTCGCTCATCCTTCACCCCGTGCGGCGAGTGCGAGTGCCGTGAGCACGGCGCGCGCCTTCGCCTCTGTCTCGCGCCACTCGGCCATGGGATCGGAGTCGGCGACGATGCCGGCGCCGGCTTGCACCCAGGCACGCCCGTTCTTCATGACGCAGGTGCGGATCGCGATGGCGGTATCGAGGGTGAGTGCACCCCAACTGACGTAGCCGACGGCGCCGGCATAGGGGCCGCGCCGGGTCGGTTCCATCTCGTCGATGATCTCCATGGCGCGCACCTTGGGGGCGCCGCTCACCGTCCCCGCAGGAAAGCAGGCGCCGAGCGCCGCGAGGGCGTCCACCCCGGCACGAAGCCGTCCCCGCACCTCACTGACGATGTGCATGACGTGAGAGTATCGCTCCACCGTCATGAAGGTGGTAAGGCGGACGGTGCCATACTCGGCCACCCGGCCGACATCGTTGCGGCCGAGGTCCACCAGCATGAGGTGCTCGGCCCGCTCCTTCGGGTCGGCGACGAGCTCCGCCTCCATGGCAGCGTCGCTCTCAGGCGTGGTGCCGCGCGGCCGGGTCCCGGCGATGGGGCGCACGACCACCTCGCCGTCTTCCACTCGCACCAGCACCTCGGGGGAACTGCCCACGATGCAGATATCGTCAAACTGCAGGTAATAAAGGTACGGTGCCGGATTGAGGGCCCGGAGATACCGATAGGCGAGAAATGGTGGCGGCGCGGGGAGATCGATACGTCGCGAGAGCACCGCCTGGAAGATGTCACCCGCGGCGATGTACTCCTTGATCCGCGCCACATCGGCGCGGAAGGTCTCGTCGGGGTAGGGCGAGGAGGAGGGGGCGAGCGCGATCGGGTCCATGGTGAGGGGCCGTACCTGGCTGGGCGACTCGAGCCGGCTCAGCCAGAGGTCGATGCGCGCCTCGGCGCCGTCGAAGCCCCGCTGCAGCGTGTCCAGGTCGGCGCCGGTCGGCACCTCGGCCGACGCGATGACGGTGGCGCGATTGTAGATGTTGTCAAGCACCAGGAGGGTGTCGACCACCATGAAGAGGGCGTCGGGGAGGTCGCGATCATCGGGCGGCGGGTCGGGCAGCCGCTCGAGGGTGCGCGCGACATCGTAGCCCATGAAGCCGACGGCGCCGCCGGTGAAGCGCGGCAACCCGGGCACGTGCGCGGGAGGGTGGGCCCGCATCAGGGCCGCAAGGTGATCGAGCGGGGCGACGTCGGTCGCCACGACGTGCCAGCCATCGGCTGGCGTCCAGCGACGGCATTCGCGTCCGCGGTACGACAGCACCTCACGTGGGTCGGTGGCGAGAAAGGTGTAGCGCGCCCAGCGCTCGCCGCCCTCGAGCGATTCGAGGAGGAATCCGTAACGGCCGCGGTGGAGTTTCTGGAAGGCGGACACCGGGGTATCGCCGTCGAGCACCACCTCCCGGGTTACGGGCACGATGCCGCCCCGGGCGGCCCGCTTCGCGAAATCCTCGAAGCGACTTGTCATCGGGGTCCTGCCACGACGTAGCTGCCGTTGCCCCGGATTGGCGCGCTCAGGTTGTCCTCGTTGGGCCGGCGGGTGGGCAGGAGGAGAATCGACCCGTCGTCGTCGAGTCGCCCGATGGCGAGCTCCTTCTCGAACGCATCATCGCTTCCGTACTTCTTGCGCGCGGCGATGGGTGCCTCGAAGTGCCGGGCATACTTGAAGAGGATCCGGGCTCCCGACGTCTCGGCCTCGCAGGCGATATCCAGCCCGTAGACGCCGGGGCGGACCCGGATGGTCAGCTCGACGGGCGTGCCCTCTGGAGCCTTCAGGGCACTATCGGGAAAGACGAGCACCGCAAAGGTGGTGAGGTCGGGGGCCCCGTTCCGCAGCACCACCACCCGGGCCTGGCCGGCCGAGAGCGTCAAGGTGGTGTCGTTCGGGGGGGTGCCGCCGGCCTCCAGGACCCAGACGTCGGCCTGTGGCAGGGTGCGTTCGGCGGTCTCGTCGGGGCGGGCGGAAGTGTTGACGTTTCTCCGTCCCCCGCATGCGGCGGCGAGGGCGAGTACCAGCATGGCCCCCGGGCGGGCATTGGAACGCGTCCTGCTAAGATGCCCACGCAGTGGTGTCATGAGGTGGCGTTGGGGAGGGCGGGAAGGTACCGGCGGGCGCGCCCGGGCAGCAAGCCACGGGGCCGCTTGGCGGCACCCCGCATGCCGCTATGGCCTTGCGGGAGGTATAGTTAGCTTCAGTCGGGGTTGCAGGCTTCATCGTCCAGTCAGGAGTTCATGGCGTTCAGCGACGAGTGGCTGGTTGCCACGGTTCAGGTCCTTTTGCCTGAGGGTGCGATCGACACCGTCCGGGGAGAAACCCGGACGGCGACGGTTTCGCTGTGGGAGCAATTGGTCCAGCGTCGGCTGACGACGGACGAGGAGATCCTCGCGGCCATCGCCAAGCGCTTCCGCCTGCCGGTCGCCACGATCGGGTCCTTCGACCCCAAGATCCGCGACCTGCTGCCCGAGAACCTGGTGCGGCGCTTCAACGTGCTGCCGCTCCGGATGACCGATTCCTACCTGGAAGTCGCCACCGCCGATCCGTTCGACATCGATGCCGAGAAGATGCTGGCCTTCGCGACCGGACGCGAAGTGCGCATGCTGCTGGCGTCGCCGTCGAAGATCCGCGATCGGGTCGAGCAGCTCTTCGGTGGCGCCGACGAAGCGGTGCAGAAAATCCTGGGCGGCCTCGAGAACGCGGACGTGCACCAGCTCGAGGAGGAGCCGTCCGACCTCGCCGCCTCGGCGGAAGAGGCGAGCACCGCGCCGATCGTGCGGCTGGTGGACATGATGCTGGCCGACGGCATCGCGAGCCGGGCGAGCGACGTGCACGTGGAACCGGTGGAGGGTGGCGTCGTGGTGCGCTACCGCATCGACGGCGTGCTGCGCCAGGTCATGAAGATCCCGCGCAGTGCCGGCGTGCCGCTCATCTCGCGCATCAAGATCATGTCGGGGCTGGACATCGCCGACCGGCGCCGGCCGCAGGACGGGCGCGCGCGCGTCTCGGTGAACGGCTCCCCGGTAGACCTCCGCATCTCGACCTTGCCGGCCACCCATGGCGAGAAGGTCGTCATCCGGGTGCTCAACGCCAAGGCGACGGTGCTGTCGCTCGACTCGCTCGGCATGTCGGAGGACGAGCGGGAGCAGATCGGCAAGCTGCTCACCAACAAGGAAGGCATCATCCTCGTCACCGGCCCCACGGGCTCGGGCAAGACGACCACCCTGTACTCCGCGCTGCGCATGGTGCAGAGCGAGGGCGTGAACATCGTCACGGTGGAAGACCCGGTCGAGTACCGGCTGGGCGAGAACATCGTGCAGGTACAGGTGAACGAGAAGGCAGGCCTGACGTTCTCCTCGGCGCTGCGCTCGATCCTGCGACAGGACCCCGACGTGGTGCTGGTGGGCGAAATCCGCGACCACGAGACGGCACAGATCGCCGTGCAGGCGTCGCTCACGGGCCACCTGGTGCTCTCCACGCTCCACACCAACGACGCGCCGAACGCGGTGACGCGGCTGGTGGACATGGGGATGGAAGCGTACAAGATCGCGACCGCGCTCCGTGGCGTCATCGCGCAGCGGCTCATGCGGCGCCTCTGCCCGCTCTGCCGGCAGGAAGCCCGCGACCTGGTGCCGACCCGGATCAAGCGCTACATCCCCGAGGGGTCGGTGCTGTACCGCTCGGTGGGCTGTGCCGAGTGCGCCATGACCGGTTATCGCGGGCGGTTCAGCATCGTCGAGGTACTGACGATGAACCCCGAAATCGAACGGCGCATCGGTGCCGGTGCGACGGCCGACAAAATCGCCGAGGCGGCGCGTCAATCCGGGATGAAGTCGCTGTGGGAGAGCGGCCTGGTGCATGTGCTCAACGGCGAGACGACGCTCGAGGAACTGCTGCGCGTCACCGACGTGCCGCATGAGGACCGGGCAGGCGGCTTCGGCGTTGGCCGGACGCCGACACCGGCGCCGTTCCGGGTGTCGGGCCAGCAGCCGGCGCTGCCGTCAGCCACACCGTCGACCAACGGGGCGGCGGCCACGGCGACACCGCCTGCGCCGGCCGCGCCGCCCCCTGCGGTGCCGGGGGTGGACCTCTCCTTCGAGTTGCTGGACGACGCGATCACGCCGATCCTGGACGACCCGGTCGGGCGTCCGGGCAAGGGCCGCTGCGTGCTGCTGGTGGAAGACGAGGACCAGCTCCGCCGGGTCATGCGGGACCTGCTGGAGCGGGAGGGGTACAAAGTGGCCGAGGCGCGCGATGGCGCGCAGGCACTGGACGAAGTGGACCGGAGCGCGCCCGACCTGATCATGCTCGACCTGAACCTGCCGGGCATTGACGGGTATGGCGTGTTGCAGCGGCTCCGGTCGCGGCCGTCCACCAGCCAGATCCCGGTCATTGTGCTCACCGCCAAGGGTGACGAGGACAACGAAGTGCGTGTCTTCCAGATGGGTGCCGACGACTTCCTGACCAAGCCCTTCCGTGCGCGCGCCCTCTCGGCGCGGCTCGAGGCGGTACTGAGCCGCCGCCGCGTCTGAGCGTCGTGGATGGCGCACTCGACCTGATCAAGCCATCGGTACGGGCACAGCCGGCATACACCCTCGCCGCGCTCGATGCCGGACGCAAGCTCAACCAGAATGAAAGTCCGTACGACCTTCCCGATGCGCTGAAGCGGGAAATTGTGGAGCGCGTGGTCCGGGCACCGTGGCCGCGCTATCCGGAGTTCGTACCTGCGCGCCTGCTCGCGCGCCTGGCCGAGTGGTACCGCTGGCCCGCCGAGGGCATCCTCGCCGGGAACGGGTCCAACGAACTGATCCAGGCGACGCTGGCGGTGACGGTGGCACCGGGCGACGCGGTGGTGGCGCCGGCGCCCACGTTCTCGCTCTACCGCGTGCTGACGGCGGTGTCGGGTGGCCGCTACCTGTCGGTGCCGCTCGACGCCGCATTCCAGTACGACATGGACAGGCTCATCGAGGTCGCGGTACGGGAGCGGGCCAAGGTGGTGGTGCTCAACTCGCCCAACAACCCGACCGGCACGGTGCTGCCTCCGGGCGCGGTGGAGCGGGTGCTGGCGGAAACCGGCGCGCTGGTACTCTGCGACGAGGCGTACGTGGATTTCGGGGGCCCGGACGCCATGGCGGCGCTGGCGGCGTCGGACCGGGTGGTGGTGCTGCGCACCTTCTCCAAGGCCCTCGGCATGGCGGGGCTGCGCTTCGGGGTGGGTCTGGCGCACCCGGCGGTGGCCCGGGAGATCGCGAAGGCCAAGCTGCCCTATAACGTCAACCTGTTCACGCTGACGGCGGCTGAGGTGGCCCTGGAGCACATGGACGTGCGGCAGGACCTGGTGTCGCGCATCATCGCGACCCGCGACCGGTCGTTCGCCCGGCTCAGCGCATTGCCTGGTATCACGGTGTACCCGAGCGCCGGCAACTTCTTCCTGGTGCGGTTCCATTCCGCGACGCCGAGCGAGGTGTACCGCCGGCTGTTGCAGGAACATGATATCCTGGTGCGTGACGTCTCGACGGTGACGGGACTGGAGCAGTGCCTGCGGATCTCGGTGGGGACGGATGGGGATATGGTGGCGGTGGAGCGGGCGCTGGGGGAGATTCTAGCAGGGTCGTGAGTCGTGAGTCGTGAGCCAAGGAGCAGTGAGATGGGGCGCGTTGGGGAAATTGCCCGGACAACCAAGGAAACCGAGATCCGCGTGCGCATCGACCTCGACGGGTCGGGGGTGGCGAGCGTGAGCACGGGCATCGGGTTCTTCGATCACATGCTCGACGCCTTTGCCCGGCACGGCCTCTTCGACCTCACGGTCGAGGCGAAGGGGGACCTGCACGTGGACGGCCATCACACGGTGGAAGACACCGGGATCGCGCTGGGGCAGGCGATCGCGCAGGCGCTGGGTGACCGCGCCGGCATCCGCCGCTACGCCGACGCGCTGGTGCCGCTCGACGAGGCGCTGGTGCGCGCGGTGGTGGACGTGTCCGGCCGGCCATACCTGTCGTACCAGGTCGAGATTCCGAAGTGGCAACTCCTGGGCGATTACGACGTGTTCCTCACGCCGGAGTTCTTCCGCGCGCTGGCGATGAACGCCGAGCTCACGGCGCATGTGGACCTGATCCGGGGCGACAACCCGCACCACATCGTCGAGGCGGCGGTGAAGGCCTTCGCCCGCGCGCTGGACGGTGCCACCACCATCGATCCCCGTGTGCGGGGGGTGCCGTCGACCAAGGGCGTGCTGTGATCGTCGTGGTGGACTACGGCGTGAACAACCTGGCCAGTGTGGTGCGTGCGTTCCGGGCGGTGGGGCACGAGGTGACGCTGTCGGCTGACCCGGAAGTTGTGAGTCTAGGGTCCAGAGTTGTGATGCCGGGTGTCGGGCATTTCGCGCAGGCGGCGGAGAACCTGCAGCGAAGCGGCCTGGGTGACGCGGTACGGCAGGTGAGTGCTGCGGGGCGGCCGGTGCTCGGCATCTGCCTCGGGCTCCAGCTCTTCTTTGCGAAGAGTGAAGAGGCACCCGATACCGCCGGTCTGGGCCTGCTCGAGGGTGAGGTGGTGAAGTTTCGCACCAGCCTGCCGGTGCCGCACGTCGGCTGGGCCCGGGTGCAGGGAACGAGCGCGGGGAAGAGCCATGCGGGCATCGGCGAACTCTTCGAGGGCGAGCCCCCATTCTTCTACCATGTGCACAGCTATCACCCGCATGGCGTGCCTGCCGGCGACGTGCTGGCGACCGCCGACTACGGCGAGGTCTTCCCGACACTCGTGGGCCATGGCAACGTGCTGGGGGCACAGTTCCACCCGGAGAAGTCGCAGCGGGCGGGCCTGGCGCTGCTGGATGCCTTCGCGCGGTGGCACCCGTGAGCAACGGCGTTTCTCTGGTCGACGTGCTGGTCCTGCGCCCGGGGGCTGAGGGATTCGACTGTCTCGTGCTGCGCCGATCGGGGATCGGGCGTTCCCCGGGATCGTGGGAGATGGTGCATGGGCACGCCGATCCCGGGGAGCAGCCGAAGGATGCGGCACTGCGCGAGCTCAGGGAGGAGACGGGGTTCGACCCGCTCAGCCTGTACAACCTGAGCCGGGTGGAGAGTTTCTACCTGCACAAGCACGACAGCGTGACGCTCGTCGCGATGTTTGCGGCATTCGTCGACCAGTCGGCGGTGCGCCTGAGCGAGGAGCACGACGATTTCGCGTGGCTATCGGTGGATGAGGCTCGGCGGAAGTTCTCCTGGCCGCGGGAAGTGCGCTGTCTCGACGATGCGATGCACCTCATCGGGTCGGGCAGCGCGGGCGCGCTCGAGGACGTGCTCCGGGTATGCTAGCGCGCCGCATCATTCCCTGTCTCGACGTGGCGAACGGCCGGGTGGTGAAGGGCGTGCATTTCGAGTCGCTGCGCGATGCAGGTGATCCGGTGGAGCAGGGGGCGCACTATGACGCCGAGGGCGCCGACGAGCTGGTGTTCCTCGATATCGCGGCGAGCTACGAGTCGCGCTCGATGACGCTCGACATGGTGAGCCGGGTGGCCGAACGCCTGTTCATTCCCTTCACGGTGGGCGGCGGCATCCGCACCGTGGAAGATGCGGGGCGCGCGCTCCGTGCCGGCGCCGACAAGGTGGCGGTCAACACCGCGGCGGTGCGCGACCCCGACCTGGTGCGGCGGCTGGCCGACAGCTTCGGCACCCAGTGCGTGGTGGTCGCGGTGGACAGCCGCCGGGTGGACGGGCGCGACGTGGTGATGGTCACCGGTGGGCGGGAGCCCACCGATCGCGACGCGGTCGAGTGGGCGTCGGAGCTCGAGGATCGCGGCGCCGGCGAGATCCTGCTCACGTCGATGGACCGCGACGGCACCCAGTCGGGCTATGACCTGGCACTCACGTCGGCGGTCTCGTCGGCGGTGCGCATCCCGGTGATCGCGTCGGGTGGTGCCGGCAAGCTCGAGGACCTCGCGGACGCGCTGGCGGCGGGCGCGCATGGTGTCCTGGCGGCGTCGATCTTCCATTTCCGCGGCTCGTCGCTCCCCGAGGCGCGGGCCTATCTCCGATCCCGGGGCTACCCGGTGCGACCATGATCCTCGCTGTCGTCTCCCTGCTCTCGCTCCTGCATGCGGCACCGTGCACCCGTGTGGCCCGCGCCGGCACCGAGCTGCGCGGCGACACGAGAATCTGCCCCGGTCGCTACCGGATCGCCGACCCGGGGCAGAAGGGCGTGCTGGTGGTGGCAGCCTCGGGGCTGCATCTGGACCTGGACGGCGTGATCATCGAGAGCGGCGACTCGGTGCCGAGCCAGTACACCGGATACGGCATCAAGCTGCGCAACGTCGATAGTGTGACGATCACGGGCGGCACCATCCGCGGGTATCACTTCGGCGTATGGCTGGAGGGCGGGTCCGGCCACACCGTCACCGGTATGACACTCTCCGGGTCCCGTACCCAGGTGCTGCGCTCGACCCCCGAGCGGTATGAGCAGGCCGACTGGCTCGACATTTTCCGTCCCGACAGTTTCGAGAGCTACGGCGCGGGCCTGTACATCAAGAACGCCGAGGGCATCACGGTGCAGGGGGTGACGGCGCGGGACGCGCAGAACGGCATCATGCTCTCGAGCGTGCGGCGGAGCCAGCTGGTCGACAACGACGTGTCGGACAACAGTGGCTGGGGCATCAGCCTCTGGCGCTCCTCGCGCAACGCCCTGCTGCGGAACCGCGCCGCGCACAACGTGCGGTGCGAGAGCGACAGCTACAGTCACGGCTGCGACTCGGCGGCGCTGCTGCTCCGCCAGCGGAGCGACTCGAACGTGGTCGCCGACAACGACCTGCGCTGGTCGGGCGACGGCTTCTTCCTGAGCGGGCACCAGCCGGGGCTCGAGCCCTCGGTGGGCAACCTGGTGATCCGGAACGATGCCAGCCATGCCTATCACAACGCCTTCGAGGCCACCTGGAGCTGGGCCACGCTGTTCCTCGACAACCGTGCCGACAGCTCGGCCTATGGCTTCTGGCTCGGCTATTCCACCGGGGCCACCGTGCGGGGGAATACGGCGGTGGGGAGCCGCGAGGCGGCGGTCGCCATCGAGCATGGCAGCGACAATGAGATTGCGGGCAATGTGCTGATGGGCGGCAAGGATGGCATCAGGCTCTTCGTGTCGGCGCCGAGTGGCCCGCCGAGCCGCGGCTACCGGGTGAATGACAACACCCTGTCACGTTTCGGGCGTGCGCTGGTGCTGCAGGGCACGACGCAACTGCGCATCCGTGGGAATGTGTTCGATGGCAACACCGAGGCAGTGGTGGCGGATGCGACTGCGAAGGACGCGGTGGTGCAGGGGAACGTCTTCCTGCGTCCGGGACGGTTCTACGTCATTGCGCCGGAGCTCAATGCCGGTGGCAACTTCTGGGACAGTGCCACCGAGGAAGCCACCGGCGAGAAGGTGTCGGGCAACGTGGTGCTGGCGCCGTGGCAGGGGGCGGAGAAGGCGGGATACTGACGGGGAGCGCTAGAGCGCGTTGGCGTAACTCAGGAACTTGAACTCGCCGTTGACCTCGAGGATGAGCCCGAAGAGCTTGGCCTGCCCCGGCTCTCCCTGTGCGCGCACCGACTCTACGCAGTAGGCGTGGATGCGGTTCGGCCCCTCGTCCCGCGGGGTGCAGGTGTGGCTGACGTACTCGATCGGCTTGCCACCCCAGTCATCGAGCAGCTTCGTGATGCTCTTGTTGCTCTCGCCCTGGATCTGGAACCAGGCAATGGCCGCCGGCAGTTCATATGGCACTTTCGACAACGGCGTATTGGGGTAGTAGTACCAGGCGAACTCGGCCGGCGTGACCATCATGCGCCGGAGTCCCGTCGTATCGGTTGCCTCGACGGCACGAAAGAAAGAGCGCACGAGCGCTTCGCGCGTCGAGTAGCCACCGACCAGTCCGGTGGGCTCCGTCAGGCCCTGCTTGAACCGGCGCAACGATTCCTCGGGGGTCATCGCGCTGTCGACAATGTCGCCCGGCTGCGCCGTCTGGGCGGGCGGCGACTTCGCCGGGGCGTCGGCCCGGCTGCAGCCCGTCACGAGCACCACGCCCACCAGAACCGCGGCCAGGCAACCCCGCATCATCGGCAATCTCTCCGCGAAAAGGAAACGGCTGGCGCGCCCGTGGACGCGCCAGCCGGTAAAGCTACCTCAGGTACTCAGTTCGTGAAGTACGTGGTCCACCCGGTGTACCAGGGTGTGGCCGACGCTGGATCGACGGCGCCGACGTACACCGGCAGGGTCAGCGTGCCGCCAAAGAAGTTGGCGGTTTTGCCCGCTGCGCGTGCAGGCAGGGGAACGGTGTTGCCGCCGACCAGCGCGATGCCCGTTGGCCGCCAGTCGAGCGCGGGCGGCGTGAGGCTCGTGATCACGTCCGTCGCCAGCGGCGCGAGCCGGTGGTTCGACGTCGAGAAGAGGGTCGTGAACTGGGCCGCGCTGTAGACCGGGTTGCTGGACGCCTCGTAGAGCGTCGAGCCCGGACGGGTCGAATCCTGCGCCAGGACCAGGTTCTGGATGTTCAGCGAGTCCCGGATGGCGAGCGTGACGCTGGTGTCGCGCACCGAAATGGCGCTCGAGGGCCAGCGGGCAATGATGCCGTTGGACCAGGCGCCGATAGTGCCACGGCGCCACACGCCGCCGCGGCCACCGGCGGTCTGGGTCTCCAGATCGCCATAACCCACCATGGTGAAGTTCGCCACGATCGGATCGGTGAACGGGGTCGACCGGGTGCCAAGGGTGCAGCCAGAGCCGGCGCAGCCATCGATCTCGAAACCCTGGGGGTCGGCGGCGAGCACGCCGGTACCAGGCGCGGGGACGAGGCGGGCGTTCTGGAAGCCGATAATGTACTGCAACCGGCCTACCCATCCCTCGGTCGCGTCGAAGTGGTCGTCGCCCGAGTTGTACGAGACGAGATAGCGGCCATCGACTGCACCGCCCCACCACTCGAACGAGTCATCGAGACCGGCGTTCGTCTGGCCATACTCCAGCACGGTGCCGCTGCCCACGGCGTACATCGAGAGGCCGTTGAGCTCGGAGTTGCCGCCACCCGAGACGTCGAAGCCGGCGAACTCGATGCGGAAGTAGCGGAGGTTGCCGCTGTTGTCGGCGTTGTTGGTGCCGCCGCCGTAGTTCTCCTGCACGCCGACCGGACCCTCGGTGAAGACGGCACCGGCGCGGTTGATGATACCGTTGCCGATCATGACGATGCCGCCCCAGTCGCCAGGAGCACGGCTGCCCGGTGCCTTGGACGAGGTAAACACGACCGGCGCGGCGGCGGTGCCCTGGATGTCGATCTTGGAGCCACGGTTGATCCATAGCGAGCTGCCGACCACGGCGGCATCGCCATACACCACGGTGCCCGCCTGGATGGTGAGCGTGGAGCCGTTGATCACCTTCACGAAGCCCACCAGCGTGTAGGTCGTGTCGGCGTACAGGGTGCGGCTGGCCGTGATGAACCCGGTGATCGTTGCCACCTTGAGCCCGGCCGTGGCCACGTTCACCACGGCAGAAAAGTCGCCCACGCCGACGCTGTTCGCCGAGGCGACCCGGTAGCCGTAGACCCTGCCGTCGACGACCGTGCCATCGACATACGAGTTCGTGGTAATCGCGCCGCCGATCTCGGTGAAGACACCGGGCTGGGTCGGGTCGGTCCGCTCCAGCCGATAGCTGGTGGCACCACTCACGGCGGTCCAGTTGAGCTGGACTTCACCGTTGGGCTGGACGGCGCCCGTGAGGCCGGCCGGGGGCGGCAGCACGCCGGGGCCGCTGCTGTCGCTGCTGCAGGCGCTGAGCGTGAGCGCCGCCGCGAGAATGGAGAGCGTAGCCGCCAGGATGCTGCGGCGGACGGGTGCGACGAGTCGCCTCATGGTGTGCCTCGGAATGAAGTAAGAAAGCATGCTGTCATGGCGCCATCCTGCGAACGAGCGAAAACAACGGCGCGCCGTATTGCGGCGGTCACGTCGATGTCACGATCGCGTACCGCCGGCCTCAGGTGGACCACTTGAAGGCGATCAGCAGGACGGTGCCTGGGTCGTAGAACAACCGCGTGATGCCCCCCTGCAGCTGCTTCACGGGCGCGCTCAGCACGTTGCGGGCGTCGATCTTCACGCCGAGCTGACGGGTGATCGGGGCGAGCAGGCTCAGGTCGAGCGTGTTGCGTGGCTGGTCGTACACGTCCGGCAACGGATTGATGCCCGCCTCGATGATGCGGGCGCCGAACACGTTGTACAGCACCGACGCACTCCATCCGCTGCTGGTACTCCAGTTCAGGCCGGCATTTACGACGTACGGTGACTGGCCCACCATCGCGCGATTCGGGTTCGTGAGGCTGGAAAGGCTGTCGGTACCAAGCCGAATCTGGCTCTGCATGAGCGTGGCGTTGGCGAAGAACGTGAAGTTGTCCAGCGGCCGCGACAGGAAGCCGAGCCGCTTGCGGAACTCCAGCTCCAGGCCGAAGTTGTCGGCGCCGGCGGCATTGGTGAACGTGATGTCCGGGGTGAAGCCATCGGCGTTCTGCACCAGGATCCGCTCGATCGGCGCCTGGAAGTTCTTGTAGAACACGCCCGCGCTCACGATCTCGCCCGAGCCGATGTACCACTCCCAGCGCGCATCCAGGTTCCAGATGAGCGCGCGGTCGAGATTGGGATTGCCGAAGAGGCGCTGGCCGCCCAGGATGTCGAAGTAGTTGACGGGCGACAGCTCCCGGTACTCCGGACGCGACAGCGTGCGGCTGCCCGCCAGTCGCAGTTGCATGCTGTTGTTCAGCTGGTAGCTGGCGGAGATGGCCGGCAGGATGTCGGTCGTCTTGATCGACGACGGAATGATCGAGTCGGTGACACCCTGGATCAGCAGGGTGTTGACCTCGATGTTCGAGCTCTCCAGCCGCGCACCGCCCAGCACCCGGAGGCGCGGGCCGAACGACAGGTCGATCTGGGCATACCCGGCAATGAGCCGGTCCCGGGCGGTGTACTGGCCACTGGCGTTGTTCGTCAGGAAGAGCCGCTGATCGTTGGCGAACGTGCCGTTGAAGATCGTCTCCGGTGACTGCGTGCGCTCGGCATCACTCAGGTTGAAGCTGGCGATATCGAACTGGCGGGTGTCGGCGTCCCGGTCGGCGGCCCGGACGTATGCGCCCGCCTTGAACACGGCGGGGCTGGCCCCGGAGCCGATGATCTGCTGGAAATTGGCCCCGCCATCGAAGACCTTTTCATCGATCGTGCTGAACGTGCGCGTGGCGGAGCGGTTGATCCCGAACCAGGTGGTCGGCACCAGTTCGCCGCTGGCATTGGGTCGCTCGACGTACACCAGGTCCGAGCGGTCCGGCTCGTCGCGCGTGGCCCAGTTGAACCCGACGCTGGCGTCGAGGGTGCGGTTCCTCCCGAGTCCCTGCTGCAGCTGCAGCTGGTTGCCGAGGATCTGCCGCTGGGTGTACACGAGGCGGGTGATGCTGAGGTTTTCCTGGTACTGTTCGAAGAAGCCGCGCAGCTGCACCGATTCGTTATCGGCGCCGCGCGTGAACGTGTTATTGAGCGAGAGCTTCGTGGTCGACCCGATCCGGGTGGAGAAGTTGAGCAGCGCCCCGATGAGCACGGAGTTGCTGCCGGTCGTACCGTTTACGGTATTGACCGGGGTGACGACCCCACCGGCATTGGGAAACGGTGCGGCGCGCTGCTCGTTCTTCCTGACTTCCTGTGCGTTGCTGTACGTAATCGATGCGATGTAGCCGATCGGCTGGCCAAAGATCGGATCTTCGCCACCAACCGCGAGGTTGAGGCCCAGCAACCCCGTGCCGTTGCCGTCGTTGGACTGCCAGACGTTGCGGAAGGAGTTGGTCACCGGCACCCGGTCCGGTGGGGCCAGCGTACCGACGTTGCCGGCGGCCGCGGCGACCTCGGGAATGGCCCGCGCCTGACCGGGATTGCCGATCCACTCGGTGCCGACCGTCGGGGCCCTGGGGATGGCGGCACCGGTGGCCAGGGTATTGAAGCCGGTGTTGACGCTCAGGCTGATAAGTCGCTGGGCCGGGAAATCGCGGGTCTTGAGATTGACCTGGGCACCGGCAAAGTCACCCGACTGGTCCGGCGTAAACGTCTTGACCGTGGTCACACTGCCCAGCAGGGCGGAAGGGAATACGTCGAGAGGAACGACCTTCTTCTCCGGTTCAGCGCCGGTGAGCCTCGAACCGTTGAGGTTAGTGGTTGTATATCGCTCCCCCAGGCCACGCACCACCACGTACTTCCCACCCAGAACGCTCACGCCGCTGACGCGCTGCACCGCCTGGCTGGCATCGCCGTCGGGGCTCTTCGCGATCTGCTCGGCGGTGGTCGCATTCGTGACACTGGTGGAATTCCGCTGCTCTTCCAGTGCCTGCTGCACCGAGCCCTTCTCGGCCTCGGCGTTGACGGCCAACTCCTCCAACTGCACCGTCGACGACGCCAGCGAGATGTTCTGCTCCACCACGTCCTTGGATGTGACGACCAGCCCCGTCACTGTCTTGGGCGCGTAGCCCAGCATTCGCGCGGTGATGGACACCGGCCCCACCGGCACGTTCTGCAGCGTGTAACGCCCGTCGATGGCCGACACCGTGTGGATGTCGGTGCCGGTGACCTGAACCTGCGCTCCGGCAATCGGGGCGCCCTGCCCGCTCTCCACCACACGGCCGACGATCCGGCCGGTCTGCTGCGCGGCCAGTGCGGCGGGCACCAGCAACAGCGTGAGAAGAACGGCAAGGTACGGTCGCGATCGAATGCGGTGCATGGCTCTCTCGGGCCCGGGTGCATGGGCAGGCGCCGGCGAAGTCCGGCAATGCCGCCCCTCCTGGAACGGCCCAATAGTCCCTGATTTGCGTATCGGATGGCGCACCGAATTGCAACGAATACGTCACAGAGTCACGAGTGTGCTCTGCTGGAACGCTTTTGTGTCACGATGGGGTAACGGCGGGGAGGGCGGGGAGGGAACCCGCCCGAGGTCAGGGCGTCGGGGCTCCCAAGGCGGGGGCTGCTCCGGGCGCCGGTGTGGTGGTGGTGGTGCCCTTCGACGACCGCAGTAGCACCCGCTGCCGCTCGTTGTTGAGCCTCGCGACGCGATTGCTGCTCCACTCAGTCGAACCCTGCTGGTAGTACTGCAGGCTGAACGGCTCGAGCACCGGGATCTGTTCCTCGAACAGGTAGAAGGCGGTGACCAGCTGCCGGGGCTCCAGTCGCCCGTCGGTGAACTTCTGGCTGTAGGGGATGATGGCGATCGGCCGGAGCAGCCGGCCTCGGAACACGAGGACCAGCCCCTGCGCGTCGAAATTGGCCCCCGGCTGCAGGCCAAAGAACTGGACAAAGGCAATACCGGGACGCGACACCGCGTTGGCCCTGGCCGCCGAGTCGATGCGGGGGCGGTTGTTCGTGACCAGCGCCGCCATGGCCACGTAGGCGTCCGGGGCCAGCAGGTTGATCACCCGGGGATCCATCGGGGTGAAGCGGATCGAGAGCGACGTCGTGGCGAGCGCGATCTGCAGGTCTTCCTGCTTGAGGGTGCCGAAGCCGGGGGGCAGCACCTGCTCCGAGCTGGGAAGGTTCTGAGCGCGCAACGCCGTTGCTGCCATCGCCGAAAGGGCGAGTACCATGAGTTGACGCTTCATTCTGCCTCCTGCCGGTTCACGGCGACCTTGATGCTCTCGCCCAGCTCCTCGATCCCGCTGCCCTCGATGCTGCTCACCAGTTGCAGGCTGTCTTCCGTCAGGCCCAGCGTCTTGGCGATGGCCTTGGCCTGCAGCCGCTGCTGCTGCCGGCCCAGCTTGTCGGCCTTGGTCAGCACGACCAGGGCGGGCCGGCCACTCTCGGCGAGCAGGTCCTGGAAGGTGAGGTCGTCCTTCGACGGCTCGTGCCTGATGTCCAGCAGCCAGACCACGCCTCGTAATTGACTCCGCTTGGTAAGGTACCCCTCGACCAGCTTCCGGTAACCGGCACGCATGCCCTTGTTGGCGTGCGCAAAGCCGTAGCCCGGCAGGTCCACCATATAAAAGGTGGGGAACCGGAACATGTTCATGTGCTGGGTTTTGCCGGGAGTGCCGCTGACCCGCGCCAGGCCCTTCCGGCCGGTGAGCGAGTTGAGGAGACTGGACTTGCCCACGTTCGAGCGCCCGATGAATGCGATTTCGGGCAGCACCGGATCGAGATTCGTGAGTGGGTCTGGAAAGGAACCGACGAACTCTACCGGCAGGTCAAGGAAGGGAGCGGGTGTCAGGCTTCCTTCTTCTGCTTGACCCGCTCGGTCACGATGAGCGGCTGGATGCCGTCGTTCACCGATTCCTTGGTGATGACCACCTCGCGCACATCCTCCCGGGCGGGAAGATCGAACATGAGATCGGTCATCATGGTCTCGAGGATGGAGCGGAGGCCACGGGCGCCGGTGCCGCGCTTGAGTGCCTTGGCGGCGACCGCGCGCAGGGCTTCCGGCTCGAACGTCAGGCCAACGCTCTCCAGCTCGAAGAGCTTCTTGTACTGCTTGGTGAGGGCGTTCTTCGGCTCGACCAGGATCCGCATGAGCGATTCCTCGTCCAGGTTTTCCAGGGACACGGTGACCGGCAGGCGCCCCACCAGCTCGGGGATCAGCCCGAAGCGGAGCAGGTCGTCCGGCTCCACCTCGGCGAAGGGATTGCGCGGGTCGGATCCCTTCACGCCCTCGCGCTCCTGCCCGTTGAAGCCGATCAGCTGACGGCCGGTGCGCGTCTCGATGATCTTTTCCAGTCCGTCGAACGCGCCGCCGCAGATGAACAGGATGTCCTTGGTGTTGATCTGGATGTATTCCTGCTGCGGATGCTTCCGGCCACCCTGCGGGGGCACCGAGGCGACGGTGCCCTCGAGGATCTTGAGCAGCGCCTGCTGCACGCCCTCGCCCGACACGTCGCGGGTGATGCTCGGGTTCTCCGACTTGCGCGCGATCTTGTCGATCTCGTCGATGTAGACGATGCCGCGCTCGCACTCGGAGACGTTGAACTCCCCCGCCTGCAGCAGCCGCACCAGGATGTTCTCCACGTCCTCGCCGACGTAGCCGGCCTCGGTGAGGGTGGTGGCATCGGCGATGGTGAAGGGCACGTCGAGGATGCGGGCCAGCGTCTGGGCCAGCAGCGTCTTGCCGACGCCGGTGGGCCCGATCAGCAGGATGTTGGACTTGTCCAGCTCGACGTCACCGTCGCGGCCCGACTGCGAATTGATGCGCTTGTAGTGGTTATACACAGCGACGGCCAGGGTTCGCTTGGCGCGCTCCTGGCCGATGACATACTGATCGAGAACGTCCTTGATCTCCTGCGGCAGCGGTACCTGGGTAATGCTGTCAGCAACCTCGCGCTCCTCGTCCTCCGCCAGGATCTCGTTGCAGAGGGTAATGCACTCGTTGCAGATATAGACGGACGGGCCGGAAATGAACTTCCGGACCGAGTCCTTCGACTTTCCGCAAAACGAGCAGCGCAGGTGCTTGTCGTTCGACATTCAGTCCGTTTCCGGGAGGTGGAGTGGGGCGAGCCGAAAGCTTGCCCGCCCCACGGGGGGCGTCAAGGGCTAGCCCGCCGCGACGGCGGCCAGGGTCTCGGACGCCTTGCGGGCCGAGAAGACCTTGTCGATAAGACCGTATGCCATCGCCTCTTCCGCGCTCATGAACCGGTCCCGGTCCATGTCCCGCTCGATCGACTCCACCGGCTGGCCGGTGTGGAGAGCGTAGAGCGAGTTGAGCTTGGTGCGGAGGTAGAGGATTTCCCGCGCCTGGATCTCGATGTCGGCGGCGGTGCCCTGCGTGCCGCCCGACGGCTGGTGGATCATGATCCGGGAGTGGGGCAGGGCGCTCCGCTTGCCCTTGCTGCCCGCCGCCAGCAGGAACGACCCCATGGAGGCGGCCATGCCCATGCAGATGGTGTTCACCGGTGCCTTCAGGTGCTGCATGGTGTCGTAGATGGCCAGGCCGGACGACACGACGCCACCGGGCGAGTTCAGGTACAGGTAGATGTCCTTCTCGGGGTTGTCCGCCTCGAGGAAGAGCAGCTGGGCAATGATGATATTGGCGACGTCATCGTTGATGGGCGCGCCAAGGAACACGATACGATCCATCAGCAGGCGCGAGAAGATGTCGTAGGTCCGCTCGCCGCGGCTGGAACGCTCGATGATGTACGGGGGATACAGGGCCATCGTCAGGACTTCGCCTCCACTACGGTGGACTGCTTGAGCAGCCAGGTGAACGCCTTGTCTTCAGTGATGCTGTATTCCAGCTCCTGCAGGCGCCCCGCCTTCTGGAGCTGGCCATAGAGGTCGCCGGCCGACAGGCCGCGCGCGGCGGCCAGTTCGCCGATCTTCGCGTCGATCTCGGCCTCGGTGGCCTGCAGCTTCTCCTTCTCCATCAGGGCCCCGAAGATCAGGTCGCGCCGCACCTGCGCCTCGGCGATGGAATGAAACTGCTCCTCGAACTTCGCCAGCGCCTCATGCGGCTCCTGCGGAATGCCGAACTGGTGCGCATAGGCGTGCAGCCAGCGGTGCACCAGCGAGTGGGGCGCCGGGATGTTGTTGGCGGCGACGAGCTCGTTGATCAGCGCCGAGCGGACCTGCGCGTCGGCGGTGCGCTCGGCGTCCCGGGCCAGGTCGGTGCGGATGGCATCCTTGAGCGCCGCCAGGGTGTCGAAGTTGCCCACCTCGTTCGCGAAGGCGTCATCGAGCGGGGGCAGTTCCTGGCGCTTGATCTCGTGCAGGGTGAGGCGCACCCGCCGGGTCTGCCCGCGGCGCGCCTCATCGGGATGATCGTCGGGGAACCGGATGTCGGCGTCCACCGTCTTGCCCGGCTCGAGGGTCATGATCCGCTCCTCGAGATCGGGCACTGCCTGATTCTGCCCCAGCACGATGTTGTGGGGAGCCGACTCGCCCACCTTGTCGCCGTCGATCGGGGCCACCTCGACCCGCACCATCTGGCCCGGCGACGGCTTCCCGCCCTCGACCGGCAGCCAACTGGCCTTCCGGTCGCGCATCTGGTCCAGCTGCTTGGCGATCGCGGTCTCGTCCACCGGCACCACCGTGCGGGTAAAGCTGAAGCCGCCGGTACGGGCCAGCGTGATATCGGGACGGACCTCGACCACCAGCTCGAACTCGACAGGGCCACCCTGCTCGAACTTGAGGTTCCGGACCGAGGGGTCCGAAATGGGCTTCAGGCCCTGTTCCGCCTGGGCCGTCTCCCAGCTCTCGCGGATGACGTCTTCCAGCACCGCCTGCTTGATGGCCTGGTCGAACTTCTTCCGGACGATGGCGACGGGGGCCTTGCCGGGCCGGAACCCCGGGAGGCGGGCGCGGCTGGCGTACATGGCAACGGCCTTGTCCTCGGCCTGCTTGACCCGTTCGACCCCCACGGTGACCTGAAGGGACCGGGAAACGGCGTCCTCGGACTTCTTTTCAATGGTGATGTTGGACATGGGGGGAAGATAATAGGGCGGGAGACGGGAGACGGGAGACGGGAGACGGGAGACGGCAGACGGCAGACGGGAGACGGGAGACGGGAGGCGGGAGACGGGAGCCGGGAGACGGGAACCCAGCCGGCAAGCCGAATGGGATCCGGGGTCAGCTCAATCCCACCTGCAATCCATACGGACCCGAGGTCAGCGCTGCGGCCTAAGCCAGCGCGATACCCAGCCGGTTGACTGCCTCCACAACACTCGCGGACTTCAGGGTGATCGGCGCCGGCACCGAGATGGTGAGGTCGTCGGCCGACACGCGATCGGCAAAGAGGACCGTGCTGCTCCAGGCCCCGGTCAACGCCGACCACCACCTGAGCCCGGCGTAACCCGCATCGTGCACCTGCCGGGCGATGCCCTGCGTGACCACGCGATCGTGATGGGCCAGCTGGTCCGGGCGTCGCCCAAGTTCCAGCAGGACCGCGGGATCGCCGAGGTCCGCAACCTTCTCGATGATCGAGCCGGGGACCTCGAATGCCGCAAGGGCGAGCGGCCAGCCGTGACGCTTGAGGTGGGCTGGGGTGAGCGTCGCGCCGCGAAAGCCCTGAATGACCTCCCCGATGGCGTGAGCCTCACTTCCCGCCAGGTAACGCACCGACGGATGATCCCCGAGATCGAACCGCGCGGTTGTCTGGCCAGCCTGCAGATAAGCAGGAGAGAACGGCGCCCCGGGCGCGGCACCGGGGTCCCACGGAAAGCAGCGCCAGCAGGTGAGCGCCCGGGCGGCGCTCACGCAAAGGAGCCGGCGCGCTCCGCTTCGACCGCCGCCATGACGGCGGCAACGTGCCCGTCTCGCAGCAGGTCGATCGGCCGCTGATGGTTGAGGTGCGCGTTGGTGCCCTGCAGCCAGTCGGCGACCACCTCGGGCTCGAGGTACTGCAGCAGCGCCGCCACCACCGCCGCCAGGCCGGTCGCGCGCCATGCCGGCTCGCCACGCATGCGCTGGCCCTGCTGCCCCCGCGTGAGCTGGCTGCGGTTCACCTTGAGCCATTCCGCAAAGCTGTTGGCCGAGCCGAAGACCGACACCCCGGAGGCGGTACTGGCCTGCTGGAGCAAGATCGTGAGCTTGTCAGCGGGGGCTGCCATAAACCTCCTCTACCGTTACGCAACAAATATGTTGCGTAACATGGGAAAGGTCAATCTCCTCACGCTGCTTGCTTGCGAGACTCCAGCCACCGATCGACACTCAGCGGTCCCGCGCCCCAGGCCGCGTACACCAGCCAGATGAAGCAGTAAAGCATGACCAGCTCGCCACGATTCTCCCACCACCAGATCTTGCCACCGCCACCGACGTGGATCCACCAGTGCGCCACCGCCATCTGCCCCGACGCGATGAAGGCGGCGAGGCGCGTCCCCAGGCCGAGGACCAGCAGGGCGCCACACACCACCTCAATGACCCCAGCCGCCCCGAACTTGCTCATCAGTTCCACCGTGCCGCCGTCAGGTCCCATCCCGCCGAACCAGCCGAAGAGCTTCTGGGCGCCATGAGAAAAGAACGCGGCGCCCGCGAAGATGCGAAGCGCGGCCTGGGCTGCGGGGAGATGCCTGCTGTTCAGCGGTCCGACCATGTGATTCGCTCCTTGTGAATCTTTTCACTTGCTGCGCGGATTGCGTTCGACCCTGCTGGCCGGTACGTTGACCCTCGAGTTTACATAGACGCAGGCGGTGCTGCTGTAAGGAAGCCGGTTCAAGCCGGCGCGGCCCCGCCACTGTATGAGGCCCGCGAGATGAACCGCGGTCCGGTGTCGCCAAGGACACGCCACTGGGGACTGTCTGCTCCCTGGGAAGGCCGGTGACGCTGCCTCGAGCCAGGAGACTGGCCCGCCTGCGCCCGCATCAGGTCTCTCCAGGGAGGGACGCGGGGGCAGGCGACATCTCCGCGCGGAGGAGATGACGCTTTTCAGCACCCCCCGTTCCAGGAGCCGGAACAGGTGGGTGTTTTTCTTTTTCTGCTGGTGACGCTGCTTGCCGCCTGCCAGGGCGGCGGCAAGGATGCCCCGGCCGGCAGCGCGTCGATCGCGCTGACCGACGACGCCGGTCACGCCGTCCGCCTCGCCGCCCCCGCGCAGCGCGTCATCTCCCTCGTTCCCAGCGTCACCGAAACCATCATCGCGCTCGGCGCGGGCAACCGCATCGTCGGTCGCTCCGAGTACGACCACGACAGCTCCCTCGCCGCCGTCCCGCTCATCGGGCGGGGCCTGAGTCCGAGCATCGAGGCAATCGTGGCACTCCGCCCCGATCTCGTGATCGTGTGGGCCAGCGACAAGCGCGGCGACCTGCGGGGCCAGCTGGAGAAGGCCGGCATCGCGACCTTCGCCTTCAACGTGCAGGACACGACGGATGCGTATCGGGTGGTGCGGGTGATGGGCGCCACACTTGGTCGACAGTCGGCAGCTGACAGTCTGCAGACAGCGCTGCGCGCCTCCCTGAGGGAAACGCAATCCCGCGCGGCAGGGCGCTCGCGCCGTCGCGTGTTCTATGTGGTGTACAACGACCCCCCGATGACCGCCGGTCCCGGCACCTTCATCGACCAGCTGCTCGACATTGCGGGGGCCGACAACGTCTTCCACGACGCCCCGTCCAACTGGCCGACGGTGTCGCTGGAAGAAGTCGTGAAGCGCGACCCCGACATCGTGGTGCTGCCAGTGGGCGAGATGGCGGCCCAGGTGGGTGACCGGCTCAAGGCCACCGCCGGCTGGCGCGACCTCCGCGCGGTGAAGAACAACTGCCTGGCCCTCATCGATGCCGACCTGGTGAACCGGCCCGGCCCCAACGTCGCCGTCGCCGCGCGACGGCTCGAAGTACTGCTGCACCACGAGACCTGCCCCGTTCCATGACCAGCACCGCCGTCGCCGCGCGCCGCTACCTCCTCCTGCTCCTCCTGCTCGGGCTCGCGGGAATGCTGGCGGTGCGCGTGGGCGCGGTGGGCCTGTCGCTCAATGACATCATCGCCGCCCTCCGCGGCACCGCCGACAGCGCCACGCGCACCATCGTGGTGGGGCTCCGTATTCCGCGGGTGGTGCTCGCGGCCCTCTGCGGCGCCGCCCTCGCCATCAGCGGCGCCACCTACCAGGCGCTGCTCCGCAACACCCTCGCGGAGCCGTACATCCTCGGCGTGTCGAGCGGTGCGGCACTCGGCGCCGTCGCGGCGACGGTGTTCGGCCTCGATCAATTGAGCCCCTGGATCATCCCCGCCTTCGCATTCGCCGGCGCCATCGCCGCGATCGTGCTGGTGCTGCGCGTGGCACTGGTGGCGGGCCGCGTCCTCGACCGCCGCACCCTGTTGCTCGCCGGCGTGGTGGTGGGCGCCTTCTGCAATGCCGCGGTGCTGCTCTTCCTCACTTTCGCCGACGCCGAGTCGTTCCGCTCGGCGGTGTTCTGGATGATGGGGAGCCTCGCGGGTGCCACGTGGCAGCACGTCCTGCTGCTCGCGGTACCACTCGTCGTCGCCTTCGTGGTGCTGTTCGGCCTGGCGCGCTCGCTCAACCTCCTCGCTGTGGGCGAACCGACGGCGGCAGCACTCGGCGTGCCGGTGGAGCGGGTCAAGTATCTCTGCTTCGCGCTCGCGTCGGTGCTGGCGGCGGCGGCGGTGGCGGTGAGCGGCGTCATCGGGTTCGTGGGGCTCATCATTCCGCATGCGGTGCGCCTCATGTGGGGCAGCGACTACCGGCAACTGCTGCCGAGCGCGGCGCTGCTGGGCGCCATCTTCCTCGTGGGCGCCGACGCGGCGGCGCGCACCGTCGCCGCTCCCACGGAGCTGCCGATCGGCGTGCTGACGGCACTCGTGGGTGTGCCGGTGTTCGTAGTGCTGCTCCGGCGGCGCGATGACTGACGCCGCGTGGCAGGTGGAGCGGGTGACCTTCCGGCATCCGGGAGCATCGCGGGACGCGCTGCACGACGTCACCTGCCAGCTCGCGGGAGGCGGTGTCACGGCGATCCTCGGGCCGAATGGTGCCGGCAAGTCCACGTTCGTCCGGCTGCTGATTGGCCTCGCGTCACCCACGAGCGGCAGCGTGCAGTTTCGCGGACGCGGCTTGGAGAAGTGGCCCCGCGGTGCCATTGCCCGCGAAATCGGCTTCGTGCCGCAGGGCGAGGAGTCGGTGTTCCCGATGACGGTGCGCGAGGTGGTGGCGATGGGGCGCTACCCGCACCTGGGCCCGTGGCGCGCCGAGTCGGACGAGGATCGGCGGCTGGTACGTCATGCGCTCGAGGATGTCGACGCGTTCCCGTTCGCCGACCGTCCCTTCGCCACGCTGAGCGGCGGTGAGCAGCAGCGGGTACGCATTGCGCGCGCCCTGGCGCAGCATGGCTCGGCGATCGTGCTGGACGAGCCCACGGCGGGCCTCGACGTGCGGCACGAGATCGAGCTCTTCGCACTCCTGCGCGGACTGGCCGCCGACGGCCGCACCGTGGTGCTGGTGACCCACAACCTCTCCCTCGCCGCCCGGCTGGCTGACCGCATCCTGCTCTTCTCGGAGGGAACGCTGGTGGCACACGGTGCGGCGGCCACGGTACTCACCGGCGACACGCTGTCGCGGGTGTATGGCTGGCCGATCGACGTGGTGGAACACAC
>JANNSD010000043.1:0-1944 GCA_031402225.1 Gemmatimonadota bacterium | reverse complement strand
GTCTCGAACGCGATTGGGAGGGAGCATGAGCGGTATCACCCGGAATGACGTCCTGCACGTGGCACGCCTGTCGGCGCTCGAGGTGCCCGACGCCGAGCTCGATCACCTGGTAGACCAGCTGCAGCGCATCGTCGCCATGGTGGACCAGTTGGGCGAGGTCACGGTGGCGGGGAAGGCGCCGCCGTTCAATGCCGGCCCCGCCCAGGCCGAGCTGCGCGCCGACGTGATCGCACCCGTCCCGCTCGCTCACTCCCCGGCACAATTCAGTCCCGGCTTCAGCGGAGGGTTCTTCTCGGTGCCCCGCCACACCGCCATGGAGGAAGGATGAAGGCCGCCGAGATCGCGCGCATCGTCGCCACGCGTCTCACCGAGACCGACGCTGCCGGCCTGAACGCCACCCTCGACTGGTCAGCTAGCCTCCTCGACCGCGAGGCCGCCCGCGTGGACGCCATGGCGGCGCCGATGCCGCTCCACGCCATGCCCATCGCCGTGAAGGACAACATCGTCACCACTGAGCAGCCCAGCACCTGCGCCTCGAAGATCCTCGAGGGCTACACCAGCCCGTTCAACGCCACCGCGATCGACCGCCTCCGTGCCGCTGGCGCCATGGTGGCCTGCAAGGCGAACATGGATGAGTTCGCCATGGGCTCCTCCACCGAGAACAGCGCCTTCGGCCGCGTAAAGAACCCGATCGATCATTCCCGGGTGCCCGGTGGTTCCAGCGGCGGCTCCGCGGCGCTCGTTGCCGCTGGCGTCGTGCCCACCGCGCTCGGCTCCGAGACCGGCGGCTCCGTGCGCCAGCCCGCGAGCTTCTGCGGCATCGTCGGTGTAAAGCCAAGTTACGGGCGCGTCAGTCGCCACGGCCTCATCGCCTTCGGCTCTTCACTGGACTGCATCTCCGTCTTCGGCAATACCGTTGCCAACGCCGCCGCGGTGCTCGGCGTCATGAGCGGGCACGATCCGCTCGATGCCACCACCGCGCGCCAGCCGGCGCTTCCGCTCTCACCTGGCGATCTCCCCGACCTCAAGAACCTCGTTGTCGGGCTGCCGCGCGAGTACTACCCGGCCGACCTCGACCCCGGTGTCCGCGCCGGCCTCGATCGCACCATCGCTGCCGTGCGCGCGCAGGGCGCCGAGGTGCGCGAGGTATCGCTGCCGCACTCGAAGTACGCGGTGCCGACTTACTACATCGTGGCCCCCGCCGAGGCGGCGTCGAACCTCGCGCGCTTCGATGGCGTGCGCTATGGTCTCCGCCGGCTGAAAGATGGTGATGACGTCGCCGATATGTACCGTCGCACTCGCGGTGAGGGCTTCGGCCCTGAGGTACGCCGCCGCATCCTCGTCGGCACCTACGTGCTGAGCGCCGGCTACTACGACGCCTACTACGGCAAGGCGCAGGCGGTCCGCGCACTCATCGCCGAGGATTTCCAGAAGGTCTTCGCCAGTGGCGTCGATCTCCTCCTCACACCAACCACACCAACGCCAGCATTCAAGGCCGGCGAGAAGGCCGACGATCCCGTCGCGATGTACTACGCCGACATCTTCGTCTGTGCCATCAGCCTCGCCGGTCTCCCGGCCATGAGCATTCCCGTCGGTCGCAGTGAAGGCCTGCCCATCGGCGCCCAGCTCATCGCCCCGATGTTCGAGGAACAGCGCATGCTCGCCGCGGCCCAGGTGCTCGAGCGCGTCGTGAGCGCTACGGAAGAGGTGCGCTGATGACCTGGGAATGCGTCATCGGACTCGAAGTCCACGTGCAGCTCGGCACCAACACCAAGATGTTCTGCGCCGCCGCCAACTCGTACGGCGAGCCACCCAACACGCTCATCGATCCGTACACGCTCGGCCTGCCCGGCGCGCTGCCCGTGCCCAACGCCGAGGCGGTGCGGCTCGGCACCCGCGCGGCGCTGGCCCTCGGGTGCACCGTGCATCCCGTCAGCATCTTTG
>JANNSD010000042.1:0-7895 GCA_031402225.1 Gemmatimonadota bacterium | reverse complement strand
ACGACGAGCGGCCTGCAGTACAGCTCTGCTCGGCGTACGCATCGGTGAACATCATCCCTTCCTTGGCGATCCGGTCGATGTTCGGCGTCCGATAGCCCATCAAACCGAAGGTGTAGCAGCTCAGGTTGGACTGCCCGATGTCATCTCCCCACATGACCAGGATATTCGGCTTCTTGCTCTTTGTGGCCATATCGCGCCTCCTCAGGGTGAGTACACTTCACATTCTACACCCCGGCACCGCGCCCGGCTATCAAACCAAAGGCCACTGCCCCCGCCCCGGAGGTGTGGGCGCGATGGGTTGGCGTGTCCCGCTAGAATAGGGGGGCCAACTACTGAAGGAGCTTTCCTGAAAATCTGGATCGATGCGGATGCGACGCCCAGGGACGTGAAGGAGATCGTGTTCCGGGCGGCGAGGCGGCTCAGCCTGCCGGTTGTCCTGGTGGCGAACCAGCCCCTGCGTCCGCCGGCCAACAACCCCCTGGTGACGGCGGTGTGGGTGGATGGCGGCGCGGACGTGGCCGACCAGCATATCGCGGCTGAGGCGATGCCGGGGGACCTGGTGGTAACGCAGGACGTTCCCCTGGCAGCACTGCTGGTACCGAAGGGGGTGACCGTGCTCGACCCGCGGGGCGACGAGCATACGGCGGAGACGATCGGGGAACGGCTGTCGATCCGGGATTTCATGGAGCAGGCGCGTATCGCCGGGGTGATAACGGGGGGACCGGCACCCTTCGGCGCCGGGGACAAGCAGGCCTTCGCGGGAGCACTAGACCGGGCGCTCACGCGGTTGACGCGAGGCGCCCGGTTGCGGCCATGATGCGTTGGCCGGTCAGCAGGGCCGGCGAGGGGTGGTGCTACTGATCGGCCTGCTCCGCAGCCTTCTCGTACTCGTCCAGGATCTTGTCTTCGTCGGGGCGCTTCGTATAGGGGAACGACGCAGAGAACTGCAACACCCGGTTACTGATGGCGCTGCCCGGGTTGTCGATCAGCAGATCGGCGAGTCCGATCATGTAGCGCGCCGAAAACGTTGGCCGGCCGCGCCGTCCCGCTCCCCAGGGCGAGTACCCCGCCTCGAGGGCCACGCCGTAGTCCCACCGCTGATAGTACGGCGAAGAATTGACATTGACCACGACCTGGTCCGACAGCGGCGGCGCGGAGGTGTAGAAGCTGCTCGTTGCGGTGTTGAGGCGGTAGGAGACGAAAGGTCCCGCCCCGAAGCGGAACTTGTTCGTCGGGCGGAACGAGAGCAGCACCGGCAGGTCCAGGGAGTTGAACTCCAGCTTGGTCTTGGTGGTGCGACTCAGCACGTCGTCGAGCTCCGGGTTGCCCAGGGCGTACGCCGGAACCGGCCCGGTGCTGTACCCTCCCTTTGGCGACAACGGCGCGAGTTCGAAGATGAGCCACCACTTCTGCGACCCGAGCCGGGCATCGAGCTGGATTCCGTAGTTGAACCCCCACATGCCTGACGCCCCCTCAGCTCCGGACAGGGTGGTCCAGTTAGTCCCGAGCTTCATGCTCAGGTACAGGTGGTCGCTTGCCACCTTGTCACCGAACAGAAGCACCACCAGGATGGTTTGCGCGTTCGCGGGGGCTGCGCCGGCCAGCAGGAAGAGAAGTCCCAGGAGCGCGCCGAGAACGCCGCTCCGACGGGACGATGCGCGCGCACGACTGGACATGATGGCCTTGAAGAATGTCGAAATGGAGTGAAGCGGAAGCGAGCCAGCGTTGCCTCGGGAAGAACACTACTCCCGCCATCTGGGCCCCCACAAGGCCCAGACGGCGGTACGCGCCTATCGGCGCGGCGAGGGACGGCGGATGGGTGTGTTCAGGGGATGCCGACGTCGTAGGCGACGTCGTAGGCGACGTTGACGTTGATCGGGCCGGTCGCTGTGCTCCCCGCGGTCGGCTGCATGGTGACGTTCAGGGTCCCCTTCATGCGCGTCGCGGTGAGGCTCGTGACCGTGAAGGTGCCCACCCCGGTGACAAGCGAGTTCCAGCAAGTGTTCCCGGTACAACCTGAATTCCCGGGGCCAATCAGCGAGACGGAGGCGTGCCCGGCGAGTGGGTCGGTGACGCCATAGGTGCCGACGCCCACGAAGCCGGTCGTGTTGACTCCGAGGGTGTAGGTGCTGTTGTTCGCCACCCAGGCCATGCCGTTGATGGTGGCGCTGCTACTGAACTGGATCGCGCCACCGGCGGCATTCCAGGGCACGCCACCGATGGTTCCGACGGTCGTGCTGCCGAACTGATCGGGGAGCGGCCAGGTGGTCTGGCTGGTGGTACCGAGTAGCAGGTTGAATACGCCGGTAGTGACAACCTTGGTCCCGGTAGCGCCGCCGATGAGCGGCGTGGCGTTGAACGAGAAGGTGCCGATGATCTGGCTGGGCGTGAGGGTGGTGATGGTGACGGTTCCGGCTGCGCCGGAGCCCGGTGTGGACCAAGCCAAGGCCGACGACGTGGAATACAGTCCCGTGCCTCCGACGGCTCCAGCACCGACGCCGAGCGCATAGGTGCCGGGTTGGTCGATATTGTAGAGGTCGAGCTGGATGCTGTTGGCGCCGTCATTGCCACGGATCTCGATCTGGCCGAAGCTGCCGAGCGTCGCCTTCTGCGAGGTGGTGGTGGCGGCCCAGGCGGCGCCATCGACGACGGCGGTGAAGCCGCTCCCTCCGCCGCCACCCCCTCCCCCGCCGCCGCCGCCGCCTCCGCCTCCGCCTCCGCCTCCGCCGCCACCACCGTCATCGTTGCTGTCACTGCCACAAGCCAGGGTCAAGCCGAGTGCGACCGCCATGAGGGCGGTGGTCCAGCGCTGCTGCATGAGAGCCTCCGAGACGAGGGGATTCATCAGCAGTGCGCAGGACGGGGGTGAAAACCGTCATGGGGGGGGTAGGTCGATTGGCCCATATTGCGCGAACCGACAGCAACCGCTTGCATAGATCCCATGATATGGGGCGTGCGGAGAACCGTCGCGATGGCGCAGATGTGGTGGCGCGCCATCTGGATTGCACTGCGCCTCTACCGCAATCCGTTCGACGTGGCCTTGGCGCTCCAGCGCTGGCGCGCCATCATGGTGCCAGTACGGCGCTCGCTTCCCAGCAAGTCGGCGCTCGTGTCGGGCCGCCTCTTCTCCAGTTTCTACTTTCCAGGCTGGCCGTCCCGGGCGTTCGACCTCTGCATCGAGGGCGAATTGAACCGCGTGCTTCCGGCGCGCGACCGCCCGCCATCGGTCAGGGTGGCGATCCTGGCAATGACGCGGATGTGCGCGCTGCGATGCGAGCATTGCGTGGAGTGGGACG
Organism: Gemmatimonadota bacterium; assembly: GCA_031402225.1. Lineage (GTDB taxonomy): Bacteria > Gemmatimonadota > Gemmatimonadetes > Gemmatimonadales > GWC2-71-9 > JAGGAG01. Next base: position 4,599 of record JANNSD010000042.1, on the reverse strand, counting down.
TGCTCAATCGGCAGGAAGGCATGTCGGCTGACGAGCTGCGGTCGGTCGCGTCGCAACTGCGACAGCGGGGCACGGCGCTGGTGTTCCTGAGTGGCGGCGAGCCGCTGCAACGATTCGATGTGCTGCTGGAGCTCACGACATCGCTGGCGGGCGAGTCGGATGTGTGGGTGCTGAGTTCGGGCCGGGGCCTCACGGCGGAGCGGGCACAGCGGCTGCGGGCGGCGGGGCTCACCGGGGTGTCGCTCAGCCTCGACCATTGGGACCGCGAGCAGCACGACCGGTTCCGGGGGCGGCAGGGGACGTTCGAGGCGGTGGAGCACGCGGCGCGGCATGCGTGGGAGGCCGGACTGGTGGTCACGTTATCGCTGTGCCCGGTGCGCGCGTTCGTGTCGCCGGAGAACCTGCGGCGGTACGCGGAGGTGGCGCGCGGGCTCGGCGCCAGCTTCATCCAGATCCTCGAGCCCAAGGCCGTGGGACATTATGCCGGCCAGGATGTGGCGCTCGAGCCGGCCCAGCGTCAGGCGCTGGAGGACTTCATGGTGTGGCTCAACCGGGACCCGGCGGCGCGCGACTACCCCGTGGTAGCCTATGTGGACTGGGATGCGCGGGCGGCTGGGTGCCAAGGCGGCGACCAGTACGTGTATGTCGACACGGACGGGTCGCTGCACGCGTGCCCGTTCTGCCGCAATCATCCGGTGCCGCTGCTGGGGCAGGATGCCGACCAGGCCTTCTCCGCGTTGAAGTCGGGAGGCTGTGGTGTGCGGTCGCACGCGCCGGTGGCGCAGGTGCCGGCGTGACGGCGCGAGGCATGGCGGTGGCGGTGCTACTGGGACTGGCCGCGGCGTGCGGGCAGGACCGGGAGGTGGCGCGTGTGGTGCGCATCGAGACCGGCACGGTGGACACAATGGAGTTGCTCTCCTTGCCGTACCAGTGGTCCGGGGAGGTGCGCGGCGGGCAGCAGGTGGCGCTTGTGGGCCCGACGACGATGCTCTTTCACAACGACGCGGAGACTGGCTTCCAGTACCGGAAGGGCGATGGCGAGGTCCTTCGACTGGACTTCACGGATTGGAGCGTACGCCTCGCGGGTCAGGTGGTTGCGCTCAACTTGGAAGGCGACAGTGCGGCTGCCTGGCTGGGCCAGGCAACAGAGGCCGACCTTGCGCAGCTTCGCTTTGTCGATTTCCCGCCTGAGCTGCGGGCGACACTACGTCCAAGCGTTGAGCGCCTTGCCGTCGCGAACCCGCATGTCGGCCTCAGCTTTGCTTCCGAGGGCGAAATGGTGCAGACCCTGCCACTGTTCCGTCCGCTCGTGCTCTGGCTCGGGACGAGTGGCGATTCCGGCAGCAGACTGCCCGCAACGCAGCGGATCATCGCCGAGCAACTCGCGACGCAGCGGCAGGTTGAATTCCTGCTGATGACGGTCATGGACTCCGGCGTCGCACGCGTGCTCGGGGAACTTCCCAAGCTCCGCCACCTCACGCTGGACACCTGGGATGCCGCACAAGGTGCGCCGATCCCGAGAGGCGTCAGGACACTCGCGATCAGCGACAGCTTTGGTGACTTGTCGGCGCTGGCCAGCCTTCGGCACTTGAGGACGCTGGACCTGACTGCCGCCACGGGGAGCGGCGCATCGGACCTTGCGGGACTCAAGGAGCTCCGGTGGATTGGCTTTCCGGTGAACACGACGCAGGCGGAGTTTGATGCGATCGTCGCCGCGCACCCGGATCTCGAGGTGGTGGCGATGATAACCGATAGTGTGATCGACCTCTGGCCGCTGCGACGCCTCCATCACCTGCGCGCCGTGACCCTGTTTGGTGGGTTCAGGAACCTTCGCGTCTTTCGAGAACTCCCGTCCCTCGAGTTTGTGGGACTATCACAGGAATTCTGGGAGGCGTACCCGGAACAGGCGCTAGCCATCCAGGAAGCGCTGCCCAAGGCGGTCGTGGTGAAGGTGACGCCGATGTGCCTCGGCTCGGGGTGGATCCTGCTGGTCGTTCCGATTGTGCTGCTGGTGATGCTCACCGTGCCGAGAAGGCGGGTTGCCGGGGGACAAGGATGACGACGCGCGGGGTTGCCGCGGCGGTGGTAGTGATGATCGGCATGGTGGCTGGCTGCGGGCCGGGGAAGGTACCGGGGCGGGTGGTGCGGCTTGTCCAGGACACAACGGATACGAAGGACATTTACACCGTACCATTCGGGTGGTCAGGCTCCATTTCCGACGGCGCGCAAGTAGCGTGGCTCCGACCGGGGACGATGCTGGGCGGCGATCCAGGCTTGCTGGTTTACCAACCTGAGGATGGGGACGGTGTTCGACTGGCAACCAGCAGCAGTGGAATGAGCGTTAATGGAAAGGTGGTTGCGGCCGAGACAGAAGGTGACAGCGCGGTGGCCTGGCTGGAGCAGGCATCGCCAGCGGAACTGAGCGACATGCGGGCCCTCGCGATCACGGACAAGCTTTCACTCGCTTTGTTGCAGCGCATAGCGGCTGCAAAACCCAATATCGGGCTGCTGATCGAGTCCCGTGAAGATCTAACGAAGTATCTGTCCCTCTTCCGCCCGCAGCTGCTGTCGCTGGGTGAGCACGTAGACTCGATTTCGGGGCTGGTTGCATCGCAGCGTAATATCGAGACACTCTGGATGTCGGCCACCGATTCGGGCAGCCTCGCGGAGATCCGGAAGCTCCCAAAGCTCCGCGAGCTGGTCCTGAGCAAGTGGGAGCCGCCGTACGCGGGAGTACTACCAGCGCGCCTCGAGGCGCTCTGGCTTCCTGACGGTGAGGTGAATACCCATGCCCTGGATGGCCTTGGAAACTTGCGGACGCTCGTGTTGAGCGGGAGCTGGTGGAACGGCGGGCCCTTCGATCATTCGCAGTTCAAGCGATTGCAGTGGTTCGGCTTCCCCAAGAACACGACGCAGACGGGGTTCCAGACAATGATTCAGGCGCACCCGAACCTTGAGGTCATCGAGCTGCTCGCGCAGGAGAATGCCATTGATCTTGCACCGCTCGGGGAGTTGCGCCACCTGCGAGCGGTAACACTGGACGGCGCGTTCACGAACCTCGCTTTGCTGCAGAGGATCCCGACCCTCGAGTTCGTGGGCTTCTCCGATGACATGTGGAGCGATGTCGCGGGCGAAGCGGCTGCAATCCAGGCGGCGTTACCAGCGGCGGTTGTTGTGAAAGTACTGACGCTTTGCCTGGGCTCGGGGTGGATCCTGCTGATCATCCCGATCGTGCTGCTGGTGATGCTGGCCGCACCGAGGAGACGCGTCGCCTGAGCAGCGAGACGGTGGTGGTCTCGGTGGGGATGGTGCTGTTCGCGCTGTTCGCGCACCGCGGGATGCCAGGGACGTTGGTGAGTGGTGCGGGGCTGCTTGCAGCGGCGGTAGTGATCGGCGTGTCACTGCGGCGGTCGGCGCAGCCCCGCGAGCTGCTGGGGATCTCGGGCGCGGGGCCGCGGCTGGTGAAGGCGTTCGCCATCGGCATCGCCATCGCGGCAGCCGTCGGGCTGTTGCAGCGGAACGGAGCGAGTGTGCCGCACGAGGCAGCGACGGGGCTGCCTCTTTTCGTGTTGCTGGCCTGCCTGATCGGTATGGCCGAGGAGCTGGTGTACCGGGGGTGGATGCTGGGGCGGCTGTCGTCGCTGGGGTGGCCAGCGGTGGTGATCGCGGCAGTTGCGCATGCGGCGTACAAGACGGCACTGTTTGCGTGGCCGCCAGAGGCCGTCACCAGCGTGTTCGACCTGGCCGGCATCGCGCTCTGGACGGCGCTGGGCGGGCTCATGCTCGGCGGACTCAGGGTGATGTCGGGGAGTGTGTTGCCGGCGATGCTGGCGCATGCGGTGTTCGATGCGGTGGTGTACTCCGCGTATGCCAAGCCTCCGTGGTGGGTATGGGGCTAGCGCGTATCAGGCAGGACGGGAAGCGGCGCACCGTTGTATGATGTGCCCACAGTACCGGACAATCCTGCAACGCGGGACAGGAGGAGCGCATGGGACACGTCGCCAGAACCGGACTCGCCGCGGCCCTCCTGCTGTTCCAGCCACCGATGATGACCAGGGAGGCAGCACCAATGCAGGCCACAGGTACGTTCGAGGTGAAGGTGGTGCCGCTCCCGGCGGACGAGGGCACGGATACGGGCGGGTTCGGGCGGCTGTCACTCGACAAGACGTTCAGCGGCGGCCTGACCGCCACCAGCAAGGGCCAGATGGTCGGGGCGTTCACCGCGGTGGAGGGATCGGCGGGGTACGTGGCGCTGGAGCGCGTGACGGGGACGCTGAACGGGAAGAAGGGAAGCTTCATCTTGCAGCACAGCGGAACGATGAGCCATGGTAACCAGTCGCTGAGCGTGACGGTCGTGCCGGACTCGGGGACGGAGGAACTGAAGGGGCTGTCGGGGACGATGCAGATCATTGTCGAGGGGAAGAAGCACTCGTACGTCTTCGACTACGCGCTGTAGCTCATCGCAGAAGACGCGACGTCTCGACCGGTACTGACGGCCCGCCCCCCCGGGGCGGGGCTGGCGGGAGCGGGTATGAATCGAACCAACCGGACCACGCAGAGCGAAGTCCGTCGCGATTTTGAAGATCGGCCGGGACACCA
>JANNSD010000041.1:0-47586 GCA_031402225.1 Gemmatimonadota bacterium | reverse complement strand
GCCAGAGGAACGCCGTGCTGGTGATCCGCTCCTCCAGGATCGAACCGGGGTCGTTCTCGCCCAGCTCGAACTCGTTCCGCACCACCGTCATCTCGGAGGCGAGGTCCTTCTGCGCGATGTAGCTGTTGATCATCCGGTCGGCTTCGAGATCGAGCGCCCAGGTGAGGTTGGCATCGCTGGCCGGGAAGGTCTCGTAGTAGTTGGTGCGGTCGGTCCAGGTGGTGCCGTTGGGTGCCGCGCCGCGCTGCGAAAGTTCCTGCGGGATGTTCGGGTGGCGCGGCGTCCCCTTGAACACGAGGTGCTCGAGCAGGTGCGCCATGCCGGTCTCGCCGTAGTTCTCGTGCCGGGATCCCACGAAGTAGACGATGTTGACCGTGGTGGTGGCCTTGGACTCGTCCGGAAAGAGCAGGAAGGTGAATCCGTTGGGCAGGGTGTATTCGGTGATGCCCTCGACGGTTGGTCCCTTCACCGCCTTGACCGGGGCTGGCCGCTTCGCTGCCGGACGCTGCTGCGACGGGAGGGGAGCGGTGAGGGTGAGTGACAGGAGCGGCAGCAGCATGACAGCACGAAGCGACGACATATGTCCTCTTCACCAATTCGAAGGCACCGGCCCCACGAGCCAGTCCCTGGGCTCGAGCATCGCCGTGAGTTCCGCCTCGAACGATCCCGGCGCGAACTCGCTAACGTAGTCCCAGGCGGCGACCGGCGGAAGGCTCATCAGCACGCTCTCGATGCGCGCGCCGGTCTGCAGCCCGAAGAGCGTGCCACGGTCGTGCACCAGGTTGAATTCCACGTACCGGCCCCGACGGATCAGCTGGAACTGCCGTTCGCGGTCGCCGTACGGGAGCCCACGCGTGCGATCGACGATGGGCCCGTAGGCTTGCGGCAGCACCCGCCCCACATCATTGGCGAAGGCGAACAGCGCCCCTCGATCCAGACCCGACTCGCCCGGGCGCAGGTTGTCGAAAAAGATACCGCCGATTCCCCGTCGCTCCCGGCCCCGGTGTGTGTTGACGAAGTACTCGTCGCACCACGCCTTGAACCGCGGGTAGAAGCCGGGGTGATGCCGGCCGGATACTTCATGCAGCGTCGCATGAAAGTGCACCGCGTCCAGTGGCGCCGGATAGAACGGCGTAAGGTCAGTACCGCCCCCAAACCAGCAGTCGACGACCTCGCCGTTCGGGCCCGTCACCTCGAAATAGCGCACGTTGAGGTGCACGGTCGGCACCATCGGGCTGCGCGGGTGGATGACGAGGCTCATGCCGGTCACGAAGAACCGCGCCGCCGCACCGTCAGGCAGCTGTGCGCCGAGTCGCGCCGCCATCGGCGCCGGCAACTCACCCTCCACCGCCGACCGGTTGATGCCGGCCTTCTCGAAGGTCGCGCCGTTCGCGAGCACGCGGGTGACACCACCGCCGCCGCCGGGCCGCTCCCAGCGGTCCTCCCGAAACTCGCCGCCCCCATCGAGTGCGGCAAAGAACGCCGTGGTGTCGTCGTGCAGCTGACGGATCCACGCCGTGGCCTGCTCCCGAAAGGAGTCCACCCCGCTGCCGCTCACCCCGCGCGCGGTCTCCATCCCTGCACCGTGTCGACAAACGCCTTGGCATGCGCCACCGGAACATCGGGCAGGATGCCGTGCCCAAGGTTGGCGATATGCCCCTGGCCCCCGAACGCGTCGAGCATCGCGATGGTCCGCCGGCGGATCTCCTCGACGGGCGCATAGAGCCAGGTTGGATCGAAATTGCCCTGGAGCGCTACCGGCGCGGTCGCCAGCCTGCGCCGCGCCTCCGCCGCATCGGTGTGCCAGTCCACGCCGATCACGTCAGCGCCGGTGTTCCGCGCGATCTCCTCGAGCGCCCAGCCAGCACCGGGCGCGAAGGCGATGACCGGGACATCGGGATGGGCGGCCTTGACCGTCTTGATTGCCGTCGCCAGGTAGGGCAGCGAGAAGGCCCGGAAGTCGGCCGGCCCAAGTGCCCCGGCCCAGGACTCGAACAGCTGCACCACCTGCGCCCCGGCGCTGACCTGCGCCACGAGAAAATCGCCGACGGCGCGCGCCAGCCGGCCAAGGAGATCGTGCGCCACCTGCGGCTGCTCCACCAGCATGCGCTTGGCCACCGAGAAGTTCTTGGTGCCCTGTCCCTCGATCATGTAGCTCGCCAGCGTCCACGGCGCGCCGGCAAACCCGATGAGCGGCACCCGCCCACCGAGGGCCCGCCGCGTCAGGCGCAGCGCTTCCAGCATGTAGCCGAGCGATTCCTCCGGCACCACATCCCGTAGCGCGCGCACCTGCGCCGCCGAGCGGATCGTCTCGTGGAAGCGCGGGCCGACGCCCTCATCCACCGACAGCCCCATGCCCATGGCCTGGGGGATGACGAGGATGTCGCTGAAGATGATGGCCGCATCGACCCCAACCAGGTCGACCGGCTGCAGCGTCACCTCGACCGCCAGTTCCGGTGTGCCGACCATGGTGAGGAAGTCGGCCCGTTCGCGAACCTTGCGGTACTGGGGGAGGTAGCGTCCCGCCTGGCGCATCATCCACACCGGCGGGCGCTCCACGGATTCGCGCCGGCAGGCGCGCAGGAGCAGATCGTTGTTCAAGGGCCTCAGTGGGTAACGAGGAGTGCGCGAACGCCCGCCGCGAGCGCCGTGACGGTTGGAGCGGAAGCTACCGCCGCCGGATGCCACCCGCACGCCGACGCGGCGTCGGCGGTGGTAACCCCGATGGCGAGGAGGTCGGGACGCGTGCCAGTCGATGCCGCGCGTGCTAGAAGGCCCGCGACGCTGGGGCTCCCGACCACCAGTACATCGGCGGCGCGCACCGCCGCCCGCGCCGCCTCGTCGCTGGCCAGCACGGTCCGGTAGCACACCACTTCATGCACCGCGCGGCCCGCGGCCAGGAGCATGGCGGGCAATGCGTCGGTGCGGCGATCACCGCACGCAAAGAGGATCGGCGACCCGGTGCCGCTCTCCAGCATGGCGCGGGCGAGTGCCGCGGCCGCGCCCTCGTCCTCTTCCCCGGCCCGATCGGGCACCCGCAGGTCCGCGCCGGTGCCGCGAAGCACCGCCGCCGTCGCGGCGCCGGTCGCCCAGACAACCCGGCCCCGCAATGATTCCGCGCCGGCCCGCGCCGCGCGCTCCACCAGCGCCAACGCCGCCCTCGGCGACGTCACCGCGCACGCGGCATACTCACCGATGCGCGCGATCGCCTGGTCCAGCGCGTCCCACGACTCCGGCTCCGCAAACGAAAGCAGCGGATGACGCGCGATCTCCACGCGCAGGTCGGCGAGCGCCTCCCCCAACCCGGACAGCGCCGTCTCCGACAACGTCACCACCACCGACGCCATCAGGCGTCCGGCGCCGCATGGGCACCGCTGCCGTCGCGTACCGCCTGGAGGATCTCCCCGGCGCCGCGCGGCAGCAACTGTTCCGCGAGGGACTGCCCGGCATCGGCCGCGTGCGCCTCACTAGCCGCCGGCCCCACCCATTCTCCTTCCACGGCGCTGCGTCCATCGAGCGCGATGACCCGACCGCGCAGGCGAAGCTCGTCGCCCGACACCGTGGCCAGCGCGGCGACGGGGACCTGGCACCCGCCCTCCAGGCGGCGCAGGAACCCGCGCTCCGCCGCCACGGCGCGAGCGCAGTCGGGGTCGTGCAGCGCGCGCCGCACCAGCGCCCCGGTTCGCGGGTCGTCCATCCGGATCGTGATCGCCAGCGCTCCCTGCCCCGGCGCCGGCAGCATGATGGACGTGGGCATCCGTTCGCCGATCCGGTGACCGAAGCCCAGCCGCTCGAGGCCGGCCGTCGCCAGAAAGATCGCAGTCCACACCGGGGACCGGTCGAGCTTGGCCAGCCGCGTGTCCACGTTGCCGCGAATGTCGTCAACCAGCAGGTCGGGCCGGGCCCGCAGGACCTGCGCGCGGCGCCGCAGGCTGCTGGTGGCGACCGTCGCGCCCTGCGGCACTTCGGACCAGAGCAGCGGGCCCTTCCCGACCAGGGCATCGCGAGGGTCCTCGCGCAGCCCGACCGCGCCCAGGGTGAGGCCCGCCGGGAGCACGGTCGGCAAGTCCTTGAGGGAATGGACCGCCAGGTCGATGCGGCCCTCGAGCAGGGCATCATCGAGCTGCTTGGTGAAGAGCGCGCGGCTGCCGATCTGGGAAAGGGGAACATCGAGGATGACGTCGCCGGTCGTCCGGATCTCAATCCGCTCCGTGCCGACGCCGAGCGACTGCAGCAGGCCCCGCACGCGCTCCGTCTGCCAGAGTGCGAGCGCGCTCCCGCGGGTACCGACCCGGAGGTCGGTCACTCGCTTCCTGCGGCCCCGAGCGGCGTCTCGTGGTCCGGCGCCGGTGGCACTGCGAAGAGCGCATGCAGCGCGTCGGCGTAGTGATCGAGCGGTTCGCCGCGCGCGCTCGCGGAACGGAAAGCGACCATGGGGCGCGCCAGCAGCTTCGCCACGATCCGCTCTGCGGCGCGCTCGGCGATGTCGTCGTTACCCGCCACGAACGCGACCTCGCGGCGACAGAGCTCCCCCAGCGCCTCGCGCAGCGGACCGATGGCGGTACGTGCCCGCGCGGCACTGACCCAGCTGACGTAGTCCTCGAGTTCCTCGGCAACCACCTGTTCCGCCGCCGGCACGGCGGCGAGCCGGTTTGCCTCAGCGCGCGCGACCGGCGGATGCAGCGTGTCGATGTCGACCAGGGAACAGCCGGGCAACCCGACCACCTCGGGCTCGATGTTGCGTGGCATGGAAAGGTCGATGAGCAGCAGGTCGCGCTCGGCCGTTCCGGCCATCTCGCGGCAGAACTTGAGCGACGCCGCCCGCACCGGCGGCGTATCGGCCGCGGTCGCCACGATGGCAGCGTCGGCCTTCGCCAACTCCCGATGCAGCGACGAGAACGGTGCCGCGCGCCCCCATACCTCCTGCGCCAGTTCCTGCGCGCGCGCCGGGGACCGATTCATCAGGACCACGTCCACGGCGCCGAGCTTGACCAGCTGGCGCGCCGCCCGGGTGCCGGTCTTCCCGCAACCCACGATGACGATGCGCCGGCTGGCGAGCGCCCCAAGCCGGCGGGCGGTGAGGTGCGCCGCCTCGGCCCCGACGGAGTTCCGGGCACCAACGAGGCCGGTCTCGTGCTGCACCCGCTTGCCGGTGCGCAGCGCCGCATCGCAGAGCCGGTGGAGTCCGGGGCCAAGCGCTCCCGCCTGATCGGCCCGGCGGTAAGCGGCCTTCACCTGACCGTGGATCTGCGCATCGCCCAGCATCTGGGACTCGAGTCCCGCGGCGACGCGGAGCAGATGACGCGCCCCCTCGTGGCCCGTGCGGTGCGTGGCGGTCGAGATCAGTTCGTCGACCCGTTCGCCGCCGCCCATCCAGTGGTGGGCGAGCGCCATCAATGCCGATACGACCTCCTCCGGAGACGAGGCGGACGACCAGCCGTACATCTCCAGCCGGTTGCAGGTGGACAGCAGCAGCAACTCCTGGATCGCCGCCGGGCGCGGGCACGCATACAGCTTCACCACGCCCTCATCCGTGAGGAAGAAACGCTCCCGGGTCTCCAGGTCCGCCCGGTTGTAGTCGATGGCCAGCGAGATCAGCATGCGCTCATCTGCTCCCGAAGGGGCCGTTGAGCTGGATGATCGCCCGATTGAGTATCGTCGCGAACGTCACCCAGCACAGGTACGGGATGATCAGCAGCGCCGCCACGGTCGAGAGCGGGCGCAGGATCAGGATCATGGCCAGGATCGACAGCCAGAGCGCACCCACTTCGATAAGCGCAAAGTCCGGACGCTTCGAGCGGAAGAAAAGAAAGCTCCAGTAATTGTTCAGCACTCCGTTCACGACATACACGGCCACGAGCAGCCACCGATCCCTGGTGCCGGCGGCCGGCGAAATCCATCCCAGGACGAGCGCCACCGCGGACAGGAGGAAGATCGTGCTCCACACCGGTCCGAAGAGGAAATCGGGCGGCTGCCAACTGGGCTTCCTGAGCGCGTAGTACCACGGCCCCAGGTCGGTCATCCACACCCCGATCGCGCCCATGGCGACCATCCAGGCCAAGGCACCGAGCAGTACCGCGACCGGCGCGGCGAAGAATGACCCCATTCAGTGCGCGCATTCGAGTGGCACCAGCCCGCGGGCCAGGTCTTCCAGCAGTTCCTGCCCTTCGCGTGAAATGTCGGGGCACTGCATGAGGTGCCGCCCGGCCCGTCGCAGCAACCGCGCGGCCTGCCGCTCGGGCGTGCGGCCGCCCGCCAGCTTGCCGACCGCACCGTCCTCGGCGAGATCCTCCATGTCATCGGCGAGCTGGTAGGCCCACCCCACGTCGCGGCCGAAGGCGGCGAGCGCCGTGACGGCCGGCGCACTGGCCCCGCCGGCCGCCGCGCCGGCCGCCGCCGCGTATTCGGCGAGCGCCGTGGTTTTCCGGCGGAACAGCCGCCGCGCCGCCGCCCGCGCCGCTCCCGACTGCGCCACGTCGACCGCTTGCCCGCCAGCCATGCCGTTCAGTCCTACCACCCGGCCCCACTCGGCGGCGAGCCATGCGCCATTGCCACCGGCATCGCCCAGCAATTCCGCTGAGCGCCCCAGCAGGCCGATAGCGACCAGGATGGCGCCCGCCGTCCCGACCAGGCGATGGGTGGCGGCGCGACCGCGGCGCGTGCTCGAGTCGTCCATGCATGGCAGGTCGTCGAGTACGAGCGACGCCGTATGAGTCAGCTCGATGGCGACCGCCACGTCCATGACGTAGCCCCCCGCGACCCGCACGCCGGCCGCCTGCGCACCGGCGATCGCCAGCAACGGGCGCCAGCGCCGGCCGCCGCGACCGTCCAGCCCGATCGCCTGCCCCGTGGCGCTCTCGACCCAGGCGAGCCCATCGCCCAGCCCGCTGGTCGCGCGGGCCAGCGCCCGCTCGAGCTCGGGCAGCGTGCGCGCACTGAAGCGCTCCGCCGGTCGGGCCAGCGCCAAGTCGGCGCGCGCGCGGGGAAGCGCCGTCATGTGGTCACCAGTCCCGCCAGATGGGTGATGTTCTTGACGAAGATGCGCAGGTGCGCCGCCGGGCGCGCCCGCACCAGCTTCTTGTGCATGTAGCCCTGAAAGGTGAGCCGCTGCACGTCCGGGTCGGCGCAGATGGCCACGAAACTCTCGCGGCGGCGATCGCTCGCGTACCAGAAGCGCTGCATGATCCCCAGGACGCGGAACACCTGCCCGTGCGACCGCATGAACTGCCGCCGCGCCTGGCCAAGTGCCCGGGCATCGCCACTCTGCAGTGCTTCATCCACCGCCTGCGCCGCCAGACGACCGCCAGTCATGGCGTAGAAGATGCCCTCGCCCGACGCCGGTGCCACCACGCCCGCCGCATCGCCGGCCAGGACCACATCACGCCCGTTGTCCCAGCGTGCCAGCGGCTCGAGCGGAATCGGCGCGCCCTCGCAGCGCAGTGTCTCCGCTCGATCGAGCCCCGTGGAGCGGCGCAGGTCCGCGACCGCGCCGCGGAGCGAGAATCCCTTCTGCAGCGACCCGGTGCCGATGCTGGTCGTCGCGCCATGGGGAAAGATCCAGGCGTAGAAATCGGGAGAGAGCTGGCCCTGATAGTAGACATCGCATCGGCTGCCGACGAAGGCGTCACCCGTATCCGGTGGCGAGGCCACGATCTCATGGTAGGCGAAGACATACTTCAGGTTGCCGCCACCGGGCACCGCCTGGCGCGCGATGCTAGAGAGCGCGCCGTCCGCCCCAATGACCATGCGGGCCCGCACGGCGCGCGCCTCGCCCTGCCGCGACCGGCCGTCGGTGTAGTGCAGCAGCACCGTGCCGTCGCGCTCCCGCTCGAACCGGGTGAAGGCCCCGGTCACCCGTGTCACGCCGCTGCCCACCGCACGGACGCGCAGCCATTCGTCGAACACGTCACGGTCCACCATGCCCACGTAGCCGTCGTCGACCGGCATGTCCACGCGGCGACCGCCGGGGGATACCATGCGCGCGGCGTTGACGCGGTTAACCAGCAGCGACATCGGCACCGAGAAGTCCACCATGAGCTGCGGGGGCACTGCGCCGCCGCAGGGCTTGATCCGGCCCATCCGGTCGAGCATCAGCACCCGGTGGCCCTTGCCCGCCAGCTCGTGCGCCGCCGTGGCGCCGGCCGGTCCGCCACCCACGACCACCGCATCATAGGTCTCCATCATGCATCCTCCCTGAGACGCGGAACCGTTTCGCCCGCCTGGGGCAGGATGTTGTAGGAAGCCGCGAGCTTCCACGCGAAATCGGGCACCATCCGCTTGAGGCGGCGTGGCCGATGCTGCCGCAGGTTCACGATGCCCTCCAGCACCTTCATCTCCACCCGGGTCCGCGCGAACTCGAGACCCCTGGGGCCGAGGTGCGTCATCATCCAGCCAATGAGTGGACGTGCCCAGTTCGGGGCCCGGCGGAGCGGAAGGCCGCCGGCGCTCCGTTCGATGGCACCAAGAAAAGTGCGCACCGGCCCCCGCCGGTTACCGCGCGACGAGACGGGCATCGTCTCCAGCAGGTCGCCCAGCAGGCGCACCAGGGCGCGACCGCGCTCATTCCGCACCAGCAGCCACTGCTCACCTGAGCCGCCCATGTAGCCGACCGTCAGGTCGGCCAGGGCGTTGGTGTAGTCGAAGCACGAGCGGCAGGTCAGCGGGATGAAATCGGACGGCAACTGCGAAATGGGCAGCTGGATGAACGGGATGCGTTTCTTGCTCCCGTCGCCGAACCGCAGCTCCACATGGTAGTCCGCGAGGAACTCGAGGTAGGTGACCTCGCCCGGCCGCTCCGTCAGGAGCGCAAGGAACTGATGGAAGCGCTCCGTGGTGGTGTTGTCGCTGCACGGAGTACCGACAACATAGAGCCGCTCGAGCCCGAGCTCCTGCTCCAGTGCCCGGAGGGCGTGCACCTGGCAGGGCACGCCGATCACCGCGAGACGCCGGTAACCGCGCGCCGCGGCATCATCGAGCAGCGCCAGCACCGGCGAGAAACCCATCTTCATACCACGGCACTGCGCCATATCGGCGGCACGGGTCACCAGCACCGGCCGCGGGGCCCAGCGGTCGCCGGGATCGGATGCCGTCGCGATCACCGCGTCCACCAGGCCCTCCTCGAGCAGGCGCTCCCCGAGCGTGGTGGCGATACCGGTCCACTGCGCGCCCAACCGGGGTGACCGCAGCCGCGCCCGGAACATGTCGAGATACGGACCGAAATGCTGCTCGTCGCCACGGGAAGGATCGCGCGCGCGCCCGTGGGCCGCGCGCTCCAGCGCGTCATAGCGCGGATGAATGAATTGGCAGGCGCGGCCGCAGCGCGAGGGATCCTCACTGCGGGAGATGCCGCAGTCGGTGCAGAGGTCGCGAGGACGGGGCGACCGCAGCCCAACCCGTGCTTCGTCCACGAGGAGCGGAAGCGTCGTCATCCGCCCCGCACCGCCACCGCCGCCACCATCATCCCCAGCACGGAGAACGGGACGCCAAGCGCGCTGTACCAGAGCGCGCGCTCGACTGGTCGCTGGATGAACTCGGCCATCAGGACCACCTGCACCGCCGCCAGTGACGCCACCAGGCAGGCGGCCACCGGGTGCCCCCACCCGAACAGCAGCCTGATCACGACCAGTTGGGGCACCAGTATCGTCGCCGAGGCCACCCGGGCGGCGCGGGTCGGACCAAGCGTCGCCGGCAGGGACTTGATACCCATGAGCCGGTCGCCCTCGATCGCCTTGTAGTCGTTGAGGGTCAGCATGCCGTGGGCGCCGAGACTGTACAGCGCCGCCAACGCCAGAATACGCGGGCCCGGCATGGCACCGCCCAGCATGATCGCGGCGCCGGTAATCCAAGCGAGGCCTTCATAGGAGACCCCCACCGCGAGGTTGCCGATCCACGCGTTCTGCTTGAAGCGAAGCGGCGGCGCGCTGTAGCCCCACGCCAACGCCAGCCCGAGCAGCGTGGCCAGAAAACCCCAGCGGCCAAGGGTGAACGCGACCAGCGCCGACACCAGCGACCAGCCGACCGCGAGGTAAAGCCCCCAGCGCCCCGGCACTCGACCCGATGGAATCGGGCGCCCCGGCTCGTTGATCGCGTCGACGTGCCGGTCGAACCAGTCATTGACCCCCTGGCTCGACGCGCAGACCAGCGGGCCGCAGACCAGAAGCCCGGTCACCATGAGCCGTCCCCGCCCCTCCATCGCCGCGCCAGCCGACACGGCGCCGCACGCGAAGGCCCACATGGGCGGGAACCACGTAACCGGCTTGAACAGCTCCGCGACGTCGCGAACCCGCGGCGTGGAGCGCCGACCGACAGCTATGTCTGCGTTGACAGCGGTCATTGTCAATTCATGTTGACAGGGGCAGGCGCGAAAAAAACGCGCAGGCGCGCCAAGCGGCGCTTGAGTCTCGACTACTCCTTTGGACGGTCTCCAGAGCCGAGCTGATACCGACGAAGCTTGACGTACAGGCTCTGGCGGCTGACCCCCAGCACTTCGGCTGCCGAGGTCCGGTTATGACCGGTGAGCTCCAAGGCCGCCTCGATGAAGTGCCGCTCTACCAGGTCGACGGTGTCGCGCACCAGGTCCCGCAGGCCAACCCGACCCACGAGGCCGGTCAGTTGTTCGACGGCGATGGTGAGGTCACGTGCCCCTTGCGGACCGCTGGCCAGCCGGCGGCCCACATCGCGCAGCACGATGCCGATGCTGGGATACGCGCCGGCAGGCGCCATGACCGCGGAGGCCTCCACCTCAGCGGCGGACCCGTATTCGCCACGGACCGAGGAATTGAAGAGGCGCACCACTCCGTGTTCACGGAGCGTACCAAGGAGCACGGGCCAGTCTGCGCCAGGACGTCCAACCCACCGCGATACCAGCTGACCGCGCGCCTGTTCCTCCGTCGCCAGCTGCGCGAGGTCGAGGAAGGCCCGGTTGGCGGTGTAGATCCTGCCGTCCATGTCGGACACCACAAAGGCGTCGGGCATCTCGCGCATCGCATCCTGCAGACGCGAGTCATGACTGCCGCCGGCATGCTCGAGGCCCTCCGCCACCAACCGGATGAGGAACATCGACGAGCCATCCTGACGCACCAGCGATACCCCGATACGCACGTCCTCGTCCCGCGAGCGCAGCCGCAGGCGGCCGTCTTCGCTTCGGCCCGAGGTGCGTACCGTGGCCAGCAATTCGGCAACACGCTGTTCGCTGCCGGGATCCAGTTCAAGCGGGAAGGTCCGTCCCACGAGACGCTTGGCGGCGAGCGAAAAGAGCAGGCCAGCGGCGGGATTGGCATCGATGATCTTCATCGTGGCCACATCGACAACCAGCACTGCCTCGGACGAAAGCTGGAACAGCAGGCGGTAGCGCGTCTCGATGTGCCGCATGCGCCAATAGTCCCGCTCCATCGCCTGCTGCGCCTCGACCAGCCGCTGCTGCTGAAGGGCAGCACTCCGAAGGTCCCGGCCGATCGCCACAGCATTCTGCCCGACCCCGAGACGCACGACGATATACGCCACCGGCAGCTCAGTGCCAGCCGGCGTGATGTGATTCACGTGGCGCCGGGACGACACGCCCGCCGTGCTCACCTCACGCAGCAGCTCGCGCACCTTGTCGCGCGTTTCGGGCGTGACGGTGTCCACCCACCCCTGTCCCAGCCACGCCCGCGTTTCCGCGAGATGCGGATCGGTACTGGAAAAGGCGATGTCGCGAATGATGCCGTCCTGATCCAGAATGAGGGCCACATCGGACGCAGCGTGCACCAGCGCGGCAACCGACTGGCTGTCGAGCTCATTGAGGGCGCCAACCCGGGCGTCAAATGTTTTTGCTAAGCCATTCATCGGCCAACGCTTCGCTGCATTGTTACACTCGCGCAATCGATCAATGCGTGCTCATGCCCGGAAGGAGCCGAGTAAGTCAGTGGCCACTTGAACGGCCTGACTGCCATCGACGGCCGACCCGTCGGCACCGAGGCTCTCCAGCAGGGTCGAGTTACCCTCGAAGACCTGCCCACCTACAAGAAGCCGGACCCGGGGGTTACGAGAGTGCTTCCGCACCGCGGCGATGTCCCGGGCCAGGTGGGGAAGCTTGGTATCGCAGTACACCGAGAAGCCCACGACATCGAACCAGTCCTCGCGCACCGTGCGCACGAGATCGAGTTCCGCCACCGGCGACCCCACCTGCACCGCCCATCCGGCACGCACAAAAAACTCGGCCACGATGTACAGGCCGAGCGTGTGCTGCTCACCTGGAGCGGCGCTCAAGAGGATGCTGCCCACCGCCGTGTTGAGCGGCTTCTCCGCCCCCTCCACCCGGCTGTGGTTCCGGAGCACGCGCTGCATCCGCCCCAGGGCGATGGTTACCTCGACGAAATCACACGAATCATTCTCCCATTCCACACCCATGAAACGGGCGGCCGGAGCCAGCAGGTCGAGGTATACCGCCTCGACCGTGGTGCCGTTCTCCACCAGGCGATTGACCAGGTCTCCCGCAGCCGTCTCGCTACTGCCACGGATGAGGCGAATGAACTCCGCCCGATCGGCGTCAGACAGCTTTCTCCCAACGGCCGCGCCGACCGAGGGAGGAACCGCTCCGACGCGGTGGGCCAGCATCATGCGCGGGACCAGGTCGTTTTCAATGGTATCGGCAAGATCGACCGGCAGTGCTTCGGCCGGCTTCGAACGGTCAGCCCGCTCGGGGACACTCATGAAACCCTCCTTAATGGGCGCAGGCAGGGAGGTTGGACCAGCTGTGCGGACGCCAACGAAAAGGCTCGACTCATATGCACCCACGCCGCACCGAGGTCAATAGCGGTCCGCCGACTGCAAACCCAAGATTGCGTCAACAAGACGGGACGTCAAGACTTATTGACACTCCAAGAAACGAACTCTATTATGGCTGGGTCAACCCTTCCCAGGCCGAACCCCGGTCCCGACGCTGAGCCATGCACCCATCAGGCTCGTCCAATCGCAAGCCCCTCTATTCGCCGCTCGAGCGACGGCGCCGGGACGCGTCGCCATGGACCGTGGTGCAGGGCGTGCTCGCGCCGGTCCAGTTCCTTGTCTTCCTCGTCAGCCTGGCGCTGGTGCTCCGGTACCTGGCCACCGGCGAAGGCCTGGCGGTGGCGACGGCGTCGGTGGTGCTCAAGACCCTCGTGCTGTACCTCATCATGATCACGGGCTCGGTCTGGGAGCATGTCGTTTTCGGGAAGTGGTTGTTCGCCCCCGCCTTTTTCTGGGAAGACGTATTCAGCATGCTGGTGCTGGCGCTGCACACCGCCTACCTCGGCGCACTGTTCTTCGGCTGGCTCTCCCCCCGGGGCCTCATGTTGCTCGCGCTGGCGGCCTACGCGTCCTACATCGTTAACGCGACCCAGTTCATCCTGAAGCTTCGCGCCGCCCGGCTTGACGAGCGGCAGCGCCAGGGCTTTCGGGAGGCCACCGCATGAGTGCCCTGCCGGTCATCGCGACGGCCGCGGGATGCCGCGATCTCCCCGTCATCCGGGAGCGGGGCCAGCGCGAGGTCTTCTGCGGGCTGACCGGCATTGTGTGGTTGCACCGGAAAATGCAGGACGCGTTCTTCCTCATTGTCGGCTCGCGCACCTGCGCGCATCTCATGCAGTCGGCGGCCGGGGTCATGATCTTCGCCGAGCCCCGCTTCGCGACCGCCATTCTGGACGAGCGGGACCTCGCCGGCCTCGCCGACTGCAACGCCGAACTCGACCGGGTGGTCTCCCAGTTGCTGGAGCGGCGTCCCGACATCCGCACCCTCTTTCTGGTTGGCTCCTGTCCGTCGGAAGTCATCAAGCTCGATCTTTCCCGGGCCGCTGAGCGGATGGCGCGCCAGTTCGGCCCCGCGGTGCGGGTCCTCAACTACTCCGGCAGCGGCATCGAGACGACGTTCACCGAGGGTGAGGATGCGTGCCTGGCCTCACTGGCGCGCGAGCTGCCGTCCGACGATCGCAAGCAGCTACTGGTGGTGGGTGCCCTCGCCGACGTGGTTGAGGACCAGCTGGCGCGCATCCTCGCCGAAGCGGGCATCGGGCCGGTTCAGTTTTTCCCGCCGCGACGCAGTGCCGACCTTCCGGGCGTCGGCCGCGGCACCCGTCTGCTGCTCGCGCAACCGTTCCTGGGCGGCACCGCTCGGATCCTCGCCGAGCGCGGAGCCACGCTGTTCCCCGCCGCGTTCCCCCTTGGCGCTGATGGCACCACCGCCTGGCTCGAGGTGGCGTGCGGCGCCATGGGGGGCGACCGGCAGCGGCTGCGCAGCGCCATCGCTGCGCCCGCCGATCGCGCACGACGGGCGCTGGCGCATTACCGCCCCCAGCTGGAGGGGAAGCGCATCTTCTTCTTTCCCGACTCGCAGCTGGAAATTCCGCTCGCGCGCTTCCTCGCCAGCGAGCTGGGCATGATCCCGATCGAGGTGGGGACCCCATACCTGCATCGGGAGCTCCTGGCACCCGACCTGGCCTTGCTCCCCCCGGGGGTGCAGTTGAGCGAGGGGCAGGATGTCGAACGTCAACTTGATCGCTGCCGCGCCGCCGCTCCCGACCTGGTGGTATGCGGGTTGGGCTTGGCCAATCCGCTCGAGGCCGAGGGATTCACCACCAAGTGGGCCATCGAGCTGGTCTTCTCCCCGATCCATGGATTCGACCAGGCCGGCGACCTCGCCGAGTTGTTCGCGCGGCCACTGCGGCGGCGGGAGTTGCTTCGTGTCTGATGCAGACGGCGTGAGTGCCCTGAAGGCGGCCGCATGCAGCTGACGGTGTGGACCTACGAAGGGCCGCCGCACGTTGGCGCGATGCGTGTCGCGACCGGCATGCGCGAGCTGCACTACGTGCTGCACGCGCCACAGGGCGACACCTACGCCGACCTGCTCTTCACCATGATTGAGCGGCGCGACCGCCGCCCGCCCGTCACCTATACCACCTTTCAGGCCCGCGACCTGGGCGGCGATACGGCGGAACTGTTCAAGCGCGCCGCATCCGACGCCTATGCGCGCTTCCAGCCCAAGGCGATGATCGTGGGATCATCGTGCACCGCCGAACTGATCCAGGATGACCCGGGTGGCCTCGCGAAGGCGCTGGGCCTTCCCATCCCGGTCATTCCGCTGGAGCTCCCGGCCTACTCGAAGAAGGAAAACTGGGGGGCCGCCGAAACGCTGTACCAGCTCGTCAGGGCGCTGGCCGTTCCCGCTGCGGCCGCCCCAACGGGCGGCCAGGCGGCCCGCCGCCCGCGTGCCAACCTGCTCGGTCCCACCGCTCTCGGCTTCCGCCACCGGGACGATGTGGCCGAGGTCAGCCGACTGCTCGCCGAGATCGGGGTGGACGTCCATGTCGTGGCGCCGATGGGGGCGTCGCCCGCTGACCTCGCGCGCCTGCCGGAAGCAGACTTCAACATCGTGCTGTATCCGGAGGTCGGTCTGCCGGCCGCGCAGTACCTGCACAAGGCGTTCGGCCAGCCCATGCTCCGCACCGTGCCGATCGGCGCTGGCGCCACCGCGGAGTTCGTGCGCGAAGTGGGCGTGATCACCGGGATCGACGTGGAGCCGCTGCTCGAGACCCATGGCTCCCGGTTGCCGTGGTACTCGCGGTCGGTGGACTCGACATACCTCACCGGCAAACGGGTCTTCATCTTCGGCGACGCGACGCACGCGCTCGCCGCCGCGCGCATTGCGAAGGACGAACTGGGTTTCGCTGTCGTGGGCCTCGGGACGTACAGCCGCGAGTTTGCGCGCGAGGTGCGCGCCGCGGCGAAGGACCTCGGCCTCGAACCGCTGATCAGCGATGACTACCTCGAGGTCGAGCGCGCCATCGAAGCGGCCGCCCCCGAACTCGTCCTCGGCACCCAGATGGAGCGGCACACCGCCAAGCGTCTCGGCATTCCGTGCGCCGTCATCTCCGCCCCGGTGCATGTGCAGGACTTCCCCGCGCGCTATTCGCCGGTCATGGGCTTCGAGGGGGCGAACGTGCTCTTCGACGCCTGGGTGCACCCGCTGATGATGGGACTCGAGGAACACCTGCTCCACATGTTCCGCGACGATTTCGAGTTCGGCAGCGAGGCGGCGCCCAGTCACCTGGGGGCACCCCGGCGGCAGGAAGTCATGGCGCCGGCGGAAACCTCGGATCTGTCGGTTGCCGCTCCGGCTGGTCCGGCCTCCTGGTCGCCCGACGCCGAGACCGAGCTCCGGAAGATCCCGTTCTTCGTACGCGGCAAGGCGCGGCGCAACACGGAGAAGTTCGCGACCGAGCGCGGGCTCGCGGTCATCGAGCTCGACACCCTGTACGAGGCCAAGGCCCATTTCGGGCGCTGACACCATGCGCATCGCCATCCTCACCCTCGACGCACACCTCACTGCCGCGTTCGATGCCGCCGCGTCCCGCCTCCTGCGCGAGATGCCGGGGCTCGAGGTGTCGCTGCACATCGCCGCGACGTGGGGCGAGGGGCTGGCAGCCGAGCGGGCGCGTGCCGCGGTCGCCCAGGCCGACATTATCGTCGCGACGCACCTCTTCGTGGAGGAGCAGATCAACGCGATCCTCCCGACGATCGTGGCGCGCCGCGACGCGGCAAAGGCGGTCGTGTGCCTCATGTCCTCCGGCTCGGTGATGCGGCAGACCCGCATGGGCAAGTTCCAGATGAGCGGCAAGGGCGGTGGCGAGGGCAAGGGCGCGCCGGCCAGCCCGAGCGCATGGTCGCCGATCGCGATCCTGAAGCGGCTGGGCGGCGCCGGCAAGCCGGGCCAGTCCACCGGCGAGGCGCAGATGCGCCAGCTCAAGCGCATTCCCCAGCTGCTTCGCTTCATCCCCGGCACCGCACAGGACGTACGTGCCTACTACATGATCATGCAGTACTGGCTGGCCGGCTCCGAGGAAAACCTCGTGAACCTGGTGCGGCTGCTGGCGACACGCTACGGCGGCGCGAAGGGTGTGGCGGAGGCCGCGGCGCCAGTCGAGTATCCGGAGACTGGGTTGTATCACCCCGACCTCCCCGGGCTGCACCTCACCGAGTCACTCGCTGCGCTTCCCGACCGGGGCACCAACGGTCGCGTCGGGCTGCTGCTCATGCGGTCGTATCTCCTCGGCAGCAACACCGCGCACTACGACGGCGTCATCCGGGCGCTCGAGGCTCGCGGCCTCACGGTCGTCCCGGCGTTCGCCGCGGGGCTCGACGGCCGACCCGCCATCGCGCGCTACTTCCGCGACCAGCGTGGCACGACCGCCATCGACGCCCTCGTGTCCCTCACCGGGTTTTCGCTGGTGGGTGGCCCGGCGTTCAACGATGCCGAGGCGGCGCGTCAGGTGCTCGGCGACCTCGACGTTCCGTATTTTGCGATGCCCGCGCTCGAATTCGCGACGATCGGTGAATGGGAGCAGGACGCGCGCGGGCTCAGCCCGATCGAGGCGACGCTGATGGTGGCGATCCCCGAGCTGGATGGCGGGATATCGCCCGTGGTGTTCGGTGGCCGCTCCAACGGCCGGCATGCCTATGCGGCGATCCCCGACCGGGTTGAGCGGCTGGCCGGGCGGGTGGCGATGCAGATCGCCCTTCGCCGCAAGCAGCCGACGGAGCGCAAGCTGGCGATCGTCCTGTTCAACTTTCCACCCAACGCCGGCAACACCGGCACCGCGGCGTACCTCGGCGTCTTCGAGTCGGTGTTCAACCTGCTCACGGCCATGGCGCGGGCGGGATACCGCGTCGAGGTTCCCGCATCGGTGGATGCGTTGCGAGAGCAGGTGACGAAGGGCAACGCGGATGCGTTCGGTGCGGCCGCGAACGTGCTGGCCCGCATTCCCGCCGACGATCATGTGCGCCGCGAGCGCTATCTGGCGGACATCGAGAAGCAGTGGGGACCGGCACCCGGGCGGCAGCAGTCGGATGGCTCGTCGATCTTCGTGCTCGGTGCGCGCTTTGGCGAGGTGCTCGTCGTCGTGCAGCCCTCCGTGGGATACGAGGGCGATCCGATGCGGCTCCTGTTCGAGCGCGGCTTCGCGCCGACCCACGCCTTCTCGGCCTTCTATCGCTGGCTGCGCGAGGACGAGCGGGTGGATGCCTACCTGCATTTCGGCACCCACGGCTCGCTCGAGTTCATGCCCGGCAAGCAGGTGGGCCTGGGCAGCACCTGCTGGCCCGACCGGCTGCTGGGTGACGTGCCGAACATCTACCTGTATGCCAGCAACAACCCCAGCGAAGGCACCATCGCGAAGCGGCGCGGCCTGGCGACGTTGGTGTCCTACTTCACGCCTCCGATCACGCATGCGGGCCTCTATCGGGGCCTCGCCGACCTGCGGAGCACCGTCGATCGCTGGCGCGGGCTCGACCCGCGCGCCACCGACGAGCGCGAGACGCTGCAGGAGGTGATCCAGGCCCAGGCGGCGCAGCTCGACCTCGTGGCCGCGGCGCCCTCCTGGAATGGCACCGGCGCTGCGAAGGTCGAGGCGCTGCGGCTCCGGCTCCGGGAAATGGAGGACGCGCTTATTCCGTGCGGGCTGCACGTGGTGGGGACCCCCCCGACCGATGACGAACGCCGGGAGCTGCTGGACATCCTGCGCGAGGGCGCCGGTGCCGGCGGCGGCGCCGACCTCGACAAGGTGGATGCACTGCTGCGCGTCGATCACGAACTGCCGGCGCTGCTCCGGGCGCTCGACGGGCGGTTCATTCCGGCGGCGCCCGGCGCCGACGTGCTGCGCAATCCGTCGGTCCTGCCGACCGGACGCAACCTGTACGGCTTTGACCCGTACCGCATGCCGACCGCCTTCGCGATGGAAGACGGGCGGCGGCAGGTGGAGCGTCTGCTCGCCCGGCACATCGAGACGGCCGGCGCGCTGCCGGAGACGGTGACGATGGTGCTCTGGGGTACCGACAACATGAAGACCGAGGGCGGGCCGATTGCGCAGGCGCTCGCCCTCATGGGCGCGCGGCCGCGCATCGATGGCCTGGGGCGGCTGGCTGGCGCGGAGCTCGTGCCGCTCGAGGAACTGGGCCGCCCCCGTATCGACGTGGTGCTCTCCCTGTCCGGCATCTTCCGCGACTTGCTCCCGCTGCAGGTCAAGCTCCTCGCGGAGGCGGCGTGGCTCGCCGCGTCCGTTACCGAGCCGGCGGAACAGAACCTGGTTCGCAAGCATGCGCTCGAGCACATGGCGGCGCTGGGCTGCGACCTGGAGACCGCCGCGCTGCGGGTCTTCTCCAATGCCGAGGGCGCGTACGGGTCCAACGTGAACCACCTGGTGGACAGCGGCACCTGGCAGGACGACGGCGAGCTGGCTGACACCTTTGTGCAGCGGAAGGGCTTCGCCTACAGCCCGTCGGGCCGGAGCCTCCCCGCGCCGAAGATGCTGGCGCGCGCCTTGGCGAGCAGCGACTGCGCCTACCAGAACCTCGATTCGGTAGAACTGGGCGTCACCGACATCGACTACTACTACGAATCCCTCGGGGCCATCGCGAAGGTCGCGGAAAAGGCCGGCCGCAAGGTTCCGGTCTACATCGGCGACCAGACCCGGGGGGCTGGGCAGGTGCGTACGCTGGAAGAGCAGGTCAGCCTCGAGTCGCGGACCCGGCTCCTCAACCCCAAGTGGTACGAGGGCATGCTGAAGCACGGCTACGAAGGCGTGCGGCAAATCGATGTGCATGTGACGAACACGCTGGGCTGGTCGGCGACCACTGGCACGGTGCCCGAGTGGGTCTACACCCAGACCACCAACACGTTTGTGCTCGACCGCGAGATGCGGGAACGCCTGGCGGCGCTCAATCCCCACGCCGCCGTGCGGCTTTCGCAGCGCCTGCTCGAGGCGCATGACCGCGGATTCTGGCAGCCCGACGAGACGACACTCGATGCCCTGCGCGAGGCCAGCGCCGAGCTCGAGGACCGGCTCGAGGGCGTGCTTTCCTGAGGAAGGAGCTTCCCGTGACCGCAGTCCGATCACTGCCCGTTGTCGGTTCCGTGCCCATGCGCGGCGATGGCGAGGGCAGTCTGCAGGTGCACATGGACACGAACATCAAGGTGGGCAATGCCCTGGTCCTCGCCGTCTACGGCAAGGGCGGCATCGGCAAGTCCACTACCTCGTCCAACCTGTCGGCCGCCTTCTCGAAGCTCGGCAAGCGGGTGATCCAGATCGGCTGCGACCCGAAGCACGACTCGACCTTCACCCTCACCAAGCGGATGGTGCCGACGGTCATCGACATCCTCGAGGGCGTCGACTTCCACACCGAGGAGCTGCGGTCGGAGGACTTTGCGTTTGACGGCTACAATGGCGTCAAGTGCGTCGAGGCGGGCGGGCCCCCGGCGGGCACCGGCTGCGGTGGCTACGTGGTGGGCCAGACCGTCAAGCTCCTCAAGGAGCATCACCTGCTGGAAGATTCCGACGTCGTGATCTTCGACGTGCTGGGCGATGTGGTGTGCGGCGGCTTCGCGGCACCGCTGCAGCACGCCGATCGCTGCCTCATCGTCACGGCCAACGATTTCGATTCGGTGTTCGCCATGAACCGGATCGTGCAGGCGATCAGTGCCAAGGCGAAGAACTACAACGTGCGGCTGGCCGGCGTGGTCGCGAACCGCAGCGCCAGCACCGACCAGATCGAGAAGTTCACCAGCCGGGTGGGCTTGCCGATACTGGCGCGCTTCCCCGACATGGACGTGGTGCGCCGCAGCCGTCTCAAGAAGTGCACGCTCTTCGAGATGGAGTCGAGTCCCGAACTCGAGGCGCTGCTGCAGGAATACCTGACACTGGCGCAGAAGCTCCTCGACGGCACCGAACCGCTGGCGCCGACGTCACTCAAGGACCGCGAGATCTTCGACCTGCTGGGTTTTGACTGACATGACGGCCGGCATGGCGACACCCGATTCCTACGCGACCAGGCGGAGCTGGATCGCCACCTATTTCGACCGCACCGCATCCGATGCGTGGGCGCGGCTCACCTCCGATGCCCCGGTGAGCCGCATCCGGGCCACCGTGCGCGAAGGCCGCGACCGGATGCGGGCGCTGCTGGCGGGCTGGCTGCCGCCCGACCTGCACGGCATGCGGGTGCTCGATGCGGGCTGCGGCCCGGGCCAGATGGCGATGGCACTGGCCCGGCGCGGCGCGCACGTCGTGGCGGTGGATCTGTCGCCCACGCTGGTAGCGCTGGCCGCCGAGCGGACGCCGGCGGACCTCAAGGACCACGTCGAGTTCCGCTCCGGGGACATGCTCGACGTGTGCTTCGGCGAGTTCGACTACATGGTAGCGATGGATTCGCTCATTCATTACCGGCCGGCCGACGCCGTCGCGGCGCTCGCGCGCGTCGCACCGCGGGTGCGCCGTGGCATCGTCATGACCTTCGTGCCGTCCAACCCGATGCTGGCAGCCATGGGCGCCGTGGGGAAGCTCTTCCCCCGCGGCGATCGCTCACCCGCGGTGGAACCGGTTGCCCCGGCCCGGTTCGCCCGGCTCCTGGGCGCAGAACCAGCGCTGGCGCCGTGGCGTCGGGGGCGTACCGAACGTGTCTCCCGTGGGTTCTACACATCACAGGCCCTGGAGCTGACGCGGTGAGGATGCCAAGCCGGAGCCCCCTTCGCCTGATGTCGGGCGCGCTGCTGGCCCGGATGCCATTCGCCGATGCCGCCACGGATGAGCTGCCGCTGAGCCGCCTGCTGCGCCTGGGACTGTTCCAGGTCTCGGTCGCGCTGGCCGTGACGCTCATGGCCGGCACGCTCAACCGCATCATGATCGTGGAGCTCGGGGTCTCGGCATCACTCGTCGCCGTGATGGTCGCCATTCCACTCCTGCTGGCCCCGGCCCGCGCACTGATCGGGTATCGCTCCGACACGCACCGCTCCGCGTTCGGCTGGCGCCGGGTACCGTACCTCTGGAATGGCACGCTGCTGCAGTTCGGCGGCCTGGCCATCATGCCATTTGCACTCATCCTGCTCAACGGCGACAAGGACGGCTCCATGCTGCCCGGCCGCATTGGGGCGGCGCTGGCCTTCCTCATGACCGGCGCCGGCGCCCACACTGTGCAGACGGCGGGCCTGGCGCTCGCCACCGACCTGGCCAACGAGAAGACGCGCCCGCGGGTGGTGGCCCTGATGTACCTGATGCTCCTGCTGGGAACGGTGATGAGCGCCATCTTCCTCGGGTTGGCGCTGCGCCAGTACAGCCACACCCAGCTGGTGGCGGTCGTGCAGGGCTGTGCGATGCTCACGGCCTGCCTCAATATCTCGGCGCTGTGGGGGCAGGAACCCCGGAACCGGGAGCGCGCGCAGAATCCCCCGCCCCGCATCCCGTTCCGCGAGGCCTGGGCGAAATTCACCGCCAATCGACACGCCGTCCGACTGCTCGCCGCCGTGGCGCTCGGTACAATCGGCTTCAGCATGCAGGATATTTTGCTCGAGCCCTACGGGGCGCAGGTACTCGGGCTCGCGGTGGGGCAGACGAGCCTGCTCACGGCCCTCATGGGCGCGGGTGCCATCGGCGCCCTCGCCTTGGCCGCCCGACGCCTGGCACGCGGCTACGACGCGAACCGACTGGCGGCCTGGGGTACCGTCGTGGGCGCCTTCGCCTTTGCCGCGGTGACCCTGGCGTCGCCGTTCGGGTCGGCTGCCCTCTTTTGCGCCGGTGTCGTGGGCATCGGCTTCGGCGCCGGACTCTTCGGTGTCGGCACCCTATCCGTCGCCATGGCCCTGGGCGCCGGGGATGGCGCTGGCCTGGTGCTCGGCGCCTGGGGCGCGGTTCAGGCGACCGCCGCCGGTACTGCGGTGGCGTTCGGTGGCATCCTCCGCGATGCCATTGCCGGCCTGGCCGAGCGTGGCGCGCTCGGCCCGGCCCTCACCGGACCGGCAATCGGCTACACCATCATTTATCACCTCGAAATTGTGGCGCTCTTCCTGGCCGTCATCACCCTGGCGCCGCTCGTCCTGCCGGCGTCGCGCTATGAGCCCCGGGAATCGTCGGAACCGTTCGGCCTGGCGGAGTTGCCAGGATAGACTTGGGCCGTGAAAGACCTGTTGTGCCAACCACGGAGGGAACATGATCGGGTCGGAATACATCGACGTTGCGCAGCTGGCGATCTGGGGCTTCTGGATATTCTTTTTCGGGCTGGTGTACTACCTCCGCCGGGAGGATCACCGGGAAGGCTATCCGCTCGAAAACGATAGCGGCGGTACCAAGACGGGATGGCCGGTGCCGGAGCCGAAGCAGCGCAAGCTGCCGCATTGATACCCTGACCTGATCGCGAACCCTGGACTGGAGCAACTCATGAGCTACCCGCCCATCCCCAAGGCGAGGAACATCAACAACCCGATCGAGCCGACCGGCAACCCGCTCCTGAGCGGCCTCGGTCCAGCGGCGTACGCGGAGCGGCAGGACCGGCCGGATCTCACGATCGGCGGTGCAGCCAAGATCGTCCCCATGCGGGTTGTCACCGACTTCTTCATCGAGCCGCGCGACCCCGATCCGCGTGGATTCACCGTTTCGGGATGTGACGGGGCCACGGCGGGCACGGTGATTGACGTGTGGGTCGATCGCTCCGAGCCCCACATCGTCTATCTCGAGGTGGCGGTCGCGGCGAACGGTCGAAAGGTCCTGCTGCCGGTCGCCTGCGCGCTCTTCTCACCGGCGCAGCGCGATGTGCAGGTGAAGTCGATCACCGCGGCGCAGTTTGCCGAGGTGCCGGGCACGCGCACCAGTGACCAGGTGACGCTGCTCGAGGAAGACCGCATTGCCGCCTATTACGCCGGCGGGTACCTGTACGCCACCCCCAGCCGTACGGAGCCTGCATTCCAATGAGCTACGTCGGCGGCGAGCGAATCCAGGGCATCGACGCGCCGCTGCCTCCGGGCGAGCGCGTCCGCTGGGAGGGGCGCCCCTCGTTCGCCTCCCTCGCGCGACAGGCGTTTCACGTCCGCACCGTGCTGGTCTACTTCGGCGTGCTTGCCCTGATCCGGGTGGTGGCCGGTGTCGCCAACCGGCAGCCTTCGCCCACGGTCATGGTCGCCGCCGCATCGGTTTTTGCCCTCGGCCTGCTGGCGGCGGGGTTGTCCCTGCTGCTGGCGTGGCTGAGCGCCCGTACCACGGTGTATGCCATTACCGACCGGCGGGTCGTCCTCAAGGTTGGCATGGTCGTGTCCGGTACGGTGAACATCCCGTTCCGCCTGATCGACAAGGTCGATACCCAGCGCCACCGCGACGGCACCGTCGACTTCGCGCTGTCCCTGTCCGGTGAAGAGCGCATCCCGTACTCGCAGCTCTGGCCCTACGCGCGCCCGTGGCGGCTCAACCGCCCGGAGCCCATGCTGCGGTCGGTTCCGGGCGGCGATGAAGTCGGGGTGATCCTCCGGGACGCGCTCGTGGCGTTCGGAGGCCGGCCGGCCGACGTGCAGCCGATGGCGGTGGAGCGGACCCGCTCGACCGTGGCGGCGCGCGACCGCGCGACGCGCACCGAACCGATGATCACGGCGAGCGCGCGATGAGCGCCACCGCGTTGGACGACGCGCCGCGCATCGGCGTGCCAAGAGGCGCGCTGATCGGAGCGGCCACCCTGATCGCCGCCACCATCGTGCTCGCAGCCGTCGCGCGCATGGCCGGCCTGGGCCGAACCGAGCTGCCGGCGCCCGGCGCCGGCAGTGTCTCGCGGGCCATCGTCTTCCAGACCAGCGGGCTCGAGGATCCCATCACCATCCTCGATGCCACCACCGGTCAGACGGTGACGACGTATGGCCGGGGGGAGGGCGGGTTCGTACGCGGCAGCCTTCGCGCCCTCCAGTACGAGCGCGAGCGGGTCGGCCTGACCCTGTCGAGCGCGCCCTACCAACTGGTGGCCTGGCGGAACGGCCGCCTCACACTCGACGATCCCTCCACCGGGTACCACATCGAACTCAATGCCTTTGGTTCCACCAACCTGGCGGCGTTCCAGCGCCTGCTGAGGTAGCCCCTTGCGGGCCCTGCCGGCCAGCGTGACCTTGCGCTCATGATACCTCTCCTCTTCCTGATGCTGGCTGCCGCCGGGCTTGTGTGGTTCGCGTGGCGGCGCTCGATTCGCGTCCCCTGCACGCTCGACCTCGAGGCCACCCACGACCACTTCCATGCCCATGCGTCGCTGGACGGGGTACACGTACGCGAGGGAGACGCGGTCCTGGTGCACGATGCGCCTGACCGCATTCCCTTCGGCGAGAAGCGCACCGTGACCACGCACGCGACGGTGCGGCAGGCGTCATGGCTGCGCCGGCTCATGACCAGGGTCGTCGGCACGTCACACATCACCGACCTGTACGACGTCGGGTTCGAGGGATAGCCATGTACCCCATGCAGACCGGGGCTCCGGTCAACGAGACCACCAAGGATGCGGTCACGGAGACGGTGCTGACGCCCCGCTTCTACACCACCGACTTCGCGGAAATGGACCGCCTCAACGTCGACGCCATGCGGGGCGAGTGGGACAAGCTCGTCGCCGAGTTCCGGCGCGACCCGAACAAGAACCACTTCAAGCGCACGCCGGAGTTCGGCGATGTGCCCTTCGCGAACTGGGACCCGGCCGTGCGCAAGTCGTTTGTCGACTTCCTCACCAGCTCGGTCACCGCGGAGTTCTCCGGCTGCGTTCTGTACGCCGAGATCCGCCGGCGGGTCACCAATCCCGACGTGCGCGAACTGTTCGGGTTCATGAGCCGGGACGAGGGGCGCCACGCCGGGTTCATCAACCACACGATGCACGACATGGAGGTGGCGGTCGACCTCTCCTTCCTGACCCGGGCCAAGAAGTACACCTACTTCAAGCCCAAGTACATCTACTACGCCACCTATCTCTCCGAGAAGATCGGCTACGCGCGCTACATCACCATTTACCGGGAGCTGGAGAAGCATCCGGACACCCGGATCCACCCGATTTTCAAGTGGTTCGAAAACTGGTGCAACGACGAGTTCCGCCACGGGGAGGCGTTCGCGCTCCTCATGCGCGCCAACCCCGAACTGCTGGAGGGAGCCAACCGGTACTGGATCCGGTTCTTCCTGCTCGCCGTGTTCGCCACCATGTATGTGCGGGACCACCTCCGGCGCCCCTTCTTCGAGTGCCTTGGCATCGACGTGGACTGGTACGACCGGCGCGTCCTGGCCATCACCAGTGACATCTCGAAACAGGTCTTTCCGCTGGCCCTCGACCTGGAGAACCCGAAGTTCTGGGCACTCCTGGATCGCCTGTACCGCAACACGGTGAAGCTGGAGGCGCTCAAGTTGAGCGGCGGGTCGAGCCTGGCGGCGGCACGCCTCAAGGCCGCCAATGCGGTGGCGTTCCTGCAGCTCTATTTCCTGCCGGTCACAACGCATCCCCTGCCGGCAAACCCCCGGCTGGAACCGGCGTACTAGCCCTCCCCACTCGCCCATCATGCCGATCGACTATTCCCGGAAGCCCTCCTTCTGGGCCGAAAAAGATGCTCCGCTCGGCGACACTGAGCTGGCGCGCGTGCAACGTGCACTCGAGCCCGGTGAGCAGATGGTGGTGTTTGCCCGCGGACGAACCGACAGCAAGCGGGCCCTCTGGGTGGCCACCGATCGCCGCCTGCTCCGCATCGGGCTGGGATGGCGCGGCACGGCGCGCGCGGAGGCGTACAGCGCGGTCACCGCCCTGGAAATCGAGGAGGGCGCCCACGGGTGGACGCTGCGACTGACGACGGGCGCGGCACGCCACCCGCTCATCGCCGTGGCGCCGCTCCTGGGCAGGCCACTCATGGACCTGCTGGAGGCGCGTACGGGGCACAGCGCGCTGTTCATTCCCTCTCGACGGGAGGCCCAGCCCGGCCGGCTCGACACGGGCGCCCCGGCCATCCCGGCGCCGACCATGGTCGCACCCGCCGACAACACCCGGATGATGGCGCAGCTCAAGGACGCCGCGGACCTGCATCGCCAGGGGCTGCTCTCAGAGGAGGAATTCGCCCTGCTCAAGCAGCGCCTTCTGGGCACCAGCGCGCCGTAGGGAGCGTCGAGGGTGTCGAACGAAGCAGCCCCGCCAGACATGCGCTGGCGGGGCTGCTCTGCTTTACCCAGTACGGCCGCGCTAGCGCTACGGCTGCACTCGCTTCTTGCCAGGCCTCCCCCGACCTCCCATCGCCCCTGCCCTCTGGTCCTCAGCGGGCGCCAAGGAGGGTTCCGGGGCTGCTTGCTCACCGGCCTTTCCGCCGGCCCCCATCGCACCGCCATCCCGCCCAGCCTTGGCTGGCGCCGCCGCCCCGGGCATGCCGGGCACCACCTGTACGTCGATGACTTCCACCTGCTCATCGACCGTGACCCCGCCCTCCTTCAGCTTCACGTTCTCGTCGAACACCGTCACGTCCACTCCAGCCCTGCCCCCATTCGGGTACAGCGCCGGATAGTCCTTGGCCATGGCGGCACCGTAAAGCGGCTTGTAGACGCCGTTGTGGCAGGTGGCGCACTGCAGCTTGGCCCCATCACCGTGTGGGCCGAGTCGGTTCGCTGGCCACGTGGACTGCAGCGGGACCAGGTAATTGGTGTTCAGGTCGCGTGTCATGCGGATGCCTCGCAGCGCCACGATGCGCTTGGGGCTCGACTGGTCCCAGTCGCTCCACTGCCGCGAGTTGTGGCAATAGCCGCAGTTCACGCCCAGCGAGGTCGACATGTTCTGCATGAGCGCGTAGGCATACTCGGTCTGCTTGATCGACGAGCGGTTGGCATTGGTGGGGAGCACCGTCGCCGACTGCACCCGGAAATCGTCGCGATCCAGATACGCCCGCAGTGGCTGGTACCGGTCGGTGAAGTACCAGATATTCGCCGGCACCGGGTTGCCCCGATGGCAGGTGTAGCAGGTGACACCCGTCTGCTGCACGTGGCCGGTGTACTGGCTGTTGATGTGCCGGTTCATCTGCAGCATGCGGCGCGCCACCACCTTGGTGTATACCTCGTCCGACGCCATGTTGGCGAGGTTGTGGCAATAGGCGCACTTGTTGGCGCGGTTGATGTTCTTGGGGTCGACCCAGTTGTTCGGGACGATCCACTCACTGATCACGTTCATCGTGCGGGTGAACTCACCGGTGCTGATGTCGGTCAGCACCTGTACGTTCTGCCACGTTCCGGGTTGGCCGGTGTCGGCCGCGGGCGGGGCGACCGGGACCGTGTTCGCCGCCGCCAGCAGCATGTCGGTGCGCGGATTGTGTACCTGGTCCAGTCCGACCCCGCGAAATCCGAGTTGCGTGTCGGTCACCGGCGGCCGCTCGCAGGCGCTGAGGGCCGCGAGCCCGGCCAGCACCAGGCCGGAGCGAATGGTGCGGCTCGTGGTCATGGCTTGGTCTCCGGTGGACTGTACGGCTTGTGCGCGGACGGCAGGTTGTTCGTGAGCGCGCGCCGGGAGCCGATCGGCACCTTGACCGTGCCATCGGTTGAGCGGATATCAGCCGACGTCTTGCCGGGAAGCCCCGGAAAGGTGTCGGGCGGTGCCATCTGCAGCTTGCCGGCCTGTTCCTCCGGCGTGCCCTGGTCCGCACCAGCCCACACATCGGGATACTGCGGCACCAGGCCGTGCTTCTGGCCCCAGAGATACCAATTGTCCACCGCCGTGCCGGTGAGCAGAATGCCGATGCCGCCGGTCAGCGTCGTCAGCACCGCGAACCACCAGGCCCACCGGTGAATCGACTCCATCGTCGCGTTGAAGCCCATCGTCCACCGCCAGAACAGCGCGCCCCGCTCGGCGCCGGTGCCGCGGTCGGTAATCTGCTCGATCTCGCGCTCGGCACCCATGCGGGTGGTCGCCAGGATCGTCCCGCCGTGCATGGCGAAGAGCAGCGCCGACCCGTACAGGAACGCGATCGACAGCATGTGGAACGGATTGTAGAACAGGTTCCCGTACCGGATGCTGAAGGACGCCGTCCAGTCGAGGTGCGAGAAGAGGCCGAAGGGCACCGCCTCGCCGAACGAGCCCATCAGCACCGGGCGGATGAAGCCGAGTACCAGGAAGAGCCAGATGGCGGAGGCGAACGCCCACGGCAGGTGGTTGCCCAGCTTCATGCTCCGGGTACGCCGGTAGATCCGCACCCACCAGAGGAGGATGGACACCGTGAGGAACAAGCCGGCGATCTGCCACCACCCGCCCTGGCGCAGCGGCGCGAGCTTGAGCCCGTAGGCCGGCGACGGTGGATCGAGCGACAGCCACGGCAGCTGGCGAATGAACTGGATCGGGTTCCAGTGCACGTCCGCCAGGAAGTTCAGGCCCATGATATTGATGGCCAGGACGCCGAAAAAGAGCGAGGCGACGCCGGTCCAGCCGAGGTGCAGCGGGCCGATCTGGTAGTCGCCGATCTTGCCCAGCAGATAGCTCAGCGTCGACTTCGTGTCGATCCCGGTGCCCCGGCGCCAGGTGTCGTCAGGGATCGGCACGCCCCAGTCCTCGTGGGTCGTGCGAACCTGGACGCGGGTGAAGAGGTTCTGGTATTCACGCATGGCGATTCCTCTTTCCTAGCTCCAGATGGGCAGGTTGAGCCACCAGCTCCACCACTCGGGCCAGCCCCGCGTCCAGAACGGGCCGCTGATCACGATGCAGATGTCGCTGAAGATCACGGCCAGCAGCGCGAGCCACAGGCCAAGGCGATGGATGCCGATGGCACCGATCGAGTACCCGAGCGTGTCGCGGAAGAAGCTGTTTTCGTGCTCGCTCGTCTTGACCGGTTCCCCCTTCGCGGGGTTGGTCACCGACAGGATCAACGACCCGTGCATCGCCAGCGCGAGGCAGCAGGTGAAGAAGAAGGTGATCGCGATCATGTGAGCCGGGTTGTAGTGGAAGTGCAGGAACTGATACCCGACGTTCGACACCCAGTCGAGGTGACTCAGGATGCCGTAGGGGAATCCGTGTCCCCACGCGCCGAGCAGCACGGGCCGCACCACCACGAGGGTGAGGTAGGCCGAGATGGCGACGCTGAAGGCGAAGGGGACATGGAGACCCATTCCCAGCTTGCGTGCAATCTCGACCTGCCGAAGCATCCACGAGATGAAGGCCCCAGCCGCACAGAACGTGATGACCTGCCACAGGCCACCTTCCCTGAGCGGCGCCAGGCTCAAGCCATACTTGAGGTCGGGCGGCGCGATACTGATCTGCCACAGGTTCCAGGACTGCCCGGCGAGCCCTTCGCCGATGGCTGCCCCGTACAGGACCAGCGCCGTCCCGAGCACCGTGAAGAAGATGGTCGTGACGCCGAAGAATCCGACATAGAAGGGGCCGACCCAGTAGTCGAACAGGTCACCCCCCAGCAGCGTCCCGCCACGTACACGGTATTTGCGTTCAAAACTGAGCATCGCCATCGTTAAAGCCTCCGGGCAGTCGAGACGGAACCGCCGTTAAGCGTTGCGGTGATAGCGCTGGGCGTGGTACGGGGCCAGCCGAGTACCCACGCCCGGAGCCATCAAGAGCCGGATCCCTGGATCAGCGGGGTGGCAGCGGAGTCATGTCGGCAACCTGTCCTGCCGCTGCCGACTGGGCCTCACCCGGATTGTTGAGCCAGTTGTACCGGTTGGTGCTGAGAAGAATGAGATGGATCAACGCCGCGAGCCCGAACAGGAAGACTGCCTGCCCGACCATCGCCTTTCGCGGATCCACATAGAGCCAGACACGATGCATTTGAAGTTCCTCCGGTTCAGATCAGGCTGCAAACCACGGGCGCCACTGCCATACCAGGAAATGCGCGATCACCGCGACCACCAAGAACACCATGAACCCATTCATGTAGCCCTTGTGGAATTCGCGAGCTTCCTCCTCCGTGTAGCCGGAGGTACCACGAGCGCTCTCCGCCATGCTGATATCACCCCCTTGTCGTCGTTCGGCGTCTCGACTCCGCGCGTGGCCCGCGCGGTGGCTGAGCGGAGCGTCCAGCTCCCTCGGGTGTCCCCCCGGTATCGGCCAAGCCCCGGCCGGGGTGACGTGAACCCTGCGTGACTACTCGACCCGACTGGGCCGTCGATGGCGCTACCTGGCCATACCGCGACCGAAGCACCTTCCCGCTGGTCGCCGACCTCCGCTGGCACGTGCAGCGTCTTGGTTCGGGACCGGTCCTGCTCTGCCTGCACGGCACCGGGGCGGCGTCCCATTCCTTTGCGCCGCTGGCCGCCTCGCTGGCCCGTGATTTCACCCTCGTCATTCCCGACCTGCCGGGGCACGGCTTCAGCGACACCCCCGCCGCCGCCCGTGGCCTGTCCCTCCCCGGCATGGCCACCGCCCTGTCCGCCCTGATCAAGTCGCTCGACGTGCAGCCCGACCTCATCCTCGGGCACTCGGCCGGCGCGGCCCTCGCCGTGCGGCTCATCGCCGACGGGCTTCCGACCCGCGGCCTCATCGGGCTCAACCCGGCAATCATTCTCCCCGACAACCCGCGCGAGATGCTCCTCTGGCCCCTCGCCGCCGGCATCGCCCGCCAACCCCTCGTCGCCGGCCTGATCGCCCGCCTGGCGCGCGATCGGGGCACCGCCGCCCGGCTACTCAGGGCCAACTCACCCGCGCTGCCGGACGACCAGGTCGAGCTGTATCACCGCCTGTGGCGCTGCGACGGCCACGTCCGCGCGGTGCTGACCATGATGGCGGAGTGGGACGTGACCCCGGTACGCGACGAGGTCGCCCGCCTGCCCGTTCCCGCCCTGCTGCTTGCCGGCCCCAGGGACCCGTGGTTTCCACCCCCGGTGGTCACTCGGCTCGCGGCGAGCTTTCCGTCCGGCCGCTGCGTTTCTATCGAGGGCACCGGGCACCTGTCACACGAGGAGCGGCCCGATCTGGTAGCGGCCGCGATCCGCGCGTTCGTCGCTACACTGCCGCCAGCGCGCCGCCCACCGCCGTAACGCGATCCTCCGTCACCACATCCTCGCCCGCCTCGCGCGCCGCCCGCTCCGCGCGATCGCGCAGTCGCTTCGCCGCCGAGATGCGCACCAGGACCGGTTCCCGCTCCACCAGCTCGTCGAGCAGCTGCTTCGCCCCGTCATTCCAGGGCAGGCTCGACGTCGCGCGCGCCGGCGTAGCCTCCACCTTGTCCATTTCACTGCCGAGCGGGAGGATGTGGAACAGTGCGTCGAACAGCGCATTGCACACCTCCTGCACCAGGTACGTCGCGCCGGAGTAGCCCATGAACGGCGTCCCGGTGTGCCGACGGATGATCGCGCCGGGAAACGAGGCTGGGATGTAGGTGGAGCGTCCGCCGCTCTCCGCCAGGTACATGCGCTCGTTGTAGCTCCCGAACAGCACGAGGGGCGGCTTCTCGCGGATCGCCTGCCGCACCGCTTCATTGTCGGGCTTGACCCCGGCGCGGCGGGAGAAGGAAAAGGTGCATGGCAGGCCCATTTCCTCCTCCAGGAAGTGCCGCACCCCGCGCGCGTAGGTCTCGTTGGCCACGATGCCGAAACTCGCCGTCGCGAAGAAGTCCTGCGTGACGCTCCGCCACAGGTCCCACAAGGGCTTGATCGTGGTGTGCTTCTCGCGCTCGATGAACGGCTCCGGGTCAATGCCCAGCATCTCGCCCAGCGTACGCAGGAACAGCGTCGTCGAGTGGAGGCCGATCGGTGCCTGGAGGTAGGGCTTCTCCAGCGACTCGCACAGCATCCGCCCGAACTCGCGGTACATCACCACGTTCACATCGGCGTCGACCAGGCGCGGCACGTCAGCCAGGTGGCTGCCCAGCGGAAAGACCATGTTCACGTCGGCGCCAATGCCCTCGATCAGCCGGCGGATCTCCGCCAGGTCGGAGGGAGTATTGAAGGTGCCGTAGATCGGCCCGATGATGTTGACTCGCGGTTTCGATCCCGGCAGGCGCGGCCGCGGATCGGGCCGCACGCCCTTTTTGAGGCCGTACTCGGTCCAGAGCCAGTAGAGCGCTCGGTTGGCCGCCTGCCACTGGTCCTCGTCGATGGTGCGAGGCAGGAATCGCTGGATGTTCGTGCCCTCGGGCGTCACTCCCCCGCCAATCATCTCGGCGATGCTGCCAGTGACGACCACCGCCGGCAGTTCCGGATCGAGCATCTTGTGCGCCCGCTTCATGCTCGCTTCGGTGCCCCGCTGGCCCAGCTCTTCCTCGCCCAGCCCCGTCACCACGATCGGAAGCTCGTGCGGCGGGAGCGCGTCGGTGTAGTGCAGCACCGAGGTGACGGGGAGGTTCTCGCACCCCACCGGGCCGTCGATGACGACCTGCAACCCCTTCACCGCGGTGAAGACGTACACGGCGCCCCAGTAGCCGCCCGCCCGGTCGTGGTCGAGGACCAGCATCAGATCATGGCCTCCGACGAGCGCCGCTTCGCTTCCTTGGCGAGGTGACGGCGGTAGTGCTCCCGGAATTCCGGCCGGTCCTGCGGCACATCCTCCCACACTCCCGCCGAAGGACCCTGACCGACGCCCTCGAAGAAGGCCTTCATGGTCTGCATGCGGGCCGTGTTCCCCATCGCGCCGTTCACGACCTGCGCCAGTGATCCCGCCCCGGCCGGGCCGAAGAGCGGCCGAGCCGAGATCAGGTTGGTGAAGTAGAGCGCCGGAATCGCCCGCTCCTTGGCCTGCTGCACCACCGGGGTCGTGCCGATCACCAGGTCGGGCTCGAACTCCGCCATAGCGGCGAGGTCGTGCTCCAGAGATGCCCGGTACTGCACCTGGACGCCACGCCCCTCGAGCCAGTCGCGGTCGAGGGCACTCCACTCGGTGCGGGGACACGCCGTTCCCACATACCGGAGGTCGGCGCCACTCTCCACCAGCAAGCGCGCCACGAGGAGTTCCGAACCCTCGTATCCAGACAGCGTGATGCGACCCTTGATCGGGTGCCGGGCCAGGCCCGTGCGTATCGCGGGAAGAAACCGGTTCTTGGCGTTGTCGATCGCCGGCTGCGCCGTACCGCACGCGGCGCCAATCGCCTGCAGCCACGCCTCCGTGCCTTCAACACCCACGGGCCCCGATCCAACGATCGCCCGGCCCGCCAGCGAGAATTCGCGAAAGGAGGCGACATAGAACGGGTGAATGGCGCCCACCACCGCGCAATCGAGCGCGGCATAGAGGTCACGCCACTCGCGGGTCGGCACCACCGGACCGGCAGCCAGCCCAAGCGGCTCGAGCATCATGCCGATGCCGACCGGATCGGCCGGGAACATTTCGCCCACCAGGGTCACCGTCGGCTTCTGCGACACACCGCCCCGCGGGGTCTGCACCGGACCATGCTCCGCCTCGAGGCGGGCGTAGCGCAGCATCGCACCGGCGAGCACATCCTTCGCCTCTGCGTGGGTGGGTACACCGAAGCCCGGCACGTCGATACCAATGATGCGGACGCCGTTGATTTCCTTGGGAAGCAGTTGCAGGGGAACCCCCGACGCCGTCGGCACGCACAGATTGGTGATGATGATGGCGTCATACAGCGCGGGGTCGGCCATCTTGTAGACCGCGTCCCGGATGTCCTCGAACAGCTGCCCCGTCACCAGCGACTCCGAGTTGAACGGCACGTAGCCCACCGTGCGCCGGGCACCATAGAAATGGCTGGTAAACGTGAGGCCGTACACGCAGCACGCCGAGCCGGACAGGATGGTCGCGGTGCGGCGCATACGCAGTCCGACCCGCAACGAACCGAACGCCGGACACATCGACTGGGGCTGGTCGTGGGCCCCCTTCGGATAGTCGCGGCTGTACTGATCGAGCACGTCGCTCTTGCCGGCAGCCTTGGCGGCGGCCAGCATCTGGTCCGCACCGCCATGGCAGCCGGCCGCGTCGATGGTCACGACGGGCAGCTCGGCGCTAGACCGTGTCGTACACCACCTCCAGCGAGGGCCGCTGTATCTCCGCCCGTCCGCACATGTCTTCCATGGTGGCCGGCTGGAGCACCACGTGCCGGCCCACCGCTTCGCCGGAGAAGAGGTCCAGGAGCCCCTCCTGCGTCAGTGGCCTGGGCCGCACCGGCGGCGCCTCGGCGACATTGGTGCTCAACTCCTCGAAGAGCGCGCCCCAGGCCCCACCGGGAATGCCGATGATCTCGTAATTGGCGCTCTTGCGCCGGATGTCATCGTGCGCGGGAATGGACGCGAGCACCGGAATGCCCACCTTGTCGGCGAAGGCCTTCGCCTCGCCGCTGCCATCGTCCTTGTTCACCACGAGGCCCGCCACCCCGACGTTGCCACCAAGCTTGCGGAAGTACTCCACGGCGGAGCAAACGTTGTTGGCGACATACAGGGACTGCAGGTCGTTGGAGCCGACCACGATGACCTTTTGGCACATGTCGCGCGCGATCGGAAGGCCGAACCCGCCGCACACCACGTCGCCCAGGAAGTCGAGCAGCACGAAGTCGAAACCCCACTCGTGGAAGCCGAGCTTCTCCAGGATCTCGAAGCCGTGGATGATGCCGCGCCCGCCGCAGCCGCGGCCGACCTCGGGACCGCCCAGCTCCATGGCGTAGACACCGTCGCGCTTGAAGCACACATCGCCGATCCCCACCGGGTCACCGGCCAGCTTCCGCTTCGCCGATACCTCGAGGATCGTGGGACAGGCCTTGCCGCCGAACAGGAGGCTGGTGGTGTCGCTCTTCGGGTCACAGCCAATCAGCAGCACCTTGCGGCCCTGCTGGGCCATCATGTAGGAGAGGTTCGCCAGCGCGAAGCTCTTGCCGATCCCACCCTTCCCGTAGATCGCGATGATCTGGGTCGCCTTCTTCACGGGACCGGTCGCGACCGGATCGGGCTCGATCGCCGCCTCGTCGCGGAGCCGGCTGGTCATCGTCAGCGGAACGGGGGTACCTGCCGAGGAGATCATGCCGTTCTCCAGTCAAGAAGCATCTTGACGCAACTCGGGTCAGTGAATGCGGTGGTGTAGGCCTGCTCGGCGGACGTATTCCGGACGCGATGGGTAATGAGCCCGTCCAGCGACAGGCGGCCCTCGTTGGCCAGCGCCGTGACCGCTTCGAGATCCGCCGGCCGCCATTCAGCCGCCACGCGCAACCGCGCCTCGCGCAGGAACGCCGGCGCGAAGTGAAAGGACAGTGCATCACTGTAGAAGCCCGCGAGCACGATTTCTCCGCGGGGGGCCAGGCGAGCGATCAGCTGATCGAGAATGGAGGCGTCGCCACTGACATCGTAGATGCTGCGGTAATCCCGGCGTTCATCTTCGGCCGGGTCGAGCACAGCGTACCCGTCGGCTCCACCCCGCCGCTCGGCGTTGCGCTCCCACACCGTGGGCGCCGGTGACCCGAGCGCCAGCGCGAGCCGCGCAAGCAACCGGCCCAGTGCCCCATGCCCCACGATCAGGTCGGGCGCCGCGGCGCCTGCGCCCCACGCGGCATGGTATGCCGTGGCCGCCAGGGCCAGAAGTACCCCCTGCTCGCCCAGGGCCTCGCTAAACGGGATGGCCCGCGACCCAGGCACCACCAGCCGGCTGGCCGCACCACCGAACAGCGCCCGCGTCTCCCCGAAACAGCGCGCCCCGGCCACGAAAACGCGGTCGCCCACCCGGCGGTCGGCACTCCGCCCCGCGTGGACGACCCGACCCACTGACTCGTAGCCGGGAACCAGGGGGTATCCCATGCCGGGGAAGGACGGCATGCGCCCGGTCCAGAGCAGACGCTCGGTACCGGCACTGATACCGGTCCACTCCACCTCAACGACAACGTCGTCATCGGTGGGTGGCGTCAATTCAAGCCGGCGCAACGAGAGCCGTTCGGGCCTCTCGAGAACCACAGCAACTGTGTCCAAGGGCGAGACCTCGGGCTGATGCCCGAACTCGAGTTTTAGCAGTGGCCTAGAGGAACAATTGTAAGGTGCGACTGACATTCTATTTTGTCAAGCAAACCTTACAGTCCGGAACGCTCCCAGGAGTGCACGCCTCTGGCTTACTTGAATGCCACCATCAAACCGGTCTGGATGGGGGCGGCGGTGGGCACCGATCGCACCGTACCGAAACCAGACTTTCGCAGCAGCCGGGCGAACTCGTCCGGCGTGCGGGGACGCCCGCTCCGCATGGCGAGCAGGTACAGACCGAAATACACGCCGACGCGCTTCGCGTCGGGCAGCCCCGCCATCGGCTCGGCGATGAGCACCGTCCCGCCCGGCGGCAGGGCGACGCGCACCTGCTGCAGCAGTCGCAGGACCGCGTCGTCGTCGTGATCGAAGCAGACCCGTACCAGGGAAATACAGTCGGCGCCCGTGGGAAGCGCGTCGGTCAGGAAGTTGCCCCGGTGGATCGTCAGCCGGGCCCCGAGCCCGGCCGCATCGAACGCGGCGGCGGCGCGGTCCGCGACGGCGGGCAGTTCCAGAAGCGCCAGTTGCAGGGCCGGGGCGCTCGCGGCGGCGGCACGGAGGAACGCGCCCTCGCCCCCACCGACGTCGAGGAGCAGCCGATACCGCGCCAGCGGCCACGCATCGAGCACCACGGCCGCGACCAGCGGCTGGGAGGCGGTCATCACCTGACTGTAGGCCGCCACCGCCGCCGCGGGCACGGCGGCGGGATCCCGCGCGCGGGCATAGCCCCAGAATTCCGACAACGTGGTGGCCGATGCCCGATCGTCGCGCAGGAGCCTGACGGGGTCGCGCAGATCCTCGTAGAGAAGCGCACTGTGGGCGATGAGCACGGCCAGTTCAGGACGGCCGAGCAGCGGCAGCCCCAGCGCGCCAAGCCGGTAGCGGCCGTCCCTGGTTTGTGCCGCGAGCTCGAGCGCCACCGCGACGTCGAGCAGGCGCTGGGTCGCGGGCTCGCTCAGGCCCAGTGTCGTGGCGAGTTCTCCGAGCTTGTGCGGACCGCCCGAGAGCGCCTCAGGAGCGCCCAGGTGCACGAACGCCGCGAGCGTCTGGCTGTAGGTGAAGCCGGCGAGGAGGTCGAACAGCCGCTCGGCGCGCCGACGCGCCAGCCACCCGAGCCCCGGCATGCGAAGCAGCCGCCGCTGCAGATCGGGGCTGCGCATGAGGCGCTCGATGAATGGCCCACGCTTCGGACCACCCATTCATGATGCCGCGGGTGCGCGCGGGTCGGCAGGCGGCGCGCTGGGGCGCGTCAGGACGACCCCGGACATCCGTGGCGCCACCAGGTACATCAGCATCGCCGCACCACCCAGCGCCGCCGCGCCATACAGCCCGAATTCCATTGCCAGGGCCAGCGGGAGCAGCCCGGTCAGCGCATACAGCGCCGGTGCCAGTGGATCAGTGGCGAGCCGCTCCAGCGCCGGCCCCGCAACCCGCCGCAGCGTCCAGGCGATCACCGGTCCGATCGCCAGCCAGCTCAGCCAGTTGGCGATCGGCATCCCGTGGTACACCCCGCTCGAGCGCCATACCCAGAAGGGGTACGCGGCGCTCATCGCCGGTTCCATCAGCACATCCCACGCGAACAGCCCCAGTGCCGTCAGGCAGAGCGTGACCACGGGCCCACGCGAGAAGCGGAGCGCGATGCCGAGCGACGCGACGAGCATGAGGAACCAGCTCAACGGAATGACCAGCGGGACCAGCCCGAACACGAGCCAACCGAGTTGCCCCCCGTAGGCATGCTCGCCAAACGGAACACCGGTCCAGGCACCCACCAGCTCGACCGACAGCGTGAGGACAACCACGGCCAGGGCGGCGCGCAGCCCGCGCCGCCAGCCGGCAAGGTCCGCGACGGTGAACGCCGCCGCCAGGAAACCGGTCGCAATCATGAGCGCGCCCATGTGCTTCATCCCGAAGGCGTAGCCCCGCGCCCACAGGTCGGCATCGAAGCCCGTCGGCACCGGCCGTCCCACCATGAAGTGAAACGCCCCGATGCTCATGACGGTCTGGAGGGCGTAGGCAAGCAGCGCGATCCACGCCGCCCGGCGAAGCGGCGTCATGGTGCGCAGGGCACCCGGCGCATCAGACAACACCACGCGCCCGGAGGAACGGATCCCACAGCGGCAACTGTACGGAAAGACCCAGCAGCAGGTGCTCGAGCGCCGCCAGCGCCAGCAACGCCGCCAGGAGCGCGTTTCCCTCTCGCGCAAACGCATCGGTGGTACGCACGGCGCGCCGGAACAGCCACCACGCGAGGCCGGCGAGCAGCAGGACGGACAGCGGAAGCAGCGCCGAGTTACGCTGCGGTCCGAAGTAGGCAATCAGGAACGACAGTCGCTCGGGGAGAAAGTGGGTGCCCGGGTTGGCGACTCCGAGGAAGACATTCAGCTTGGCGAGCTGATCGGCGCCCCAGAACGCTCCGAGCGTATACCAGCCGACGGGATTTCGCCCGTGCACCGCGACCGTCCACCCGAACGCCGCCGCCGCGGCAATCGTGTTGAATCCGGTGGCCGCGATGGCCAGCAGCGCGAGGCGTGGCGACGGGCCCGCCGACGCCGGGATCGGGAGCTCGGGGCCCACCAGCCAGCCGCCGTAGAACGTGGTCTGCACCAGGATCCAGAGGAACGCGGCCCCGATGAAGGCCAGCTGTGCACCGCGCGGCGACTCATCGTTGCGCGAGATCCAGGTCAACCGACACCCCAGCAGGCCCAGCCCCAGTGCGAGGGCGAGGGCCACTCCCCGCGTGACGCTGTCACGCTGCGTCGCGACCAGGAGCCCGGTCGCAAGCCACCAGAACAGGACCACGCGCAGCACAGCGCGCCCGATGATCCGCGGTACCGTGCGCGCTGGGGCCACCAAGGACGACGCTGACGTGTCCAATGAGGATGTCATGTCAGCCCTCGACCGCCTGCCGGACGACCGACGCCACCCGCGACGCATCCGCCACGGGGAGCGGCTGGTAGGTGCCGTTCATGAGCGCCGTGAGCTGGCGCGCGAACGGGCTCGGCCGGGGAGAAGTGTCGATCAAGATGGCCCCCAGCTGCTCCACCGCCACCGTCCGCGCCGCCTCCCCGGCTTCCCGTTCCGCGTCAGGCCGACCGCCAGAGCCGTCCCGCCGCACATTGGCGCGTGCGTCGGTCAGGAACACCATCAGCGGGGTGCCCCCGCCCCGTCGCACCGTGACGGCGAGTTCACGGGCGACCTCGATGGCGGCGGCGAGCGGCGTGCCGCCCCCACCGACCACTGACGCCAGGAGCCGACGCGCGCGGGTGAGTGAGCGGGTGGGCGGCACCACCACCTCAGCGCGGGTACCCCGAAAGCTGATCAACGCGACGCGGTCCCGGCGTACATAGCTCTCGGCCAGCAGTGTCTCCACCGCGCCCTTCGCCTCGCCCAGCCGCTGCAGCGCACTCGACCCCGACGCATCCACGACGAAGATGACGGTGGTGCCCACCTTGCTCACCAGCCGGCGCACCCGGAGGTCATCGCGACGGATGACGAGGCGCGCCCCGGGGCCGCCACCCTTGCGCACGCGCTGCCAC
Source organism: Gemmatimonadota bacterium (assembly GCA_031402225.1). Classification (GTDB taxonomy): domain Bacteria; phylum Gemmatimonadota; class Gemmatimonadetes; order Gemmatimonadales; family GWC2-71-9; genus JAGGAG01. Next base: position 7,382 of record JANNSD010000041.1, on the reverse strand, counting down.
GGCGCCGCCGCCCTGAGGGTGGCGAGCAAGTCCACCCGCGCGCGACGCGGGTCTCCCGCCTTGTTGCCCGACGGCCGACCATGCCGCTGCGATTTTACCTCCGCGCCGCTCCGGTGGCGATGCTCGACGCGGCTCCTGAGCGCCGCATCCTTCGCCAGTTCCAGCAGGCCTGGTGGTACGATTGCCCGCACCGACTCCACGACCCGGTCGCCGAGCTCGCCCGGCGACACGTCATCGTCCGGGCCCGGCTGCGGTTCCGGGGGCGGCGCTTCCTCCCCGGACTCGGGCTCGGGCTCGGGCCAGCGGGTGGCGCGCGGTAAAATGACCAGCGCCGCCGCGAGGGCCAGATCCTCGCCGTTCAACTGCGTCCGGCTGTCCAGGGCCGCGAAGCAGCGTGCCACTCGCAGCGCCGCCAGCGGTGCACGAATCGAGGCCACGCCGAGTTGGGCCGCCGTGGCCACCATCGCGTTGCGATCGGCGTCGCGCACCTCGACAGCCGCCAGCCGTCCGCGCGCGGCCAGCACTTCCGCGGCGCTCGCCGTCGAAAAATCCACCGCGCCCGCCAATGTTGCCAGGTCGAGGTGCAGCCCGACGCGCTCGAGCAGCGCCGACGGCGGCGGTGCCTCGTCGGGCTCGCCCTCATCCAGCAGGATCAGGCCAAACCCCGCGGGCGACCGGTCGGTAAAGCCATCCCGCTCGACCTCCGCCATGCCGGTGTCGATGCATGCCGCAATGGGTCCGGCCAGCGCGGTCGACAGGCGCTCAGCCATCAACACGCATACGATGCCGCCATCGGCGCGAGACAGAAGGCCGCGCTCGAAGTTGGGTCGCCCGGAGGCGAGCGTTGCCGTCAGGTCGAGGCCGCCCAGCAGGCGGTCGAGGGTGACACTGGCCGGCAGCCGGAGGAACGGGGTAACGGGCGGCAGCATCGCGTGCAGCGCACTGAGCCAGGCATCGCGCGGAGGGCCGGCGGGACCATGCAGCCGCACGCCGCCGGCCCCCCGGGGATCAACGGCCAGCGCGGCGGCGGCCGCACCGGCAAGCTCCGCCACAGTCCGACGCGGAGCGACGACCGGCGTCATGATGCCGGCCCGAAGAGCTCCGCGAGCGCACGCTCGCAGCGGGCAGTGGAGCCGGTATCGTCCAGCGGGTTACGCCGCAGGCGGTGGCGCAGGGCCGATGCCGCGACCGCCCGCACCTCGGCATCGGTGACTGTGCGATGCCCCTCGAGGGCCGCGAGCGCACGAGCTGCCCGCAACAGGGTGAGCTCACCGCGCAGCCCGTCGGTGCCCAAGGCGAGGCAGAGCTCGCTGGCGCGGCGCAGCACCGCGTCAGGCATGTCGACGGTGGTCACCCGCTTCCGGGCCTGCACAATGCGCCGGCGTACCTGGTCGTCCGCGTGCTCGAACCGCGCCACGAGCCCGGCCGGGTCGTGATCGAACGCGTCACGACGGCGTACGATCTCCACCCGTTCGTCCAGGTCTGTGGGTGTCGTCACCTCCACCGACAGCCCGAAGCGGTCGAGCAGCTGGGGCCGGAGCTCGCCCTCCTCCGGATTGCCGCTACCCACCAGGACAAACCGGGCCGGATGGCGAAGGCTCAATCCTTCGCGCTCGACCACGTTCTCGCCCGACGCCGCCACGTCGAGCAACAGGTCCACCAGGTGATCCTCCAGGAGGTTCACTTCATCGACGTACAGAAACCCGCGGTTGGCCCTGGCGAGCAGCCCCGGCTCGAACGCCTTCTCGCCCCGCGCCAAAGCGCGCTCCAGGTCGAGGGCTCCCACCACCCGGTCTTCCGTGGCGCCAAGCGGCAGGTCGACCACGGGAACCGCCGCGCGGTGGCTTCGGAGCCGCTCACCCGACGATTCACGATCGCGGCATTCGCTGCAGCGCAGTCCATTGGCCGAGGGATCGCACCCATAGCGGCAACCCACCACCACCGGCATGGCAGGCAGGAGAGCCGGCATCGCCCGCACGGCGGTCGACTTCCCGGTGCCGCGGTCGCCAAAGATCATGACGCCACCCACGCCGGGATCAACCGCGGCAATGAGCAGCGCCCGCTTCATCTCGGCCTGGCCGACGATGGCGCTGAAGGGATAGACATGTCGCATTGTCAGCTAAGGTTGACACCTGCCGGGGCGGCGGTCAAGCGGCAAGACGTGGGGCGGGTCGCGCTAGGCGTCGAGGCTCGCTGCCGCTTCCATGCCCGCGACCAGGGCGGCTTGCAAGTGCGAAAGTTCGGCGTCACCGTGCGCGCTGGACGTAAACGCCGCCTCGAACGCCGAGGGAGGCAGGTAGATGCCGGCGTCGAGCAGCGCATGAAAGAAGCGATTGTAACGCGCCTTGTTGGTTCCCTTGGCATCGGAATAGTTGCGCACCGGGCGATCGGTGAAGAATGCGGTGAGCATCGTGCCCACGCGCTGCACCGTCACCGGAATGCCCGCCGCCGCCGCCGCCGCGAGGTTCATCGCCGTATCGGCGTTTTCCGCCCATGTCGCCGCCCGTTGCCACACGCCCGGCTCAGCCAGTCCGTCGAGCGTGGCGAGGCCCGCCGCCATTGCAAGGGGATTTCCGGACAGCGTCCCGGCCTGATACATCGGGCCAGCCGGCGCCACCAGGCGCATCAGGTCCCGACCGCCGCCGTACGCGGCCGCCGGGAGGCCGCCGCCGACGACCTTGCCGAGGATGGTCAGGTCGGGCGTCACGCCGTAGAGAATCTGGGCGCCGGCCGGGTGCACTCTCCAGCCCGTCATCACTTCGTCAAAAACCAGCAGCGCCCCGTGCTTGCGGGTGAGTGCCCGCAGCCCCTCGAGAAAGCCTGGCTGCGGCGGGACTACGCCCATGTTACCCGCCACCGGCTCGACCAGCACGGCAGCGATGTCGCGCCGCTGGTCGAAGAGCGATGCCACCGCGGCCACGTCGTTGAACGGGGCGATCAGCGTGTCGGCCACGGTCGCCGCCGTCACACCGGGCGAATCGGGAAGGCCGAGAGTCGCCACGCCGGACCCCGCCGCCGCCAGGAGTGCGTCGGAGTGGCCATGGTAGCAGCCGTCGAACTTGATGATGGCGTTGCGTCCTGTCGCGGCGCGCGCGAGACGCACCGCACTCATGGCCGCTTCCGTGCCGGAACTCACGAAGCGCACCATCTCCACCGACGGGAAGGTGGCGACCACGCGCTCGGCCAGCTCCACCTCGAGGGCGGTCGGTGCGCCGAACGTCGTGCCGTTGCGCGCCGCACGGTCGATGGCGGCGAGCACCCGCGGATGGGCGTGACCCAGGATCAGCGGACCCCAGGAACAGACGAGGTCCACGTATCGGTTGCCGTCGGCGTCGACCAGCCAGGCGGCTTCACCGCGCGCCATGAACCGCGGCGTGCCCCCCACGCTGCGAAACGCGCGCACGGGACTGTTCACGCCACCGGGCATGAGCTGCTGAGCCCGAGCAAAGAGCGCCTCGGAGTGGGTTGTCCGGGACGGCGCGGATACGTCGGTCATGCTTGTTCCTCGGCCAGCCAGCGCGCCGCCTGGCGCGCGTAATAAGTCAGGATCATGTCCGCACCAGCCCTCCGGATGGCGGTCAGGCTCTCGAGCACGGCGCGTCGCTCGTGCAGCCAGCCGAGTTGCGCCGCCGCCTTGAGCATCGCGTACTCTCCGCTCACCTGGTAGGCGGCGACCGGCAGCGTGGTCTGCTCCCGGAGTGCCCGGATCACATCCAGGTACGGTCCTGCCGGCTTCACCATGACCATGTCGGCGCCCTCTGCTTCATCCAGCCGCAGTTCACGCAACGCCTCGCGCACGTTGGAGGGGTCCATCTGGTAGGTCTTCTTGTCACCGGACCTGGGAGCCGAATCAAGCGCGTCGCGGAAGGGGCCGTAAAAGGCCGAGGCGAACTTCGCGGTATACGCCAGGATCGACACGCCGCTGTGTCCCGCCCCGTCGAGCGCCGCCCGGATGGCACCGATGCGCCCGTCCATCATGTCGCTGGGTGCGATGATGTCAGCCCCCGCCCCGGCCTGCATGACGGCCTGCCGGCACAGCACCTCGACCGTTTCGTCGTTCAGGATTTTTCCATCGGGCGCCACGATGCCGTCGTGCCCGTCGCTATTGTAGGGATCGAGGGCGACGTCGGTGCACACCACCAGGTCCGGCCAGCGCGCCTTGAGGCGGCGAACCGTACCAGGCACCAGCCCGTCCGGGTTGACGGCCTCGTCACCGCGAGGTGTCTTCCGGCTTTCCGGAACCAGGGGGAAGAGGATGACGGTGCCGATGCCCTCGCCGCGGGCCGCCTCCACTTCGGCCAGCACCGCCTCGGGGCCCAGGCGCGAAACGCCAGGCATCGACGCGATCGCCTCGGTACCCTCCGCCTCGCGAATGAAGAGCGGATACACGAATCGTCGGGCGGAGAGCGCCGTCTCCCGCACAAACTCGCGGATGATGGCGCTCTTCCGGTTGCGGCGCGGTCGCGCCGCGGGGAATGAGCCGGTCACGGTGGAACCCTACGGTGGGGTCGTGAGCGGCGCAACCGCCACCGCATGCATCGCGTGCTGGGCGCGCCCCACGACCGATCGGTTGGAGGCCGCTCAGGGCCGGGTGAACCCGCCGCTCGGCCGGGCCTTTGGCCCCTTGGCGGTGCCGTCCCGCAGGCGCACCATCGCCTGCTGGCGAGTACGCACGTTGAGCCGCTGCAGCACCTGCTCGGCGTGGTGCCGAACGGTGTGGGTGGTGAGTTCGAGCATGCGTGCAATGTCCGAGGTGGTGTGCCCCTGGGCCAGCAGCAACGCCACCTCGGCCTGGCGCGGGCTCAGCCCGAACCGCTGCTGGACATTGTCCGACGTCAGCCGACGGGCGGCCCGGCGCTCCACCACCAGGACAAACCATTCCGGTTCCGTCATCCCATCGAGCGTGATCGCCTGCAACCGGACCCGCTTGCTGCCGCGAACGGCGCTCTCGCCAGCCTGGGGCACCCGAATCAATTCGCCCTTTTCATCCTTCACCAGGTCGCCCAGCCGGCCCCATGCGTCGGTGATCAGGTCGGCAGATGCGGGCGCGGGGAAGGCATCATGGAACGCGGCGTTCTCGCTGAGCACGGTCCGGTTCAGGTGTACGACGGCGATGGGCATCGCCAGCGCATCCAGCGCCTGCGCGAGAACATCGAGCTGTGCCTGGCGGACACCGCTCATGGCAGCCGCCCCTTCGGCACCGTTCTCCGCGCTATGTGCTGCCACCGAAACCTCCCGGCCACCATGGCACTTCGACCCATACGACAGATCTCGCATGCGGCAGAGGCCTGCTCGCTGCAGGCCTCTAGCGACACCAACGGCTGAAGGTCGTCATGGGGTATGACAAGAGTGCTGTGGAACAACGCTACGGGAGAAGCGAGGCCCGCGCAACCGCCGCCTACTGGGCGCGGAGGATGGGGCCACTGCGAGGCCCCGAGCCGCGCTCGATCGGCAGCTCCTCGCGCTCGGCCCACTCCGTCCATGAACCGGCGTAGATCCGTACGCGCGGATAGGCGAGGAGGTATTTCAGCACGAAGTACACGTGGCTCGCTTCGGTTGCGCTGTTGCAATAGACGATAATGTCCCGATCGGGCACGATACCCTCCGTGACATAGCGGGCCCGCAGGCTGTCCACGGAACGAAAGACCCGTCCGAAGCCGACGGTTTCAAGGTCGTCCTGCCAGTAGTGATTGATCGCTCCGGGAAGGTGGCCCAGGCGCACTTGCGACCCCGCCTCGCCCACATACTGGTCGTGAGGGCGGGCATCGACGAGCAGCACACCCGATTCCATGCCGCGCTGCACGTCGGCGAGGGTGGCGGCTGGCGGCCGGAACGTGCGCGAGTTCCACCAGCGGCCGGCCGGCTCGACATCTGGGTAACGGCGCGCGACTTCCCTTCCCTCGTAGCTCCACTTCGAGGACCCGCCGTCCAGCAGGTACACCCTGGGATGCCCCATCGACGCCAGCACCCAGACCGCGAAGGTCGCGTCGATGTTCAGGGTTTCGCCGGCGCCATAGACCACCACCGGCACCGTCGGATCGAGCCCCAGCCGTTTGAACAGCCCGCGGTACCACGGCGCATCGAGCAACTGCACCGGGACGCCGCCCTTGCTCGCGCGCAGGGTCTCGATGTTCAGGTACTGCGCCTGCGGAAGGTGTCCCTTGAGATAGGTCCAGACATCGAGGCGCACGTCAAGCAGCCGCATGGGCACTCCACGCTCCTGCCAGGCGGCCAGCGTGTCGGTGGACAGGAGCCGTGGAGCCCCGGCACTGGCGGGCTGCTGCGCTTCCGCACCGGACGGGAGCCAGGCCACGATGGCGGCAAAGGCCAGCGCACGACGCAGGCTCACTTGCTGCGCTCCGGACCCGTTTCGGTGCCAAGTCCCATGAACTCACGCTCCATTTCGACGTAGACCCGGTTGGCGTTCCGCCGCAGCCGGCTGTTGAACGACACGGGCCGGTCCTCATCCGCTGGCGGCAACGGCGCCAGGGCACGCCGCATCGGCACACCGCCCTCCACCGCCGCCTGCATGGCCGCGCGGAGCGCCGTGATGTAGCGCCGGGTCGAGTCGATGAGGGCCTGGGGATCGGCGACAATACGGCCATGCCCCGGCACGATGATCAGCGGGCGCACCTGCTCGATGGCATCGAGCACGCGGAGCAACTCCCCGGAGCTACCGTCGATCACCATCGTCACGCCATCCTCCACCAGCACATCGCCCGAGAACAGGATACGCTCGTCGGGCAGCCAGAGCATCAGGTCGCCCGGCGAGTGGGCCGCGCCAGGATGCCACACGACCACGCGTCGCGATCCCAGCAGCAGGGTGTCGGCTCGGGTGACCGGTCGATCCGGCACGTTGGCGAACGCGAACCCGAGCATTTCCTGCAGCCCGACCACCTGGTCCCAGTCGGCCACCATCTGGTCAGGACCTCCCTCGGCGGCGAGGACATTTGCGTCCGGGTGGGCAATGATCACGGCACCAGCCCGTTTCATGGCAATAGCACCGAACTGCATGTCGGGATGATGCGCGTACAGCACGAGCCAGCGGATCGGCCGGGCCGTCCGGGTCCGGATGGTGCGCAGCACGGCGTCGCCCTGCACCGGACTCGCCAGCCCACCCACCACCAGCACGCCATCGGGCGAATCGACGAACCCGGCATTGGGGCGTCCCTCAACGCCCTTGCCGGTATCGCCGGAGACGACGAAGACCCCGGGCGCCAGCTCGCGCAGAGGGTACACCGTTTCCGGAGTGGTGTGGGTGAAGGCGTTGTAGCGGGGCTTCACCTGCGCGCCCGCGGGCAGGGTGGCGAAGGCACTCGCCACGAGCAGGACGGACAGACGCAGGGTCAGGTCGTGCTGAAGGCGATCGGTGCGGTCTGCTC
>JANNSD010000040.1:0-96972 GCA_031402225.1 Gemmatimonadota bacterium | reverse complement strand
GATGAACGCAGTGGAGTACTTCACGAACATCGTCTTGCGCACGAAGAAGAACTTGAAGTAGAGCGCCCGGTTCGCAAACGCGTTGCCGCGCTGCTCGAAAGGCAGCTCGATATTGCACCCGATCGACAGCCCCCCACCCTCTGCGGCGCCCTTGTTTCCCGCTTCCATTATTCCCGGCCCACCACCGGTGATCACCGGGATGCGCTGCTCCGCCAGGAGCCGTCCCGTCTCCCGGGTCTGCTCGTAATACGGGCTTCCGTCCTTCGTGCGCGCCGAGCCGAAGATCGTGACCCCACCCTGCACGTCAGCCAGGTTGTCGAACCCCCAGATGAACTCTCCCATGATCCGCAGAACGCGCCAGGAATCACTGACCTGGACCGCCTGCTCCCTCTCTTCGGGCGAGGGAACGTGATGCAGCAGTTGCTCGTCCTCGGTGCCGAGGGGAGTCGCGGAATTGAGCCTGAACGGCAGCGGGGTCGGCGTCGAACCATGGGTCATGGCGACAGGTGCTCCAGGAGTGCGCGATAGTCGTCAGGCACGTTGTAGAAGTACGGGGACACGCGAACGTGACCCGGCCGCGCATCGGTGATGATTCCTGCCGCCGCCAGGCTGCGCACGTCACGCGCCGGGTCGTCACTCGGCAGCATCACGATGGCGCTCCGCTCGGCGGGTGTCGCGGCCACCTTCGGCTTGAACCCACGCTCGCGCGCCAGTGCCACCAGGTCTTCGGTCAGCGTGGCGGTGTCGTGCCGTACCGCCGCGATGCCGATTTCCTCCAGCAATTCGAGCCCACCCAGTTGCGCGTACACGGGCATCAGCGCCGGTGTGCCGCTCTCCAGGCGCCGTGCGTCGTCGTGCAGCTCGAGCGCGTTGGGATCGAACCGGAACTGCTCCCGATGGCTGAACCAGCCCGCGGCTCGCGGCGAGAGCGTTGGCAGCAGGTCTGCACGGGCATGCACGAAGGCGATGCCCGTGCCGCCAAGCAGCCACTTGAGCCCGCCGCTGGCGTAGAAATCGACATCGAGCGCCACGACGTCAACCGGGATCTGGCCCGCCGCCTGATAGCCGTCGATGAGCGCCAATGCCCCGCGCCGGTGCGCAATCCCGGCAATGGCGGCGGCGTCCTGGATCTGTCCGCTCGTGAAGAACACGTGGCTGGTGGCGACGAGCGCCGTCCGGTCATCGATGGCGCGCTCGTACAGCTCGAGCGGCACCTGGATGCCATCGGGGCTTTGCAGCACCACCACCTCGACCCCGTGCGGCACCCGCGCCAGCCACTGGTACGCGATCGTCGGGAAGTCGAGCGACGTCACCACCACCTTGGGGCGCCGAGTGTAGTCCAGCGACTCGGCGATGCTGGTGAGGGCACTGGAGATGCTCGGGTGCAGCGCGATCGTTCCCGCCGGGGCGCCCACCACCCGGCCGTACGCCGCGCGCAGGTCGGCGAGCGCCTGCCACCAGGTGTCGTACCACGCCGATGCGCCCCGTGTTTCCCACTGGTCGAGGTAGGTGTTCACCCGCGCCCGCGAGCGCCGCGAAAGCGCGCCCAGCGAGCAACTGTTGAGGTACGCCGACTGCCGAAAGATCGGGAATTCGTCACGATACCGTGCGGCGAGCGACGGCTGAGGGGCGGACACGGTCATAGGGTGCGGAATATACCCTGCGTTATCTTGTTGGCTCATGGCCGCGACAGAGGGAACTCCGCACCACGGTTGGGAAGGTCGCTACCCCGGCAGCTGGGCAGCCCTCACCGGAACGCTCGCCCTCCGCGGGCTGCTCAGTCCACGGCTCGCTGTCGACCTTGTGCGCACCGCCTGGGCCTTCCGCCGCCGCCGCTGGTGGGCCCAGGTTCCCTGGCTTCCCGTCCCCGACCTCCCCTACCTCCGCTGGCGCATGTACACCGCCTATGGCGACGAGGCCGCCGTGCCGCCTGCGGAGGACGTGATCCGGTTTGTCCGATGGCGGAGGGAAACGATGCACCTGTAGGAGCGGCTGTCGACTGTTGACTCTCTGCCGACCGCCGACTGTCGACTGCCGACTACTTTCCTTGTATGTCCAGCAACCACCCCAACGTCGTCATCATCGGCGCCGGCTTCGGCGGCATGTACGCCGCGCGGGAGCTGGGTGCCGCCCCGGTGCGTATCACGGTGGTCGACAAGCACAATCACCACCTGTTCCAGCCGATGCTCTATCAGGTGGCCGGTGCCGCACTCAATCCGTCCGACATCGCCGTGCCGATTCGCTGTACCCTCCGGAGTGAGGCCCACACCACGGTCATCCTCGCTGACGTCGCCCGCGTAGTGCCCGGTGAGAAGAAGATCATACTCACCGACGGTAGTAGTATACATTACGACTACTGCATTCTAGCACCAGGCATTGTCACTTCCTATTACGGCAAGGACAAGGCGTGGGCGCCCCTGGCTCCTGGACTCAAGACGCTCGATGACGCGCTGGACATCAGGCAGAGGGTGCTGCTGTCGTTCGAGCAGGCGGAGCGAGAGACGGATGCGGCTCGCCGCCACGCCCATCTCACTTTCGTGGTGGTGGGTGGTGGCCCGACCGGCGTGGAAATGGCCGCCACAATCGCCGAGCTGCGTAGATACACACTGGCGCGCGATTTCAGGCACATCGATCCGCGTGAGGCGACGGTAATGCTGCTCGAGGGGGGGCCGGGCATCCTTCCCAGCTATCCGGAGAAGCTCGCCGCTGTTGCCAAGGCAGACCTCCGCGGGCTCGGCGTCGAGGTTCGCGAGAACATGCTGGTGAGCAACATCAAGCCCGGCTACATCGAGGCTGCCGGCTGGACCATTCCCACGCACACTGTCGTGTGGGCCGCCGGCATGCGCGGGTCACCGCTGCTCGAGTCGCTGGGCACGCCACTCGACCGCATGGGCCGGGCGATCGTCGAGCCGGACTGCAGCATTCCAGGGCATCCCGAGCTGTTCGTGATCGGCGACGCCGCTCACTTCGAGGATCCCGTGCAGGGCACACTCCCCGGGGTGGCGCCCACCGCCATGCAGATGGGCCGCTACGTTGCTCGCGCCATCACCGGAGACCTGAAGGGAAGGCCCCGCACCCCGTTTAAGTACCACGACAAGGGTCAGCTCGCCGTGATCGGTCGAGGCGAGGCGGTGGCCGCCATTGGGAAATTCCGGCTCTCAGGCTTCATCGCCTGGTTCATCTGGGCTTTCGTCCACATCGCCTTCCTTATCGGCTTCAGGAATCGCGTCCTGGTCATGCTCCAGTGGGCCTGGTCGTACTTCACCTATGAGCGTGGCGCGCGCCTCATTACCGGCACGGAGCCGTCGCCCGCATCCACCGCCGCGGCGAGTTCCGACGGCCGCGGGTGAACCCGTTCCCGCCACCCGTCGCTTCCATCGAAGAGCTCAAGGCCTACGCCCTCTCGCTCGGGTTCATCGCCTGCGGCATAGCTGACCTCTCGCCCACTCCGCATGGCGATGTCCTCGACCGCTGGCTGGCTGCCGGGTACGGCGGTGTCATGCGTTACCTCAACCGCCAGGCGAAGAAGCGAAAGGATCCGCGCCGGATCGACCAGCGTGGGCTGTCAGCAGTTGTTGTTCTTGATAACTACTACTATCAGCAAGACACTGAAGAGTTTCGTTTTAAGATCGCCCGCTATGCCCGAGGTGAGGACTACCACCTCGTCACCATGCGGCGCCTTGAGCTTCTCGCCGAATGGCTCCTCGCCCGAGGCGCCACCTGGGCCAGACCATTTACCGACGCCGGACCCGTTCCCGAGCGCGAACTCGCCCAGCGCGCCGGCCTGGGATGGATCGGCAAGAACACCATGCTGCTCCGGCCCGGAGTTGGATCCTGGTTCGTAATAGGCAGTGTTATCAATGACTTGCCACTTCCTGCCGATTCGCCGTTCGAAACCGATCACTGTGGTAGTTGCACTCGCTGCCTCGACGCATGCCCAACCGGTGCTTTCGTCGAGCCAAGGCTCCTCGACGCCACCCGGTGCCTCTCATACCACACCATCGAGCACCGCGGACCCATTCCGGCCGATATCGCCTCCCATATGGAGGGATGGATCTTCGGCTGCGACATCTGCAATGAAGTGTGTCCCTGGAACCAGCGATTCGCCGAGCCGTCCCGGGTTGCGGCCTTCGAGCCCCGGAACGCCATCGACCTGGACGACCCAGACTGCTTCAACCAGCTCTCCCCGGAAGCCTTCGAGGCCCTTTTTGCCGACACGGCACTTGCCCGGCCCGGGCTCGAGCGCATGCGCCGGAACACCCGTGCGGCCGCCACCGGAACCACCGGGCCATAGTCCTGGCGTAGTCTTGCGCCCGGCCCCGATGGCCCCCAACCTATACGGCGTACCACCCGACCATTGCAGGCACCTGCTCGACCCACACGAACCCAGGAACAACTCATGGATCCGACCAGCCTTCTCATTCAGGCCATCTCAGGTGCTGCCGGCGGCAACATTGCCGGACTGCTCAACAAGGCGCGGTCTTACGGACCACTCGTAAACACCGTAATGGGACTCCTGGGTGGCGTGGGCGGAGGGCAGGCGCTCGGCGGGGTGCTCACCGGGCTGCTCGGCGGCAACGCCATGCTCGGCAACGTGGCCGCGTCACTGATCGGCGGCATCCTGATCCCGCTCATTGCCGGGTTCTTCAAGAAGCCTGCGGTGTAAGACACAGGCAGGGCAGGGAACAGCAACGCCGCCCACTCTAGGGGCGGCTTTGCTTTTCCGTCTCCCGTCTCCCGTTTCCCGTTTCCCGTCTCCCGTTTCCCGTCTCCCATGCCTCACCATCTGCTCCACACCTCGATGCACCTTTCCCTCCCTCGCCCGGAGGTTTTTGCGTTCTTTGCCGACGCCGCCAACCTCGAGGCCATCACCCCGCCCGAACTGCACTTCCATATCACCACGCCCCTCCCCATCGCCATGCGGAAAGACGCGATCATCGACTACCGGCTCCGCCTTCGCGGCATTCCCTTCTCCTGGCGCACCCGGATCGCCGAGTGGGAGCCACCCCTGCGGTTCGTGGATGAGCAGCTCCGCGGACCGTATGCGCTCTGGGAACACACCCACACCTTCACCAATGCGCCCGATGGCGGCACCCTCGTCCAGGACACGGTGCGCTACCAGCTCCCCCTCGGCCCACTCGGCCGCCTGGTTCTTCCGCTGGTCAGGAGAGACTTGTCCCGGATCTTCGGGTACAGGGAGGTAAGGGTCCGCCAGCTACTGACCACTGCCGACTGACTCACGACTCACGACTCACGGCTCACGACTCATGACTCACGACTCACTCACGACTCACGACTCTCGACTGTGACGCACATCACCGCTCCCGGGTAAGGACGAGCCCAGTGTGATCTGGCGCACTACGCAAATGCCTTGCCCTGATTAGTGTTAGCTCGCCTTCGGCAGCCGCCAACTCCGCGCGCGGTCGCCGGATTCGAGGTCGACGCGCAGGCGCGCGGGCTTCGGATCGAAATCTTCAAGGGATGCGGACAGTCGCTGTTAACGGAGAATCATCGAATGCGTAAGCTGATGCTGGCAGGCCTTCTCATCATGACGGCTGGGTGCGCCAGCCGGAAGGATCTGGAGAAGGCACAGAGTGAGGCCACTTCTCTGGCAGCAGAGAAGGACAGCCTGTTGAGCGAAGTCCTCGCGACGAGCAAGCTCGTGAGCGACGTCAACAGCGAGCTCGCCAAGGCCCGGGGCTTGGGTGTGAGCCCGACCACGACGAGCGAGGGCACCACCGCCTCGAGCGCCGCCGAAGACCGCCAGATCCTGCTGGGCAAGATCCGTGAGGCGGTGGCCCGCCTCAACGAGAGCGAAGCACAGCTCGAGCGCACCAAGGCGCGCATCGGCTCCCTCGAGCGCAAGGACGCGCGGCTCCTGAAGCAGATCGACGACTTCCAGAAGCAGATCGCGGAACTGCGCACCAACATCGAGGCGCAGCAGACCACGATCGAGGAGCAGAAGACCACGATCGTTGCCCAGAAGGTCCAGATCGAGCAGCTCGGGGCCCAGGTCGAGACGGTCACCGTCAAGAACCGCCAGCTCGCCGACAGCGTCACGCTCGTCAGCAACGAGGCCAACCAGGTGTTCCTGGCCCTCGGCACCAAGGACTCGCTCCGCGCCAAGGGTGTCATCGTCCAGGAAGGCAAGAAGTTCCTGGTGTTCGGTGGCAGGCAGACCGTCCCGGCGCGTGACCTGAACCCGGCGGCGTTCCAGGTGCTCGATGCCCGCACCGATCGCAGCATCACGCTGCCCGAGGGCAAGAAGTACAAGATCATCTCCCGGCAGGACCCGAGCCTTCTCCAGCCGGGCCCGGACAACAAGGGCAAGCTCGTCGGTACGCAGACGATCACGTCGCCGAGTGAGTTCTGGGCGGCGTCGAGGTACCTCATCATCGTCGAAGATTGAGCTACCACATGAATGGCACCGCGCAGTCCCGTATCTGGGGCTGCGCGGTGTTTTTCTTTTCGGTCATCGCCGCCGCTCCTGCCTGGGCCCAGGCCCCGTCGGTTGAGCAGCAGGTGGCCGGTGCCGTCCTGCCGGCGCCCGATTCCATGCGTGCCGGTGCGCGCGTGCTGGGGTGGCAGGGCGGGGAACTGGTCGAGATCCGGAAGGGCACCAACGAACTCATCTGCCTGGCCGATGATCCTGCCACCGATCGCTTCCAGGTGGCCTGCTACCAGCAGTCGCTCGAGCCGTTCATGGCGCGGGGCAGGGAACTGCACAAGCTGAAGCTGAAGCACGCGCAGGTGGACAGCGCTCGCCTGGCGGACATCAAGGCCGGTCGCTGGAGCATGCCGACGACCCCGGCGGCGCTCTACAACATGGTGGCGCCCAAGGACAGCATCGACGCTGCTACCGGCCTGCCTCGCGGCAACGGCACCCGCTGGTATGTCGTGTATATCCCGTATGCGACGGTTGCGTCGTCCGGTTTCTCCACTTCGGCCGATGGTTCAGGCCGGCCGTGGCTGATGTATCCTGGCGAGCCGTGGGCGCACCTGATGGTGACGCCGAGGTAGCTGCTCCGCGCGCGATGTCAGGGCCGGCTGGCCTTCTTCTTCCGACCCGGAGGGTGGTGTGGTCGGGGATCGTCAGATAATGCTCGCCATGCTCCTGTGTCGTGAGTCGGATGTGGCTGCCGGTCTGCCGCGTGACGACATGTCTGTAGCCGGTCGCTTGGGCAGCTGCGCGTTGGCACCGCTCACGCGGCAATAATCTCGTCGCGCACGAAGTGGAGCCGGATGACGGGCGGCATCGCCGGCGCCTCGAAGTGACAGCGCACGGCGTCGCGCACTTGGGTCCGCAGCGCGGGGAGATCGTCGGCCTCCGTGACGATCGAGGCGCCGAGCGCCCGCGCCACATAGCCGACTTCGGGCGCCTCGTCCACCAGGAAAACGAGTTCGGACGGCGTCATGTTCGAGCTCCGTGCGTGAGGGTGACCAGGGGCTGCCTGGAGATTCGCCGTCCCGGCGGATTGGTCGCGGCCATCGGCTTTGGGTCAGTATCGCTGGTGGTTGGCCTGATACTCGGTCATGCTCTACGCGACCAGTCATCACCTGCTTCAAGGATCAATACCGCCCCTCGTCTTCTCATGAGTGGGGACAGGGAACGCGACCGGCGCAACGTGCCGGAGCCGCGCGAACTCCACGTGTTCGCCGTCGCTAGCGTTACACCCTCACGAAACGACGCATGCCCCCGGAGCCGAGCCGCAACGAGTCCCTCGCGCGGGCGTCAGGTGAGGGTTCCGGGCCAGGGAGCGACGTAGGGTACCGGCACAATTCGACTGATCTTCTCAAAATCGGCGATGTTATCCGTCACGAGTGTGAGCCCGGATTCGCGGCAGGACAGCCCCAGAAGCACATCAT
Source organism: Gemmatimonadota bacterium (assembly GCA_031402225.1). Classification (GTDB taxonomy): domain Bacteria; phylum Gemmatimonadota; class Gemmatimonadetes; order Gemmatimonadales; family GWC2-71-9; genus JAGGAG01. The sequence goes on along the minus strand of JANNSD010000040.1, from coordinate 89,106 downwards.
TTCCGAACGCCTTGGAGACCCGCCCCGCCTCCAGCCCCTCCTTGGCCGCTAGCGCGGCGAGCACATCCCCGGAATCGTGCCATGCCTGACGCGAGGGCGTGACCACCCGTCCGGTGCGCTCGAACACCGCCAGCAGCTCCCGCTCCAGGCGGGCGCGGTCGCCGGGACGCCGGGTGCCGGCCCGGAGCTCCTGCGCCACGACGACGCTCAAGTATTCGAAGGGGGCAAACGCCGCGTGGAAACGCAGCAACGCCTCCCGGGCGACGGGGTCGCGGAAGGCGTGAATGAACAGGTTGGTATCGAGCGCGTACTTCCGTGCGCCGGCGTCCGCCCTAGCCATGCTCGGGTGCGTCGATCGTGAGCCCGAAGAGGCTGCGCGTGCCGTCGATCAGGGCCTGGCGGAACACCACGAGGTCGAGCGCCTGCTCAATCGTTTCGGTCGCGGTCGCTGCACCCAGGACGCGCTGGGCGGCGGCTACCTTGTCGGGTGCCAGACGGTAGGTCTTGGGCACCTTGCGGGCCCCTTTAGCGGGCGATCGCGTCTTGGCCACACAACCTCCCTGAAATGTGTGTACATGACTAGAATACCGTACATACACTTCACTGGCAAGCAGCCTCAGCGCGGGGTGGAGCCCCAGCTCTCCCAGTGGCCTGTACGTCGCTGGGGTCAGCAGGATCCTCGGTCAGCAGGATCGTCACCATCCCGTGCTAGCTCACGCGTTCGTGCCAAGACCAGTCATGCGCGCCCGGCCACGATTCGCGCAAGCCAAGCCGGGAACAGGCCCAGGCATCCCAGGGAAATCGCCACTCCTAGGATGTAGGGACTCACTGCCAAGAGCTGCTGGGCCGGGGACACGTCCCGGTAGATCTCGGTGCTCGATGTCGCCCAGCTCGCGACGGCTGCGACCATTAGACCGCAAACTACCGATGCAGTAACGACCGAGGCCGTAATCAGTTTCCAGTGCGCGCCAGCGAGACCGGCAGCAGCGGCTGAACCGACGAAGACGATGGAAAATGCAACCACGAGTAGCCAACTCGGAACCGAAGGCAACCGACCGGTATTCTGGGCAAGCCATTGCCTCAGCCATAGCTGATGGAGTACACCATAGCATAGCGTTGCGATGAAGCCCGCCACCAATGCGGGACGAGGAACGTGTAGGCTCATGGGGCCTGATGGAGTTGAGTTGATGGATATGTCACGATGAGTGGCACGGGGCCGTCCGCCTGCTTCAACAGAGTGAACAAGCTCCTGTCCCGATATCCAACATCAATGCACCCCACCGATCCGGGCCTCTGTCCACCATGCAGCCAGAAGCTTGTCCTTCCCTTCGAGTCCGAGTTGTTCGTTGGCGTGAGTGGCGTACGGAAGTCACCGTAGTCAGCGCCAAGAGTCTTAATCTTGAACAAGACCTTCCTCAGCCCCTTCTCGTTGAAAATCTTGCCCGTCTCGTAGGTTCCTTCAGGTATTGGGCCGAAGTTCTCTTTGGCTTGGTCATTCGTGGTGGCACCAGGTCGTCCCGACGTAGCGCGTCCGGTCCACTTTATCGTCCCATCGTCGGCACTCAAAGTCAGAGTCTTTCCGTTGTATCGCAGCGTGTCGGCGAGCAAGCCGAAGGGGTCACTAAACGCAACGGGGTTGCTCCCCGCGTACGCATACAGATTGACCCCGCCGGCCAGCCCGATGGGATCCTGGGTCAGCAGGATCCCCGGAGAATGTTGGCCCCCAGAGCAAAGCGGTATCCGTTCAATCGGGGTCAAACACTGCGTCTATACCAACGCCGCCGCTAGGGCCGCAAGAGTTCCAACACAGGCCCACCGGACATGCAGGCGACGGTGCCGCAGGCCTTGATCCGACAGGCCGGTACTGGACCAGAGCGGCACGAACCATCTCCTGGGCCCGCCCGATCGACCCACCGCTGTGAGGAATGCCAGCACGAGGGCAACTCCCCAGGAAATGATGGCAACCGCCGCAAGGGCCACACGCAACATGTTCGCGGCGGAATGGGGTGGCATGCCCTGCTCTCTATTTCCGCGTGTCGTACGCAGCTAGGGTGTCGATCGGTGCCATAGTGAAGACATAGGAAGCAACGCCAGTGGGTGCGCCCACGGGGCCAACGCTGGCGCGTTCTCGAAAGGAGATTGTGACCGAAGCAATCGGTCCGTCCCCGTCGTATTGCGAGCTAACCTGAATCGCGAGCTCCTCGGACACCTTGCGTACGACTGAATCAGGGGAACGACCCAACGGTGAGTTGACAATGGTGACGACCAACTGGCCCCGTCCCTTCAGCGTGGCAGTCACCTCCTGCGCCGGCACGACCGCGGCGACACCCTCGGCCGCGCGGCGTAGGTGTCGGATGTCTGAGCAACCCACAACAAGCGCTGCCGCGAGCAAGGTGCACGGTCGCCATTCGCGCTGCAACACGCTACGGCCTGCCGCTGAGGAGCCGTCCCACTGAGTCTGAGTATCCTATTGCCGGAGATCCCTGTCGCACAGATGTGGCGTCGCGCGGCATCGTCCCGGAGGCGGGGGCTCGAGTGTTGATGTCCGTTGTCCCCGGAAGGGTCACCCCAAGGGGGGACCCAATGCTCGGGCCAATGTGCACACTGGCGACACCCTTCCCGAGACTCACCGCGACCAAAGACAGCCCTGTCCCGAGGTCAAGAGTGGCCGGGTTAGCGGGCGTCGTGTTGGCCGTCATCGTGAAGTCGACCGTCACGCCAGCGAGTCCACCGATCTGTGTCCGCATGTGGCTTGGATCAGAAAGAGACAAACTGCCACCGGGCACAGTCACACTCAGGTCTACGTCGTACGAATGCGACAGCGGGGGCTCGAGGGATCTTTCAAGTGCTGACTGCAGCTCCCCCGGTGACAGATTTGCCAGACCCTCTACACCTTGCGGCAGGCACGGCGGGCAACCGTGTTCAGGAGCCAGCCCATAAGGGTCGCTGAATCCGATCGGGTTGTTCCCCACATACCCATACAGATTGACGCCGCCGGCCAGCCCGATGGGATCCTGGGTCAGCAAGATCCCAGAAAGAGTCGACTTCTCGCCGTTGAGGGATCCGAGATAGCGGACTTACGCGTTCGTTCTTGAGCCTCCAGTTCAGGCCTTCAGCGTAACGTCTTCCGCGGAGCCATCGACCATGAGCTCCGCGCGCCGGCGCCGGTAGGCCCTCTACAGCTCCCGCTGGACCGTTCGACGGCGAACCTCCATCCCTCCGCGCACTCGCGATGGAGCGCCTGCGTGGCATACTACGCAGTTACCTCCGTGTCGCGAGCACTGACATTGTGTAAAAAGCCAGTGATATTCCTATCCGATTGCGTAGGCACCAACACCTCAATCGCCACGTTCGCGAGTTGTGATGCCCGATCAATGCTTGAGCCGAAATCAATCGTGAGGAACTCTCGCGTGTCAGTCCTACCAGTACTCGTCGTAACGAACGAAAAGCCATCCCGCCTAAGAACAGACTGCAATTCCGCGTAGTAAGGGGTCGACCAATCCACCAAGGGAAAGTCAAACTGAAGCCCTGCTTGTCCTCTCCTAATGTACTTCGTAAACTGAATGAACCGCCTTTGACCCTTTTGTGATCGAAGCTTTACGTCAAGCACTAGAAATCCCTGATTGAAGCCCCTGCGCAGAAGCGTACCCAATAACCGCTTGACGTCATCGGGCTGCAGATTTTTGTGCGCGTGGGGGCGCTTGCCGAGCTGCCAGAACGCGGCGAAGGCAATGCCCAGGGTCAATACGAGGAGAATCGGTGCAGTCATTTCTAGTTTCCATCGAATAGGACGCCCACGAACTGACCAACCGTTTGCCCCCAACCCATAGCAGCACTAGTTGCGTCTGGCGCCACCGCACCCGTAATTCCGGACGCGTAGCCCTGTCCAAATCCAATCCCAAAGTCCCCGACTGGTGAATTCCTGAGCCCCGGATTCGCAGATGGAGCAAGGTATTGCCCATTCCTGGCGTTGAAAGGCTGTTGATCCCCCGCTCGGTTCAGCTTTGTAGGGTTTGGCTTGCCAACTAAGCGGCCAAGTGCCGTCCCTGCCCGTGGTACGAGTACTGCCGCAACCCTTCCCATCGCTGTCGTTGGAGCGCTCACCGAAATGGTCGCCGCCGCTATGACATAGGGCAATTCATTGACGCTGCCATCCGCCTTCATATCCGCACGGATGTCCGCAAGGGACTTATTGTTCCTTGCGCCGACCTTCCCAACTTCCCCTTGTGTGCAGTTTCCCTGTTGAACGCACTCGAACAGTCCAAACGGGTCGCTGAAGCTCACGGGATTGTTCCCCGCATACGCGTACAGATTGACGCCGCCAGCCAACCCAATGGGATCCTGGGTCAGCAGGATCCCGAGATTGATGCTGTCGTACCCAGCAGCCCTGCTAAGCCAATTGCGCCTTTCCTACTTTCCGCTGCGTTCTTGCAAGGTAGGTCGTACTTCGCTCTTGAGCGCGCGCCTTGTTCACACACGGTAGGGGCGCCTTAGGCTTCGACCTTCGGCTCAAGCGGTCCACACCAACTCAAAATTAAACCCATTGAGAGCTGCGGCTTGCACAGCAACCCGGAAAGCATCACTCACGAATATATGAGCCCGAGCCAGCTGGGGTATTCGAAAGATCGCGGTGCCCGGCAGTCGTGCCCGGTCAAACACGTAGCGCCGCACCCGCATCACGCGGCCGGTTGGGAACCGCTCAAGATCAGATGCCCCTTCTAGGAGGCAGTCCGCCATTCCCAGGACATTCAGCACGAAGTACGGTGCCCTCGGATACACCACCGGCAGGAGCTCGGCGGAATCCCGTAGGAACTCGTCGAGAACCGCGGCAGCCCGCTGCGACAAGAGCGGGACCGTGCCTAGAACCGTGCAATCCCCCAGGGTCGCATCATCGTCGGGTGTGTCCGCCGGGTGAACGCGAGGCGGGGACCACGCCGACGCGAGGGCGCGCCCGTCGAACTGGTTGAAGAAACCCGCGGTTTGGTCCACCAGCGCGAAGCTGGTCACCCGATCTAGCTGGTAGCCCAGCTTGTAAATGCTTGTGATGGTCACGGAGTGAACGATCCGTCCTTGAGGGCCTCTCCGATCGCCTTGAGCGCCGCAACCGCTTCTTCCTTGACTTGCACGTTCGCCAGCGCCTCGTTGACGGCGTTGTAGTACTTCTGCGTGTGGACTATCAGGTGATTGACTGCTTGACCCACATACTCTCTCGTGGCGGGCAGAATAACACCATTCACTGCATCGTTGATCTTGATGCCAACTTCCGCGAGCTTGTCTCTGGCTGGTTGAGCAGCCTTCGCGGTCTGCGCGACGATGTGGTGCGCAGCTTCTCCGGCTTGGCGAACGGCGCCCGATTGGGCAAGATTGCGCGCCAGTTCCGACCCACGCTGGACAACTCGTTGCCCAGTAGGCGACCGAGCGGCGGCGGAAGCGATCTTGAACACAGCCACGGCCGCCACGACACAAAGGTGGGGCACCTGCGGGCAGAGTCCATACGGATCGCTGAACGCGACGGGGTTGTTCCCCGCGTACGCATACAGGTTGACGCCGCCGGCCAGCCCGATGGGATCCTGGGTCAGCAGGATCCCCCACAACCAAAGATCAAGTCGGCTTGGGCGCGTGTGCGGCGCGCTTTTAGCTAACGGACCGTGCTCCATCCAGCACGGGGTCGGCTGGCGCGTCCAGTTAGTGCATTCCCTAGGTTAATGGCCAGCCCTCCGACCGGGCTAGAGCGCCTAGGCCTGCTCCAAGCTCTGCGGCCCTGACGGACGCCGATAGCCCCACGGGCAACATCGACAGGCTGCGTAACAGAGCTTGGACAAGGAGGCCTCGCTGCTGCCCCGATGTTCCGGAACGGAACTGCACGTGGGACACCCTGAGCCGGAACTCCACGGTCGTTCGGCGAGCATGGAACTGCACCAACTCCCGGTAGTCGGGATGGTCTTCCGAGCGGATGATGGGAATGACTGCCCACTCAAGGGCAGGGGGTCCAAACGACTCGCGGGCAAGCACTGCCGCTACAGCGGACTCAACATCCTGCCTCGCCGCGCGAAAGGCGTCGTATACGTCCGCATCGACCTCACCACTCATCCAGAGTTTCATAGATCGCATCAGTAGTCAGACTTGTTGAGGGGCGGACGGCTACCGCCATTTGCTGCCTTGTGCTCCGTGATCTTCTGGTGCTGCCAGTCGTGCATCTCTTGCTTCGAACCCTTCGCCTCAAACACCATTTCTGCGTTGTTCTCACGGAGGTACTTCTGAGTGTAGCGACGTGTTCCCTGAGTTGTTTCCCCATACTTGAGCACGCTGCCGGTACTCTTGTCGCGCAGGGAGTAGCCTTGCGCCGGGGCGGTTGTCCTAAGTGAATTGTTGTGGACAACTCCTTCTGCGCGTTGCGCGCCTTGGACCACGCGCGCCGTTGCGCCGGCGAGAGCGGGGACAAACGGAATTGCTGCGGCTACAACGTCCACTGCAAGCGTGAGCCCTCGCCCAACTGTCATGCCATTGACAGCGATGTCCGCCACGTCGGCGGTCACCATGGCGACATCTATCGCAGTACAGAACGGTTCGCAGAGTCCAAATGGATCGCTGTATGCGACGGGATTGTTCGCAGCGTACGCATACAGGTTGACGCCGCCGGCCAGCCCGATGGGATCCTGGGTCAGGAAGCGCCCCGTGGTTGGATCATACCACCGATTCCGAAGGTATGCATAGCCCGCCTGAGAAGGGCTCCCTGCCCCTGCAAATCCGGTCGCGGTCGCATTGCTCCCGTTGGCGCCGAGGCCCAGGCGTTCGCCGAATGCCCCACGAACGAGCCCGGAACTGGCAGTGTTGCCGTTCGCCTCCATCGCCTTGACCATCGTGCCCTGGCGATCGGTCACGATGTACAGGTTCTTGACCGGGCCCACCACATAGCGGCCCGCGACTTCCTGGTCGATGCCCAGGAACATGTGACGCCGCTCGACCCGCCATACACCGCCCCCGCTCACCACCTCGACGGCGACATTCGATCCGTCATAGCCATAGTAGGTGCGTTGGCCCGAAGTCATCGGATTGGGGGTGGGGTACACTCCGTTTACGGTGGCCATGCGTGACATGACCCGTATCCCTTGGGCATCGCTCCACGTCCAGAGGTGGTCCCAGGATCCGGTGATCCCCGTCGGTGTGGCGCTATAGTAGAGCTGGCCACTCGCCGTGTAGGTCATGACCGACCTCAACTGCACCTGTGCGCTCCCTGTGTACGTCTGGTCGGCTTCGCCGAGGCGCTGACCAGCCTGGTTCGTGAAATAGGTGCTCTGGCCGCAAGGGGGTTGGCCAGGCAGGGCTCCACGTGAGAGTATCCGGCTGTCCACGCCGTAGGTCAGGCTGCGCGGCCCGGTGCAACTGACCACCTGCGTCGAAGTGAAATTCTCGCTCAGCCGATTCCCAAGGACATCGTACGTCCAGACATTCGTGTGGAAGCCCGCCGTGGATCGAGTCAGGCGCCGCGTGCCATCGAGCGCGTACTCCATGATGTGGCTGCCGGAAGTCGCGCCGGGCTCGCTGCTCGTGTACGCAAGGAGCTCATCCTGCTTGTTGTAGCTGGTTCCCCACCATCCATAGTGACGTGTCGACCCTTGCTTGGTGTCGACGCTGTCGACCCGTCCCTTGTTGTCATAATGTGTCGTCGTTATCAGGGGGACACCGCCATCCACCCGCACGGTGCGCTGCGTTTCGCGCCCTGCTCGGTCATAGACCAGGGCCACCGAGGCCAGGGGCAGCCTGCCGCTCCCATAGAACGCAGAGTCCGTGGTGAGCCGACCAGTTGTGACATCGTAGCTGTACACGGTCTCACTCGTCGCGTCGCCGGAAGAGAATGGCTTGAGCGCGGTTATCGCGTCAGTCATCCTGGTACGCTGGCCGCGGCGGTTGTACTCGTACTGCCTGATGATGGTGAGGCTGTCGAAACTCAGGGTGTCAGCGGCCAGCAGCCCGGCACGGGTGTAGCCGTAGTGCCGGTGCGAGTAGGCTGTCGGGCCAATGTAGTCTTCATAGCTCCAGGTTCCCCGGAGCCGCCCGCGATTGTCATACTTGTATTGGTGGACCCGCCCGGCATTGATGGCCGGCCCTGTCGGCAGGATAAGCGCATTGAGCCAGGTCATCGTGGCCGCGTCGGCGAAGCGCTCCCCATCCATGGACATGCTCGCGCTGAGGGCGCTCTCGTTGACGTACTTGACCCGGCCGTCCCAGTCGAAAATGCGAGCGATCCTCGTGCTGTTGCCGGGATACTCTGCGCTCGCACTCCCGAAACCGTTCCGTTGAAAACTCTGCTTGCGAGCCTGGTAGCCGCTCGAGACGGCGCGCGAGCCGGGCGTCAGGGTCGAATCAACCCAACCGAGCACGTCGAGGAACGTGCGGGTTGTCTGCAGGGTTCCGCTCGGCACCGCCAGGTTCTCGAGCTGTGATGCGTAGACATCTATCGAGATGGCGTTACCAGACTGATCGAAGGTGGTTCGTGCGACAGGCGCAAGCGGCCCGCTCCCTGTTTTCGAGTGCGTGACCCTGCCGTAGCGATCACGCAGGAAGGCTGTGCGCACGTTCTCGGGGTCCAGCACCGAGTCTGGACGACCCAGGCGATCGTAGAAGAGTCGTGAGACGGCTCCGTCCGCCGTGCGGGTAACCGTGGCCGTGTTCCAGAGGACCGTCTCGTACGTTGCCGTTGTCACGACGCCGTCCGCACCGGTGGTACTCACCGGTCGCGCGGCTGCCGGCCGCCCGGCGCCAATGCTGCCGTCGTACTTGAACGAGGTCGTGTCACTCGCAATGCCGATGACGCGGTCAGGGAGACAGAGGCGCGGCCCGTTCGGCCCGTACTCCACTTTGGTGACCGCCGCCATTTCGTCCTTGGACGTCTTGAGCCGGGAACACCATTGAGCGCCCGCTGTGATGCTGACCGAGTCATACGTAAATGACAGCGTGTCGGTGACGCGCGTTTGCAGCGGTTTGTATTCGCGGGTCGTCCGCACAATTGTATCAACGCGACTGAGTGCGTCGTAGTGAAAGCGGACTGAATCGATGAGTGCAGCCGAATCGGGAGCCGCAACAATGCGAATCACCCGCCCGAGCGAATCGCGGCCGATCCGGCGCACGTCGTCACCACCCTGCGTCTCAATCAGCCCGCCGCCAAGCGGTCGAGGCTGCTCGGATATCCGGCGCACATATGTCGGGTAACTGAACTTGTCGGTACCAAAGTCCGTCGGCAGCCCGGCGAAGGGCACGTACGTGCCAAGCACCTGGGACATGTCAGCCATGCGATCGACCAGTTGTCCTCCGGCCGGGCCGGCTGGGCCCCGGCCGCGCCCCGTGCGCGGCGAGACGCGCCGCCACACATCGCGATACTGCGCCGAGCCGGGCTTCGCGCGCGTGACATACGTCGGTGTCCAGGTTGTGGCGTCATAGGCAACCCGCGATGCGACCCGGCGCCCGGTGGTGTCGCGCGGATCAACAATCGAGTCGATGAAGGCACCGACGGAGGTGGTGAAGTAGCTGAAGCGGGCGGAGTCGGCGAGGGATCCTGTACGTTGTGTGGCAACCTTGATCAGGCGGCCGGGCGTTCCGGTGGTGGTATAGTCGAACCTCGCAATCGTATCCGAGGTAACTGCGTAGCGCACTATGGCGGCGACGAGGCCTTTCCTGGTATCCGCGGGATAGTAGGTGAAGTCGAACCGCTGCCCGGCCGGATCGGTGATGGATGTGAGGCGGCTTGACGCGCTCGTCGCGTACGCAAAAGTGGTGTAGTTACCCACCAGGTCCCGCGTCCAGACCTGCCAGCCGTCGGTGCGGAAGCCGATGGCGGCGCCATTCTCGAGGTACAGGACATAGAGCGCCCCCGTTTGCTCGACGCTGAACTGAACGAGGCGGGCTGTTTCTCCTGCGGGGGCTGACCAGGTACTCCCGGGCTTGCGATAGATCGCGTAGGAACCGTCGCCACGGAGCCAGATGGCCGCGGGAGCCCCGCCAAGTGACTGACCGAGCACGAGTCGATGGAGTTCTGCCAGTTGCCAGCCCGGGCCGAACCGGGTGGACAGAGTATCGCTCAAGTGGAGCTGGACGACATCCTGCGACAGGGTATCATCGCGGGTCACCTTGTTGAGCAGCGTGTCGGTATAAAAGCCACGGACAACCGCCGTAACGCGGCGGATCGCGGCATTGCCAGCCGCGGGGGCCCGTACCTCGGTGGCAACGGCTCTCGCCTCGTCCGACCACTCATTCAGGTTGCTCGCCTGCCATCCGGACAGACTGCCGGCGAGCCCCGCATAGCGAAGCGTGTCGCTTATGGTGCTGCCGGAGGCGACGGCCCAGGTCCACGTCGAGTCAGGGGCCTTCTGGTCGCGCTGGATCGTGACCTTGAGCGGCAGGATCGTCTGTTGGCGCTGGCTCGCAGAGCGATAGATCAGGTGCAGGTCTCGCTGCTTGTCGCGCGAGACAAATCCCGGTATGGCCTGCGTCAGCGCAACGCCGCCACACTGAAAGGCGCCAAAGGCCGCGCAGTCGCCTTGATCGAGGCTCGTGAAGTCCCGAAGGCGGGCGAGTGCGAGGGGCAGGACCGCGCCCGGCCCAACCATTACGAAGCGCCCACGTACATCCGTGTGATGCGCCGTCGAATCCGAGATCCCGGCAATGATCTCGTTCCAGCCACCGTAGTTGGCTGTCGGGTTCTGGGGGTTGAACTTGCGCAGCAGCGGGTGGCCCAGCGCAACCTGGACCTCCGCGCCAACACGGTCCAGGCTGACGAGCGTCACACCGGTGATACCCGACGCCACGGCACCCGCGGAGATGATCGTGGTGCCATTGATGCTCAGCGAGAACGTGCTGGGCTTGATCGCTCCGGGATCCGGGACGCGAGACATCGTGGTGATCGCACGGACGCGGTTGCTTGTCTCCTGCGATCGTGCGTGACTCTCGCGGCCGAGCCGCGCCGCCGCGAAGCGAGAGGCCGACGGGTTCGGGCCGTGAATGGTCGCGCTTGCCAACTCCCACGGACCATCATCAAGCGGGTCGCCCCTGCGCTCGTCACCAAGAGCCACGGTGCGGTCGCCCCACGGATAACCGGCCCAGAGGGCATCGTTCTTCTCTGCCCCGATCCAGTAGCCCCAGTCAAACTGATTGTCCTGCAAGTGGGTGTAGTCGGCGCAGAGCGGCCGTCCGTTGCCGGGCTTGAGGTCCACGGTTGTGGTTCGAATGACGAGCACCGTGTTCGTGGGCACCGTAGCAGCCAGGAACACGATACCTGCGGGTGCCACCCCCGGGGTACCTGGCTGGGATATCCACTTCGGCGTGATGTTGATCTCCGGATCGTCCGGGCCCTGGGCACACCCGCGCTGATTCATGGGTGGTAGCGGCAACCCACCCAGCATCCCTACCCCTCCCGTGCCCGTCCCGGTCGCCGACGGGAGCGAGTCATCGAGGGCGTAGGTGATCGGTCCGACGAGCCGGAAGGACGAGCTGAAGTAGTCGCATCGGCCGCTTACGGTGCAGGCGTAACTCTTCCACGTGTGGACCGGTAGCGCCGTGTTGATCGTTGCGCCCGTCAGGCGTAGCGTGTAGCCGGTGGAAGTGGCGGTCAGAGTGTTGACGGTCAGGGTGTTATCGAGCCAGACCTTGACACTCCCCGGGACCACCGGGCTGGCGTGCGTGAAGAGCGCACGCAGCGTGTCCGTGGCCAGAGCGGTATCCGTGTCAATCGGCTTGGCGTGCGCAATGAACGATGCTCCCGAAACCAGGATATTCATGACAACGGTCTGGATGATGATGTCATCCTTCAGCAGCTTGAGGGTATGGGTGATTGGCGCTCCCACACCCTTGGCCAGGTAGGACATGGGAATGACCACCGAGCCGAAAGGCGCCAGGGTATAGGTGGTGCTGTTGCTGCAGGACACCTGCGGATCACTTGTGGTGCACGTAAATCGCACTTCATGCTCCAGGTCACCCGCGTTGGTCACGGTGAAGTTGTAGTTCACCGTGGTTTCGGGCGCCGGTGTTTGCGACAGTGCGGGGAACCCCGATATCGACACATCCTCCTGACAACCCGCGCCCGCGCACATTGGCGCGATCTGCTGCGCCTCCAGCGGCGAAGTGGCGAGCAGCAAGAGGCAGAGCAGAAGGGGGCGGCGCAGAGCGGTACGGAGAGAAACCACGAGAGCTCCCTGGAGTCGGGTTGCCCGTGGATTGGCAGCACCCATGCCGTGGTGCCGAGCCGCAGAGGCTGTTGTCGCTGAATGACTTAGGGCCTCGACGAGTGCGAGGAATGTCTCGGTGGGTGTCTCATGCGATGTCCTGAGACGATGTGAGATAGGCTGGCGCAGCGCGCGTAGCTTCGAGCGGACTCAGAACCCGGAGCCAACTCGTGCGTGTTTTTGTCGAGGAGTACCTGTCGTGGCTGCGCGCCACCAATCATGCGGTGGCAACAGTACGAAACCAGCGCTCGTGCCTTTATCGCCTGCTGCGATGGTGCGCGCCGTTTCAGATCGAGCATCCCGCCGAACTCTCGCGGGAGCGGCTCGAGCGCTTCCGTCTCACGCTCTTCGAGGCCAGGCTCCGGACCGGACAGCCGTTGGCTTGGGGCACGCAGGCGGAATACCTCGGCTCAATCAAGGCTTTCCTTGGTTGGGCAGTCTCTTCGGGCCTGCTGGTGTCCAGCGCCGGAGTGTCCATGCGCCTGCCAAAGCGGCCATTTCAGTTGCCCATGTCGGTGCTGAACTCAAGGGAGGCTGAGCGAGTCTTGAGGCGTCCGGACAGTCGCTCCATGCTTGGCCTTCGGGACCGTGCCGTTCTCGAGGTCCTCTACTCCACTGGCCTGCGGCGAGCGGAGGTCGCGCATCTTCACGTGGCAGATATCGACCAGGTACGGGGGGTAGTGTTGGTCCGAGCGGGCAAGGGCCAGCGAGACCGGGTTGTTCCGTGTGGCAAGCGCGCACTCGGTTGGGTGCGCCGCTACCTGAAGCGAAGCCGACCGCGACTGGTTGGAGAGGTGAGAAGTGAGTTCCTCTTCGTCAGCAGCCACGGCACTCCCATGCTGCTGAATCGCCTGTCGGAGAGGGTCCGCCGGTACGTCGAGGCGGCAGACGTGGCCAAGGCCGGGAGCTGCCACCTGTTCCGGCATTCCATGGCCACCCTGCTATTGGAGGGAGGTGCGGACGTACGGGATGTCCAGGCCATCCTGGGTCATACAAACCTCGCAACAACGGCCAGATACACCCATGTTTCGATAGTGCGCCTTCAAGCTGTGCACGCACGTGCCCACCCAGCCGAGCAGGCTCGGCGGGTTCGTCGAGGCGTCCGTCAGAAGTAGCTTTGAGGTCGGGATCGTGGGATCTTGCTGACCCAGGATCCCATCGGGCTGGCCGGCGGCGTCAATCTCTATGCCTACGCGGCGAACAATCCCGTGGCGTTCAGTGACCCCTATGGGTTGTGTGCCCCGTGGTGTACCGCGTTTGCGGGTGCGCTGATTGGCGGTGCCGGCGCTGCGCTTGCTACCGTCGCGTACAACGCGATGAACGACCGGCCGCTCCGAGAGAACGTTGGCCGGAATGCTTTGATCGGTGGTGCTGCCGGTGGAGCTATCGGCTTGGGCGTAGGGCTCCTGTCTGGAGGGGGCAGTGCTGCAGCCGCCGGGGCCGGTGGTGCAGGAGGCGCGGGAGCAGCGGGCTTTCAGAATGGTCAGCGTGTCTCACAGTTCGTCGAGACAGCAGGTGGCAAGCTTGAAGTTGCGTACAAGGTTGCGGTTGATGGCACCAAGGTCCATCTCCAGAACTTCTCAGTGTTCGGCGCCGACGCTGAAACCGTCAAAGTGGGCACGGGTCAGATGCTCCAACTTACTCGCCAGCTAATAGACGCTGCCAAGGCGCAGGGGTTCGAGCAGATCACCATTAGCGGTCAGCGAGTGAGCGGCGCCAATCCTGGGCATGTGATGGAGATCATGAAAGACCTCAGCAAGTAGGAGGGGTCGTGAGCCACCTAGAAGCCGTTCGTGAACCCGTAAAGCGGATGATGCGCGAGGGAAAATCAACGGAGGAAGTGCTCGTCTACCTTCGTTCACAGGGGTGCACAAAAGCGGAGAGCATGTGGGCACTCGAGGACTTCGCTAGCCTGTCCCACTACGAAGCAAAGCGCGCTGTGCATGAGAGCAAGGCATGGGCTGACCAACGCGAGTCCGACGAAGCGCTTCACGAGCAACTAGAAACCGAGCTGAGGGCATCCACGCGTCCGCGCTCGGACGGGAAACTCGAGTTCCCTTGATCTAAGGCGAGCTTCTGCTCGCCCTCTGCACGGAGGTCCGGCCCTTCGCGGCTGGGCTTTCATGCTCAGCCGGCCCGGCGGCGCGGGCCGGGCGCGGGCGGCGGTGCGGAGGTGGGTCTCGTGCAGGGCGTCGACGCGCTTGAGCACCGTGCGCTGGTCGGCGGCGGGGAGGACCTCGACTCTTTGCAGGCGCCTGGAGAGTCGAGCCACTCCACATAGGGATCGAGGATGGAGCGCCGCCGCCGTGCCACCCGCGGCTGCCTCTGCCCCTTCGCCCGCCACGCCCGCACCGTCCTGGGGTCCAGTCGCACGGTCCGGGCCACCGCCACAACTGCCATCGGCCCGCGCCAACCGCGCCACCACCTCCTGGAACATCGCTTCCTTCACCACGGCATCACCCCGAGCGGCCAACGATGCCGTCGAGCCTATGCCGTCCTGCGGCGGTGTGTCCATCGCATCCCCCCGAATGTCAGGGTAGGGAACTTCAGATGACGAATGTCTGGGGAAGTTCACATGGCATCTGACAGAGCGGCTCGAGCGGCGGGGACGACGGTATTGCTCTCCCGGCGTTCGTCAGGATGACCAGCTGGCGGGCGGGGGACGCGGCACCGGTGGCGACGGCGACATCGAGTGTCAGCCATACTTCAGGCTGCCCGGCGGCTCTCATGTCCGCATCCCTGTCAGACGACTTGGCCGCTCGCGTCCGCCGGCTGCCGCTCCCCGATCAGCAACGTGCGCTGGCGTTTGTGCGGACCCTCGAGGGTACGGTCGACCACGGCCCTCTGCTCGCATTGGCAGGGTCGATCTCTGCCGAAGAGTTGAGGCAGATCGGGGCCGCGATCGAAGCAGGCTGCGAACGGGTCGATGCCGCGCAGCGGTAGGTATCTCCTCGACACGAACGTCCTGATCGCTCTGCTGTCGGGCGAGCCGTCGGTCACCGCGGAGAGGGGCGACAGCGGTTTTTGCTCCCGCCATTACTTTGGGCGAGCTCTACTAAGGAGCCAGAAAAGTCCGGGCGACCAACCGAGAATTCTGCAGGTCATCGACCGGCTGGCGGCCGGCGCCGCGGTGCTTGTCTGTGGACCGGGGACGGTCAGCACTGAGGAGATCAGCGACCTTCAGGCCGATCTGGCAAGCGTGCCTTCAAGTATTCACTGAGGGCTAGCGAGTGCGCCGGCACAGGGATCGTCAGCGGAAGGGCGAGAGTGGTCTGACACGCTCTACGCGCCAAGTCTTGCTTCTTGTCGCGGACAGCATACCCCTCGTACAAGATCTGTAGTGGGCCGGAACCGACATTGGACGAGACACTCGTATTGTGCCCCTGCTCAAGGGAAAGGCACTGTGGCGCGGGGAGGGCGAATAGCCGCATCGGCCAGCCACCGATATGCTGTGGCACGGCTCACACCCATGGTCTTCGCAAGTATCAAGACACGCCACCCGCATTCAGAGAGCATGGCCTTCAGGTCTGCAGGCAGAGGTCGTCGCTGTGGACTTAGCTCGTCAGATCCGCGCTCTTGCTCCAACGACCGCTCCACTGCCAACAAGTCCACCGATTCCGCACCCGCGAGAAAAACTGCCCGCTCGAGGACCACGCGGAGCTGCCTTACGTTGCCGGGCCATTCGAAGGCTTGGAGCATCTTCATGGACGGGTCATCCAGGCCTGGTCGCCCGAAAGCAGCCATGAAGTGCGTGACCAGCAACGGCAGGTCGGAAAGCCTGTCCACAAGCGACGGGACTTGAAGGACAATTCCCGATACCCGGTACTTGAAATCGGGGCGCCAGCGCTCCCGCTTGATGAGCCGGTGAGCTGTCTCCTGAATCGATAGGACGAGGCGGAAGGCCACATGCTCCGAGTGTGAGCTGCCCAGGCGCGTAATTTCGCCGGTCTCCACCACCCGCAGCAGCTTTGCCTGAACGCTCGGCGCCAGATCAGCACTCTCATCCAGGTACAACATCCCCCCACGCGCCTCACTCAAGCGCCCGCCACGACTCTGCACCGCGCCGGTGTATGCGCCCTTGACCACGCCGAAAAGTTCAGCTTCTGCCAATCCTTCCGGGAGTGTCGCCGCGTTCACGCACACGAGCGGGCCTCGCAGGCGCGAGTGCCGGTACAGTTCCCGGACGACCACCTCCTTTCCCGAGCCGGTCGGCCCTTCGATCAGCACCGGCGTGTTCAGGGGCGCCGCCCGCGAGATCAGGCCTCGCAACCGGCAGATGCTGGGGTGCTCGCCGACAAGCAGCGAAGCGCTGGACAGGCGTGGAGCGACAGTCACCATGGCGTGAGTCATTTGAGGTCCTCAGGAAGGCGCGGCGCCGTCAGGCTGTCGGCTTCTGCATCGGTAGCAATGATGCGTGGGGTCAGGAACAGGTACAGCTCAGTCTCGCTGCTGCGCTTGCTGGCACCGCCGAACAGGGCGCCGATGAGCGGAATGCTCGACAGTATCGGCACCCCCGATCGGATGTTCTCCCTGACCTGGTCGCGCAGGCCCCCGATGACGATGGTTTGGCCGTCCTTGACCAGCACCTGCGTCCGGGCCTCACGGGTCGAGATGATGGGAGCGTCAAACTGCGTCTCACTGGTCGCCTGGTTGATCTCCTGCTGGATAACCAGCGTGACATAGCGGTCCTGATTGATCGTCGGGCGAACCGTGAGTTTCGTTCCCACGTCCTTGTACTGCACCACCTGGTCCCGGCTCGCATTGTCAGTGGGCTGGACACGGCTGACCTGGACGAAAGGGCGCTGTGACCCCACGAGAAAGCGCGCCTCCTGGTTGTTCGACGCAAGAATTACCGGACGCGAGATGATCCGAGCGTCACCCCGCGACGCAGCTGCCCGGATCGTGATGTCAACATCGGCCTTCCCCATGCTCATGAACTTGAGCACGAGATCACCGATGCCCCCGCCGGTGGTGGTGCCGCTTACCGTGCCGCCGTCGACGCGCTGCGGCGGCAGGCGGATGTCGGCACCGAGGGAGAGCGACCTGTCCTTCCGCGCTTCCACGATGATGACCTCGATCAGCACCTGAAGCGGCCGGATATCCAGCTGGTCGATGGCACTGCGCAGTGTCGCGAAATCGTCTTCAGTGGCCCGTACAAGAAGCGAGTTGGTATGTTCATCTGGAACGATGATTGTCGGGCCGCTGATTGCGGAGCTCTGGGCGGGGGGGGCGCTAGCCGGCACTGAGGCCTGGTCGTTCGGCACGAGGCCGCGCCTGAGCTGCTCGGACAGCATCGGCGCATCGAGCCCGGATCGCCCCGAGAATTCACCACTCCCGCCAAAGAGCAGGTTGATTGTTGCCGCAACGTCCGCCGCGCGCGCGTGGCGCAACCGGATTACATGCAGCTGCACTGGTCCTTTGGCGACGGCTTCCTGTGACGCAACTGGCTGCACGGGAGCCACCGATTGCGGCATCGGTATGATGGTGTAGTAGTCCGGCTCCTCCTGAAGCTGGAGGTGCTGTGAGATAAGCAATCCCCGCAGTAGCGCCACCACAGTCTCCCGCGCCACCGGACCCGCACTCTCCAGGGAGACGCGCGTCGCCGGGATTCCCGTGGCTACAAGTGGCTTGGCAAGATATCGACCCATTGCCTGGACCACCGCGCGGAGGTCGGCATCGACATATCGAACTTCGAGACTGTCCTCGCCGCGTGGTGCAACCTGCGCGGCCGAGCTCGATCCCCACGCCATGAGGCCGAGGACCGCCAGCGACCAGCGCCTCATGGCCACACCCGGACGGCGAGGCTCCAGGTGGTGTCGAAGCCTCGGGCACCGACTCGATCGCGGGTGATGCTTCGGATCGTGACCCCGTTTACCTGGTCACCCACCTGCACGACGCGGCCCCCCTCGACGCCCGGCAGTCCCGCGCCAGCGACCATGGACCAGCATGGGTGCACATGCCCGGGAAGGGACGGATGCCCCGATCAACCAATTCATCAATACTTGACGCTGTTCTTCTGGCGGATGGGCGGACAATATACGGCAGACAATCGAAGCTGAACATATGGGACGTCAGACCCATGTCATGAAACTGTTCATCACAGTGCGATGCTCTGGAGTTGTGGCCTCCCGATGGTACGGTGGATGCGCCGCTCCCTCAGTCGCGGCGTCCTCAGTTACGGACACGATGCACAGGCTCGCAGCGGTGCGCCTTGATCCAGTCCGCGAAGAACCGCACTGAATTGCCGTACACCGTCTCCCCGCAGAGCTTGCACGTCACCGAGTGGGTGTGCCCCTCTCCTCCCTCGGCGCTCTCAGGCGGAACCGGTCGAATAACCGTGTTCTTCATCGTGCCCATTACGACATCTCCGCCACGCGCGCCTTCACGATCCGCTTCACCAGCCCCAGCGGCGGTGCCTCGCCCAGCGGAAACTGGATCGTCCCCTTCGAGGTCTTGTACTTCTTGAGGTCCGCACCGGCTGCCCGCCGTGCCGCCGCAGTCAGTGGGTAGAGACTGGTGTGGTTCTTCCATGCCGCATACCAGAGGAGCATCCGGCCGCCGAACTTGAAGGAGGGAATCCCGTAGCTCACCGCTTCCACCGCATCCGGCGCCGCAGCGCGAATTGCGGCGCCAACCTTCTTCAGGTCTCTTCGCGCACCTGCAGGCAATGCTGCGAAGTACGCCCGCAGTCGCGCCTTGTTCCGTTTGGCAGCTGCCGTCGCTGATATGGAAGCCATGGCTGAATGCTCACGCCGCGGCGCCGGGATAGCTAGCTTTCCCCCATGATATCGAACCTCCACAGCATCGCCATCTTCGTCTCCGACATCGACCGCGCCCTCGCCTTCTACCGCGACACCCTGGGCCTCCCCCTCATCCGCCAGGGCTCCTTCGGCGGCGAGTTCCTGGAGGCCGCCCCGCACCTGGGCGTGCACCCAGCCGTCCATCCCGAGGCGAAGAAACTGGTCGGCCGCGAAACCGGCCTCACCTTCCACGTCCCCAACCTGGTCCACGTGGCCGGCATCCTCCACGACCGCGGCGTCACCTTCGTCCGCGAACCCACGAAAATGGGCTTCGGCGTCATGGCCATGATCGCCGACCCCGACGGCAACATCTTCGCCCTCTGGGACGACGAAACTCCCGAAGACGATCACGATCACGTCCAGGGCTGAGCCCGGCATACTCCTTCAGCGCGTCAGCTTGCGAACTCGAGGAGTCTGTTGTACAGTAATACTGTACAATACAACGGAGCCCCTGTGCCGATCCAGACGACCTACTCCAACGCGCGCGAAACGCTGGCTGCCCTGTGGCGTGAGGTGGAGGAGAATGGTGAAGTGGTCATCATCAACCGGCGGGGACACGACGATGTGGCCCTCATCGCAGCGTCGGAATTGAGCAGCATCCTGGAGACAGCCCACCTGCTGCGGTCTCCCGTCAACGCGCGCCGGCTCCTCAGTGCCCTCCAGCGCGCGCTCGGCGAAAAGACGGCGCCCGCCTCAGTCGAGGCGCTCAGGCGTCAGTACGGCCTCGATGCGGCGGAGTGACCCAGGCACTGCCCGGCGGCGACGCGCGGTTTTTCAGCCCGAGTTCCTCGAGGACCTGCGGTATTGGGTGGACACCGATCGACGCGTGGCGCTCCGGTGCCTCGACCTCGTGGAGGCGACGCTGCGCGAACCCTTCACCGGACTTGGAAAGCCCGAGGGGCTCAAACACCTTGGCAGCAGCGTATGGTCACGGCGACTCACCCAGGAGCACCGCCTCGTCTACCTCGTGCGTGACGATCAGGTCGACTTCCTGCAGGCTCGCTATCACTACTAGGTCTTTTCGGCAGTACGCCAGAACGATGAACCCCGAGGACGACCACGCCCATGGCTGAACCGCGCCGGCACTTCGCCAGCGACAACTGGGCCGGCGCACACCCCGACGTTCTCGCCGCCATCGCCGCCGCCAATGTCGGTCACATGCCGAGCTACGGCGACGACGCCATCACCGCGCGCGCCACCGCCCGCATCCAGGCCCTCCTGGGCGCACCTGTCGCCGTGCACTTCGTCTTCAACGGCACCGCCGCCAATGTCCTGGGCCTCGCTTCCTCACTCGAGCCTTGGCAATCGGTCATCTGTTCCGACGTCGCCCATCTCGATGTAGACGAGTGCGGCGCCTGGGAATATCACGCCGGCAGCAAGCTCCTCACCGTCCCCACCACCGACGGTAAGCTCACGCCCGAGCTGGTGGAATCGCGTCTCACCGGTATCGGCGACGTGCACCGCACCCAGCCGGCTGCCATTTCCATTACCCAGTCCACCGAGTATGGCACCGTCTACACCATAGACGAGATCACCGCGCTCTCCCGGCTCGCACGCCAGCATAAACTGCTGCTGCACATGGACGGTGCCCGCCTCGCCAATGCCTCCGCCGCCCTCAACCTCCCGCTCGGCGCATTCACCATTGCCGCCGGCGTGGACATCCTCACCTTCGGCGGCACCAAGAACGGTCTCCTGGGTGGCGAAGCCGTCATCTTCGCCAACCCCGAGCGCGCCGCCAATTTCGGCTTCGTGCGGAAGCAGGGCATGCAGCTCGCCTCCAAGATGCGATTCGTTGCCGCCCAGTTCGAGGCACTGCTCACCAATGACCTCTGGCTCCGGAGCGCCACCCACGCCAACCAGATGGCCGCTCGCCTCTACCAGAAGGTCCGCACGATCCCCAGCATCCAGGTCACCCAGCAGGTCCAGGCCAACGCCGTGTTCGCGCGCATCCCGGCGGCCGCTATCGGGCCGCTGCAGCAGCACTTCAGTTTTCTCCTCTGGAATGAGCGGACGTCGGAAGTTCGCTGGATGACCGCGTTCGACACCACCGCCGAAGACGTCGACGCTTTCGTCGCCGCCATCGCGCTCGAGGTGGGCCGCGTCACCGCCTCGGCGGGAGCCGCGCGATGAACGCCGCCTGGGGCACGCTCTGCTCCGTCTGGTCCTGGTTCGTACTCGGCGCATCGATGCTCGTCTGGCTGCCGCTCATGGCCCTGGTCCGCTTGTTCACCAAGGGGTCCGATCCCGGCCGCTATTGGGTCGGTTTCATGTTCCGCCAGATCGGCGTCCTCATGGCCACCCTCAATCCGCTCTGGAAATTCCGGATCTCGGGCACCATGCCGAAGGACCCCCGTCGGCCCTACCTCGTGGTCTCCAATCACGAGTCCTTCGTGGACATCCTGCTCATCAGTCACCTGCCCTGGGAAATGAAGTGGCTCAGCAAGGCTGAGCTCTTCCGCATTCCCGTCCTCGGCTGGCTCATGCGCCTGGCTGGCGACATACCCGTCGATCGCGGCAATCCCCGCTCGGCCGCCGAGGCGATGGTGCGCTGCAAGGAGATCCTCAAGCAGAAGGTCTCGGTGATCATCTTCCCCGAGGGCACCCGCTCCGAAACCGACGAGATGCTGCCGTTCAAGGACGGCGCCTTCCGCCTTGCCATCGACGCGGGCGTGCCGATTCTCCCGCTCGCGGTGAGCGGCGCGGCCACGGCACTCCGGAAGCATGACTGGCGGTTTGGTCGGTCGGTGGCCGAGGTGAGGGTGCTCGAACCAGTGGAGACGACAGGCCTGGCCCGCAGCGACATTCCCGCGCTCCGCGATCGTGTCTGGCAGATGATTGCTACAGAACGGGACCAGATGCGCAACGCTCAGCGGGTGGTGGCAGCATCACCGTAGCGCGCCGGGGCGGGGCGGGGTAGTCGAGACGGGGACCACCCCGCCCCGCCCTGTACACTAGCGCCGCCCGAACTCCGCGTCGGCCTGAGCGGCCGATTCCTGGAGCAGGGCCATCCGGGACGGCTCGATGCCGGCACCCGACACCCCGATGGGTGACCGGCCATACAACTGCTCGAACAGCGTCAGCGCCGCCAGGTAGGAACCGGTGACCGACGGATGAAAACCATCGCTCGCATACAGCGCCAGCGTCGGATCGCGCCGCCACGCCGCGCGCCACGCCTCGCCCGCCGGCACGAAGATGCCGCCCACCGCTTCCGCCGCATTTGAATACGACATCCGCACCGAGTCGAACGCCATCGACCGATCGGCGCCCGGCCACACCATAAGCAGCGCGACTCGCGCACCATGCTCCGTGGCCAGAGCCGCAAACTTGCGGGTGCTGGCGAGCAGGTCTGCCTGGCTCTCCGGCAGCGCTGATGGCCCCTGCTGCAGCACGACCACATCCCAGCCGCCCTGCCTGATGAGGCCCTGTGCAATGCCCTCCTGCCAGTGATCGCCCAGTGAGTAGTTGCCCTGAAGGACGCGACCCACGCTCATTGGCGGCACATCCACTGACGCCGCGAGCTGCGCCGTCATGGCGGGAAGATCATTGTCGTAGGTAAGGCTGTTGCCGATGAACAGGACGCGGAGCTGCTGGCCCGAAAACGGGGGAGGGGGTTCAGCCCCGCCGCCACCACAACTGGCCAGCAGGGCGAGAGAAAGCGCTACGCCACGAAGATGACGCTGAAACGGCATGCGGTCGCAGGGAAGGGGATTCCCTCCCTACGACCGCGCACCAACCTCAGTTTCTGCCCGCCTGCCGTCTCCCGTCTCCCGTCTCCCGTCTCCCGTCTCCCGTCTCCCGGCCTATGCCGTCTTCCCCTTGGTGAACAACCGGTAGGCCAGAAGCAGCAGGACCGCCCCCACCACGGACGCGATGAACCCTGCCGCCTGGCCGTCCTGGTACAGCCCCAGCGTGCGACCCAGGAAGGTCCCAACGAATGAACCCGCAATACCGAGCAAGATGGTGATGATCCACCCGCCCGGATCCTTGCCGGGAGTGAGCATCTTGGCCACCGCGCCCGAGAGCAGGCCGATCAGAATGGTGTAGAGCACAGGTACCTCATGTGGGGGAAGCGTGAATGTGCTCCGCGGTCCGTCGACACGCAAGCAGCTACTCCGCCGCCCGGCCCAGCGCCGCAGGTGCCTTGACGCCTCCCACGAGGCCAGCTAGGAGGAGCAGTGTCAGCACGTACGGCAACACCAGAAAGAGCTGGTAGGGCACGGCCAGGCCCATCGCCTGAAAGACAAACTGCAGCGCCGTCGCCGCACCGAAGAGAAGCGCAGCGCCCAGCACCCCCACGGGGTGCCACCGCCCCAGCACTACGATGGCGATCGCAATAAATCCGCGGCCCGCCGTCATCCGCTCGGCGAAGGTACCCACCTGGGCCAGCACCAGGGTTCCCCCCGCAAGCCCCGCAAAGGCCCCGCCCACGAGCGTCGCCCCGAACTGCATCCGCCGCGCGTTCACTCCCGCGGCGCGGGCGTGCTCCGGCGATTCGCCCACGGCACGCAGCGCCAGTCCCGTGCGGGTGCGAAACAGGAACCACCAGCAAAGCGGCACGGCCACCAGCGCGAGGTACGTGGTGACCGGCTGGTCGAAGAGCGCCGGGCCGATAAACGGCACGTCCGCGAGGGCCGGAATGCGGACCGGCGCCAGTGTCGGCAACGACAGTCCCGCGCCCGCCGAGCCGAAGGCGGCCTGGTACAGCGCACCGGTCAGACCCACCGCCAGGAGCGTCGTGGCGGTTCCGGAAATGATCTGGTCTGCCTTTGCCCCGATCGCCACCAGCGCAAACACCAGGGCGAGCGCCAGGCCCGCTACCGCGCTTGCACCCAATCCGGTCCAGGCCCCGCCGGTCGCGGCGCCCACGGCCGCCGCCAGCGCTCCGGCCAGCATGGCGCCCTCGATCCCCAGGTTGATCACCCCGCCGCGCTCCGCCAGCATTTCGCCCAGCGCCGCCAGCAGCAGCGGCGTCGCGACCCGCACCGACGCCGCGAGAAATCCGTCGATCATGCCCGCATCGAGCATCATGCCGTCACCACGTTTCGGCGGCGCACAGAAAAAGTGTCGGCCAGCAGCACCGCGATGATCGTCACCGCTTCCGCCACATACACCGCGACCGCGGGCACCCCGACATCACGCTGCATAGCCCCGGCACCCGCCTCGAGCGCGCCGAACAGGATGGCGCTCGCGATGATGCCCACCGGTGACTGGCGTGCTAGCAGTGCCACCGCGATGGCGGTGAAGCCGTAGCCCGGCGACAGGTTGGGATAGAGCGCGTAGCTGACGCCGCCCACCTCTACTCCCCCGGCCAGCCCGGCGAATGCACCGGACACGAGGAGCGCCATCGCCGCGAGGCGCTGCACCGGCAAGCCGCCCGTCACTCGCGCTGCGATCGGTCCGCGACCCACCGCTCGCAACTCGAATCCAATCATGGTACGGCGGAACACGTACCACACCAGCACGGCGCACCCGAGGGCAATCATGATCCCGAGATGCAGCCGCGTACCCGGTAACACCGGCAGGCGCGCCGAGAGGGGCAGTTGGTCGCTCTGCGGGTAGATGTGCTGCGACTCCTGCAGCGGACCCTGTACCATGAAGCTCACCAGCGCTTCGGCTACGAAGTTGAGCAGCAGCGTGCTGATCACCTCGAGCACGCCGAACCGGAGCCGCAGCCACGCCGGCACCGCCACCCATAGCGCGCCTGCTCCGAACGCCACCGCCAGCACGAGCGGAATTGCCGCGATGGTCGGCCACCCGCCGAGCTTGAGGCCGATCCACGTCGCCGCAATCGCCCCGGCATAGAACTGGCCCTCGCCCCCGATGTTGAGCACGCCGGCCCGGAGGCCCACCGTGAACCCCAGGGCGATCAGCATGAGGGGAATCGCGCGCACCAGCGTCCCCGACGTGAATGCGTACCAGCTGCCGAAGGCACCGCGGTACATCGCGCCGAGAGCCGCCACCGGGTCGTGGCCGCTGGCGGCGAAGAAGATCGCCAGCACCGCGAGGCCCGCGCCGAACGACGCGACCTGCCTCTTCACGGCGGGCCCGCCAGCATCAACTCACCGATCGCCGACCGTGATGCACCCGCAGTGGCCTCCCGGAGCGTTCCCCGCGCCATCACCACGATACGCTGGCCCAGCGTCATCACTTCATCCAGGTCGTTGGAGTACAGCAGCACCGCGACGCCACGCCCGGCCGCTTCGCGCAGCCGGTCGTGCACCGCGCGGGTGGCCTGCACGTCGAGGCCCCGCGTCGGGTTCTCGGCGACGATGACCGCCGGCAATCGCTCCAGTGCCCTCGCGATGATGAGCTTCTGCTGGTTGCCGCCGCTCAGGGTTGCTGCCGGCACATCCGTTCCGGCCGCGCGAACCCCGAACTCCGCAATCATCTCGCCGGTGCGCCGCTTCGCCGCTGACCAGTCGAGGCGACCTCGCCTTACCCAGCTTGCTGATCGTCCCAGACCCAGCACCACATTCTCCGTCAGCGAAAGCTCGGGGATCAATCCCTCCGTGGTGCGGTCCTCCGGGATGAACGCCAGTGGCTGGGTCACCTCGCGCGTTCCGCGGAACACCGGCAGCACGCCGGCGATGGCACGCAGCAGCTCTCGCTGGCCGCTGCCCTCGATCCCCGCCACGGCCACGATCTCTCCCGCCCTGATACCAAGCGACGCCTGCTTCACTGCCATGCCCAGCCCCGACTCGCGCGCCACCTCGAGCCCCGCTACATGCACTCGCCTCGGCGCATCCTCCGCGGTGAACGATGCCGGTACCGGCTCGTCGAGAATGCTCGCCTCCCCAATCATCGCCCGTGTCAGTACTCCCAGCTCCTGACTCCTGACTCCTAACCCTGTTCCCTCCTCCGTCTCCCGTCTCCCGTCTCCCGTCTCCCGTTCAAGCACCATCGCGCCCCGCCGCAGCACCGTCACACGGTCAGCACCCCGCAGCGCCTCATCCAGTTTGTGGGTGATCAGCACCACCGCGCCGCCCGCCTCGGCGAACGCGCGGGCCCGGGCCAGCAGTTCGTCCGCCTCACTCGGTGCCAGCACGCCGGTGGGTTCATCGAGCAGGAGCACCCGCGCATCGCCCGCGAGCGCCTTCACGATCTCGAGCCGCTGCAGCAGCGCGACCGGAAGGGTTCCAGCCCGGGCCGCAGGGTCGAGCGGAAGGTTGAGCCGCTGGGTCAGCGCGCCGACGCGCAGCGCCAGCTCCCGCGGCCGCACCTCCCACCCGGCGAAGAGCGCGATGTTCTCCGCAACCGTGAGGGCCGGAATGGATGTGAAGTGCTGGTGTACCAGCCCGATCCCGGCTCCGCGCGCATCGCGTGGCGACCGCAGCCGCCGGGGCACACCGTCGATCAGGATCTCCCCCGAATCGGGCGCCAGCATCCCGCTGGCTACGTGCATCAGCGTCGTCTTGCCGGCGCCATTCTCACCCAGCAGAGCGTGCACTTCGCCAGCGCGCACAACCAGCCCGGCAGCCGTGAGCGCCTGCACCGTGCCGAATCGCTTGTGGATGTTGCTGAGTTCGAGAATGGGCCCCGTCACATGCCGGTGGGATGATCGTGGAAGGCATGCGGCAGGCCGAACCTGGTGCCGACGTGCTCCGCCAGGGCCCGCACCCCCACGGTCTCCGTGGCGTAGTGGCCGGCGTGAAAGACGTTGACGCCAAACTCCATCGCGTCGAAGTAGGTGTGGTGCGGACCCTCGCCGGTGACGAACGTGTCGAGGCCCGCCTCGCGCGCCTCCCTGACCATCGTGCCCGCCCCGCCGGTAACGATCCCAACCCGCTCGACGCGCGACGGACCGCCCGCAATGAGCCGGGGAACACTCGTCAGTCCGAGCACCGATTGCAGCCTCGCCGAGAGGGCATCGCGCGAGCCCAGGCTGGGTGGCGCAAGACCCCAGACCCCAATCGGGTTGCCACGATGGGTACCGAAAGGCCCTTGCAGTTCCAGGCCGAGGAGCCGCGCCAGCACGGCATTGTTGCCCACCTCGGGGTGGGCGTCGAGCGGCAGGTGTGACGAGTAGACCGCGACATCATGGCCAAGCAGCGCACGAAGGCGGCGAAATCGACGGCCAGTGACCGGAAGGTTGCCGTCGAAGAAGAGGCCGTGATGCACCAGCAGGAGCGGGGATCCGCCAGCTGCCGCGACCCCGTCGATCGTCGCCTGCGACGCGTCCACAGCCGCGACGATGCGGTCGATCGTGCCGCCGTTCTCCACTTGCAGCCCGTTCAGCGCGCCGTCGTAGTCGGGTACCTCCCGGACACGAAGGTAGTCATCGAGGTACGCCGCCACGTCGGCAAGCGCCGCCACCGGCCTCATCGCGGTGGCGCCGGCTTCAGGGTGCCAGCGACAATCGAGTCACGAGCGCGCTGGAGTTGCGGCTCGAGATCGGACGGCAGGCTGCCGGCAAACGCCGGGTTCGCCGCGTAGCGTACCACCCCACCCTCGAGACCAAACACGATCACCCGGGGCGCGAAGTTTCCCTTGTGCACCTCGTGTGCAATGGCCAGGAACGCCCGGGGCAGGTCGATCATCGCCGAGCCCGGTACGATGGCCGGTGCGAGCGCCGACTGGTCGGCGTTCGCGCCGAACACCAGCACGCCTGGCGTCTCCTTCGCCGCCTGGAACACCCCGAGCGCTGCGGCATCGGCATTGTGATGGAAGACGTCGACCCCCGCGCGGATCAGCGCCAGCGCCGCCTCGCGCCCGAGGGCGGCATCGTCCCAGTTGTTGAGGTAGGTCGACCGGCTCCGGACCTTCGGGTTCACCGCCGTCGCACCGTTCACCCACCCTTCGTACGCCGCCTTTACCGGCGGCAGTTCCACACCACCCACGAAGCCGATGAGGTTCGACGTGGTGAGGCGCCCCGCCACCATGCCAGCCAGGTAACTCGCTTCGTCCAGCCGGAAGATCATGGGCGACACGTTCTTCATGGTGCGCGCGCCCGACGTGACGATGAACACTGTGAGTGGATATTCGGCGCTCACTCGCTCAGCGGGATCCTGGAACTCGTACCCGTGCGCGAACACCAGTGCGTAGCCCTGCGCCGCATAGGCGCGCAGCGCCTCGTCCTGCGCCGCCGGCGTCCGCGCCTCGACATGGCTCACCGGCACGCCAAGCGAATCGCGGATCGCCTCGAGTCCGTGATACGCGCCGGAGTTCCACGCCGCGTCGGTGATCGAGCCCGGCGTGACCAGCCCGACGCGAAAGCCTTCCGGCGTCGCGGGAGCCCGCGTGCACGCCGCGAGGGCCAGCAGGCCGAACAGCAGGCGCGCGAGCTTCACGGTGCGGGACTGGCCTCCCCGTCCATGCGTACCTCGCCCGACACCCGGGCCCCTTCCAGGATCGCGATGCGCTGGGTCATGATGTCCCCATCGATCACGGCACTTGCCTGCAGTTCGACCCGCTCCGAGGCGTGGATGGTGCCCTTCACCTGGCCCCCGATGACACACTCCTTGGTGTAGAGGTCGCCCTCGACCAGCGAGCCGGGTGCCACCAGGATCTGGCTCCCGGCGCGGATGGTGCCTTTCACCTTGCCCTCCACCTTCACCACGCCCTCGGCCTCGAGGTCACCGGTCACGGTGAGGTCGTGCGCCACGATCGACAGCGGCATCAGGTCGCTGGCGCGCCGACGCGGGCTATCGCCTGCGCCTTCCTTGTTCCCGGCAAAGATGGACATCACCCCTCCTGTTTCACGAGCGTAAGCGGATCGATGGCGGCTCCCTTGAGCCGGATCTCGAAATGCAGGTGCGGCGCGCTCGATCGACCGGTATTTCCGGCGAGGCCAATGACCTCGCCCGGCTCGATCGCGGCACCCTTGCGGGTCACGATGCGGGACAGGTGCCCGTACAGCGTCTGGTAGTCGTCGGGATGCTGGATGAGCACGAAGAGCCCGAACTCCGGATCCTGTCCCGCGTCCAGCACGGTGCCGCCGCCAGCCGCGCGCACGATGCTGCCGGTGGCGACGGCGATGTCCACGCCTTCATGGGGACCGTCGGGGTCGGCGGCGGACCGGCCGCGCGTCATGTAGCTGGGGTCGTCGAGCGGCCAGAAGGCCGGCACCGAGGCGCCCGAGGGAAAGCGGCGGCTCAGCGTGGTGTTCGCTCGAACCGGAGGTGCCAGCGGCAAGGTAGACGATGCACGCGCCAGGGCCGGCATCACGTCGCCGCCGATCATGCCCCGCACCTGGTCGTAGCGCCGCTCCACGCTGTCCAGCGCCGCAGCGAGTTCCCGGATCTTCGCATTGTCCAGCTCGAGCCGCGCCACCTTTCGCTCGAGCGCCGGTACCCGTGCCGCCGCGCGCACCAGCGGCGCATAGGAGAGGGCGACGAACACCAGCAGCCCCACGACGGCGGTCATCGCGCCAAGCGCGAGCCGCAGCCCCCACAG
This sequence comes from Gemmatimonadota bacterium, assembly GCA_031402225.1. GTDB lineage: Bacteria > Gemmatimonadota > Gemmatimonadetes > Gemmatimonadales > GWC2-71-9 > JAGGAG01. The sequence goes on along the minus strand of JANNSD010000040.1, from coordinate 59,699 downwards.
CGGCAACCGGAAGTTGCGCGCCTGTAGCGCCCCGTCCGGTTGCACGAGGATCGTGACGTACCGGGTATCGTGCGTGCGGCCGGCGCTTGTCATCCTTCGAAGGGTCGACCCAGGATGAGTTCGAGCAGCCGTGCCAGGTCATCGTTGGAGTAGTAGCTCAGCGTCACCAGTCCGCGCCCCCGGCGCTTTGCCGTCACCCGTACGTCGGTGCCGAGGCGATGGCGCAATGCCTCCTCCACCCTTCGGACATCGGCACTCGGGTTCCGAACCTCCGTGCCCGCCGCGCGCTGGCGCGCTTTCGACGGACGATCACCGCGCACCCGCGCCTCGAGCTCACGCACCGACCATCCACCTGCCACGGCGTCCGTGGCCAACCGCTCGATCGCCGCCGGGTGCTCCAGAGCCAGCAGCGCGCGCGCATGGCCCTCGCTGAGCTTCTTCTCGTGCAACAGCGCTCGTACCGACAGCGGCAATTTGAGCAGCCGCACGGTATTGGCCACCGTTGAGCGGTCCCGGCCCACCATGCGCGCCAGTTCCTGCTGCGGCATCGCGAATTCGTCCAGGAGACGCTGGTAGCCCAGGGCTTCGTCGATCGGCGAGAGGTTGTCGCGCTGGAGATTCTCCACCAGGGCCAGGGTGAGGAGCGTGCGATCGTCCGCTTCCTTCACCACGGCGGGCACACTGGCCCAGCCCAGCTGCTGCACCGCGCGCCAGCGGCGCTCTCCCGCGATCAGTTCGTAGCTGCCGGCACCGGCGGAACGCACCACGATCGGCTGGAGCAGCCCGGACGCCTCAATGGAACGCGTCAGGTCGGTGAGTTCGGCGGGATCGAAATGCGTGCGCGGCTGGAACGGGTTCGGCCGAATGGCGGTGACTGGGAGTTCGCGCAGCGCACCGGATGCCTGAGCCTGCTCGCGCGACACTCCCGGCCCGAGGAGCGCTTCAAGCCCACGGCCGAGTCGCTTGCCCTCGCTCATGCCTGGGCCTCGGGTGCGACCACGTCAGCCTCCACATCGCCCGGCGCGCGCGCGGCGCGCTTCACGAGCTCCTGCGCCACTGCGAGGTAGCTCTTGGCGCCGACCGACTGCACGTCATAGAGGAGGATCGGCTTGCCGAAGCTCGGCGCTTCGGCGAGCCGCACATTGCGCGGAATCGCCGTACGGAACACCTGCGCCGCGAAATATTCCTTGGCGTCCTCCGATACCTGACGGCAGAGATTGAGCCGGGCGTCATACATCGTGAGGAGCACGCCGTCGATGGCGAGCCCCGGATTGAAGTTCTGCTGCACGAGGCGCACGGTATTGAGGAGCTGTGAGATGCCCTCGAGTGCGTAGTACTCGCACTGAATCGGAATCACGACGCCATCCGCCGCGGTCAGCACATTGAGCGTGAGCAGGCCGAGCGAGGGCGGGCAGTCGATGATGATGAAGTCGTAGCGGTCGCGAATCCGCGCAAGCCCGCGACGAAGCGCGGTTTCGCGCTCGACACGATTTACCAGCTCGAGTTCGGCGCCCACGAGATCCTGCGTCGCCGGCAGCACATCGAGGAACGGGATTCCGACGTCGCGCGCAATGACTTCATCGGGGTCGCGCCCATCGACCATCACGTCGTACAGCGATGCGTCGAGCTCACCCTTGCTCAGGCCCACGCCGCTGGTCGCATTGCCTTGTGGGTCGGCATCCACGAGCAGGGTCCGCTTTTCAGCGATGGCCAGGGACGCCGACAGGTTGACGGCGGTGGTGGTCTTCCCCACGCCGCCCTTCTGGTTGGCGATGGCAATGATCCTTGCCATTAACGTAAGTATTTATGTAGCAATGATTTACGCTCCGAGTTACCGCGATTACTAGCTCGGGCCAAACAGGGGAGAGTCAATATATGTAGTTCCTCAAATCCGACAACTGTCACAGTCCTGGCCTTTGACAGGATGAGCTACACCCGAAGTGATCCGAGGCGAGCGTTTCACGTGAAACAGCCTCGGATTCTCGAACCGCGAGCGAAAGCTCAGCCCCGGCAGTCAGATTCCTTCGATCGGGCGTCCACGCACCAATCGGGAGCACGCGCCCAGCTGCAGGGGCCACACGGAACGCCAAGCTCCGAGCAGGCCCACCTCAGAGCCTGCCAGCACCGAACCGAGTTCGAGTGAGTTCAGCTCCAGTCTCCGTTCCACCAACCCCAGTTCAAATTCATCTCCTGACCTTCTGAGTTCTGCCAGACACCACCGACGGGCGATACCGACTGCAGCGAGTGCTTCGATATCACAGCCGCGCAGAACCGTTCGAGCATGTTCCCCCAGCGTGTGGATCTAAAAATCCGTTCGCGAGTGATTCCAAGAGCATCAGCCAGGGGAGACCTCACCGCGAGCAAGCGCCCCCTTCAGGCCCCAGTCTGGGTTACGGCCGGCTTGGAGTACGAGAATCTGTAGCGGATTCGTGTTTCACGTGAAACAGGTAGTACAGCCGTGAATATCGAACAACATCAGCAGCACGTAAAGCATTGTAGCGCAACGTTTTACAATGGTATGTCTAGTTGCCACCAGGTGCCATGACTAACTTCGGTTTTCATTCGGTATCGCGCTGGCGTGCCTTGCCACCGAACCCCCGTCGCAGGCGAGCCTGGGAATGGTGGAAGAAGAACTGGCCGGGAGGGATGGGGCGCCGCTCGAGGGGATCGTGGAACGCACCCATGAATGCGATCGAAGGGGAACACTGGCGTGCGTTCCCCTTTCCCCGAAGAGCGGCGCCCCACCTGAAACGGCCCCGACCACCGCTGTTCCCCCTCACTCCTCACGCCGTCGTGGTTCCTCCTCACGCCGTCGCGGTTCCTAACTCCGCACCCACCTCCACAGCTCCGAGATCTTCGGCCGCTTCCCGTACATCAGGATCCCCACCCGATAGATCCGCCCCGCCACCCACACCACGAACAGCACGCCTGCCAAGGTCACCGCCATCGAGAGCAGCAGCTCCGGGATCGGGATCGGGGCCAGGGAGTACCGCACCGGCACCACGAACGGCGCCGTCACCGGAATAAGGCTCAGTGTCCTGGCCAGTGACCCACTTGGCTCATTGAGCAGGGAGAACATCGCCATGAATCCCGCCACGATACAGAGCGTCACCGGTGTATTCGCCTGCTGCGCCTCCTGCTGCGAGTTACACATGGCCGCCACCGCCGCGTACGCCGCCGCATACAGCAGGAAGCCGAGCACGAAGTAGATCAGGAATACCGCCAGCAGGTCCGGCCGAACGCTGGGCAGCTTCATCGCCGTGAGCGCGTCTGGCGACGCCCCGAACAGCCTCGCGAGTGGCGCGCGATAGGTCGTCACCAACATCGCCGTGCCGCCCCAGATACTCAGCTGCAGCAGCCCCACACCCCCCACGCCGAGCACCTTGCCCAGCATCATCTCGAACGGCTTGACGCTCGAGGACAGGACCTCGGCAATCCGGTTGGTCTTTTCTTCCATCACCGAGTTCATGACCTGCACCCCGTACAGCAGCATCGTCATGTACAGGACCAGGCCCATGATATATGCCAGCATGAACGACGAGGCACCCGACTCGCCAGTCAGCTTGCCCGAGGTCACTTTCTGCGCCACCACATCCACCTCGCGCGACGCCTTCATCCCGATGAATACGTCGATCCCGGCGCGGCGGAGGCGCTCCTGCCGCAGCGTCGTCTGCAGCTCGGTCTCGAGCTTCCGCATGTCAGCCATGCTGCCGACGTTGACCCCCAGATAGGGGATCCGCCCACCATCCACCGACTCATCGGTGAGTACCAGGATGCCATCGAGCCCCTCGACGCCTTCCTGCTGCACGCCGGTGATCGCGACAAGCGAATCGCGAACGCTCTCCACCCGGTCGCGCGCCGGTACCCGCACCACCGAGTAGCGGGCGGCGCCGTTGTCCCCCTCGCGTCGCGCTGCGGCAAGTGCCTCCGTCACCTTCATGCCAACATCCCCACTGGCACCGTCCACGATGGCCACGCGCTTTGGCTCCGTTTCGCGCCGGTCGAGCAGGATCGGCAGCACCGTCAACCCGATCATCAGAACCGGGAAGAGCACCGTGCCGATGATGAACGCACGCGTGCGCACCTTCTCCAGGAATTCGCGCCGCATCACCGCCCAGATCTTATGCATGAGCCATGTCCTCCCTCGCGGGCGCGCTGGCCGCGTCGGTGCCCACCTTGGCGATGAAGATCGACTGGAGCGACGCCTCCACCACCTCGAACCGCGAGATCCCCACGTCCGCGCCTACCAGCGCCTGGAGCAACTGGTCGCTGGTCGCGCCCTCCGCCAGCTCCGCCTCGGCGCTGGCACCGTAGTCGTCCACCCGTGCCACCAACGACCGGTCCCCGAGGACCCGTGCCGCCACGTCCTGGTGCCGGTGGAACGCGAGTGCCACATGCCGCCCTCCCGCTTCACTCTTGATATCGGCCAGCCGCCCATCCACCACCTTTTCGCCCCGCGCGATGATGGCGACCCGGTCGCACATCTTCTCCGCCTGCTCCATGATGTGCGTCGAGAACAGCACGGTACCGCCTCCCCGCGCGATCTCAACCACCACGTCGCGCATGACCTGGCTATTGACTGGATCAAGTCCGCTGAACGGTTCGTCGAGGATGACCAGCTCCGGTTCATGCAGCAGGGCGCCAATGAATTGCACCTTCTGCTGCATCCCCTTCGAGAGATCCTGGACCTTTTTGCCCCCCCAGTCCGCGATGCCGAGCCGAGCCAACCACTGGGCCGTGAGCTCGCGGGCGCGCTTGCGGGGCAGTCCCTTGGCCTCCCCCAGGAAGGTGAGTTGCTCCGCCACCTTCATTCGCGGGTAGAGGCCGCGCTCCTCCGGCAGGTAGCCGATGCGTTCGGAGAGGTCTCGGCTCGCCGGCTCCCCGCCGAAGAGCGTCACCGTGCCATCGTCGGGAAGCAGGATGCTGAGGATCATCCGGATCGTGGTGCTCTTGCCGGCACCGTTCGGGCCCAACAGCCCGTAGATCCCGCCCCGCGGCACCGTGAGCGACAGGCTCCGCACCGCGGTGTGACCCGCAAATCGCTTGGAAATGCCGTGCAGCTCGATGGCGTTCTGGTACATGAATACTCCACACGGAGGGCAGGGACGTTCATTTCCCCGAAGCGCGCTGTCCTACGGCTACGGGTCGGGGGATGTTTCGCGGGCGTCTGGCGCATGCTGCTAGCTTTCCGACAACCCTGTCAGGCACGCCCGGGTGATACTTCGACTGGCGGTACCCGCTGATGGCGCCCGGCTCGCCGAGATCTACGCCCCCGCCGTCACCGAGCGCACCACTTCGTTCGAACTGGTTCCACCCGACGGGTTGGAGATGGCCCGCCGGGTAGACGCCGTGATTGCTCGAACCCCCTGGCTCGTGCTGGAGGACCGCGGCCGCCTGGTGGGGTATGCCTACGCGGGGCCGCACCGGGACCGACCAGCCTATCAGTGGTCGGTCGAGGTATCCGCCTACGTCGCTCACGACGCACATCGACAGGGCCACGGACGCACGCTGTACACCGCGCTCTTTGACATCCTGGCCGCGCAGGGCTTTGTCAACGCCTACGCCGGGATCACTCTGCCCAATCCGGCAAGCGTCGGCTTCCACCAGTCAATGGGATTCGAGGAGGTCGGGGTCTATCGGGGAATTGGCTACAAGTTCGGCTGCTGGCACGATGTGATCTGGCTCCACCGACCCCTGGCGCCGAGAGAACCAGGGGTCCAGCCGCCACGCCCCCTCGCCGAGGTGCTGGCTACCCGACCACTTGGTTGAGGGGCACCAGACCAGCCACCTCGTCGTGCGGAACAACCAGATGCTTGTGGTCGGCGCGGATGCCAAACTTGTTCGTGCGCTGCAGGTACTCCGCGCGGGTCACGCCGCCGGCCGGGTCATGTACGCCAACATCGTGGAGCAGCAGGCCGGAGTCTGTGCGTTCATGGTACCGCCCGACGTACGTCTTGCCAGACACTCCGTCAAGCACCACGGTGATCCCGTGGAGCTCTTCGTGCCCCGGGTGAAAGACGTGCCCGCTCAACTCGCAGCCCCCGATGCCTCACCGGCGCCGCAGTACTGGTCGAATGCGGTCACCAGGTCCTTCGCTACCGCATCCGGACCACGCCCCTCGATCTGGTGCCGGTGAATGAACGCCACCACCTCGCCATCCTTGAACAGCGCGATCGACGGCGAGCTCGGCTGGTAGTCGGCGAAGAACTGCCGCGCCCGCGTCGTCGCCGGCAGGTCCTGCCCCGCGAATACCGTCACCACCCGGTCCGGCTTCGCCGCGTGCTTGAGCGCTGCTCGCAGTGCCGGCCGCGCGTTGCCCGCCGCACAGCCACACACCGAGTTCACGAATACGAGCGTCGTGCCGCGCTGGTCACCCAGCTCGGCGTCCACCTGCTCGACCGTCTTCAGTTCCTGCGCGCCCATCGCAACCATCTCCTCGCGCATGGGCTTGACCATCATCTCTGAGTAAGGCATTCCAATCCTCTGATTAGATCGTTGAAAACAAACTGCCTGAGGAGTAAGGAGTGAGGGCGAGTTCCCCCTCACTCCTCACGCTGTTGCTGTTCCTCCTCACGCTGTATCGTCTAGTGCCTTCTTCATCGTATGCCACGCCAGGCTCGCGCACTTCACCCGAATCGGGAACTGGGACACGTTCGCGAACACCTGCAGCCGGGCCGGCAGCGCCTCGGTTTCGGCTGACTTCACTCCGGTCACCAGGCTGTGAAAGGCACCAAACATTCGGAGCACGTCATCTTTGTGATGGCCTTTGACCGCCATGGTCATCAGCGACGCCGATGCGCGCGAAATGGCGCATCCCTTACCCTCATCCTCGAAGCGCACATCCTTCACCACATCGCCCTCGAACTCCAGCCACACCGTCACCTGGTCGCCGCAGAGCGGATTGTGCCCCTTGGCGTGCGCGGCCGCCGGACCCTCGATGCGGCCATAGTTGCGGGGGGTCTTGTTGTGGTCCAGGATCACGCTCTGGTACAGCTCGCTGACCGATGACATCAGGCGAACAGCGTCCGGGCGCGCTCGATGCCGCGGCCCAGCGCCTCCACGTCCTCAGTGGTGTTGTACACGCTGAATGACGCCCGCGCCGTGGCCGCCAGCCCGAAGCGGCGCATCAGCGGCTGGGCACAGTGATGCCCTGCCCGGATCGCGATCCCGTCCTCGTCCAGCACCGTTCCGAGGTCGTGCGGATGCACCCCCTCGAGCACGAACGAGATGACCGACGCGCGGTGCGCCGCCGTGCCGATGATGCGAACACCGGGAATGGCGGTAAGCCGATCGGTGGCGAGCGAGAGCAACTCCGCCTCGTGCGCCGCGATCGCGCTGGCACCCACCGAGTCGACGAAGGCGATCGCCTCAGCCAGCCCCACCGCCTCCGCAATGGGTGGGGTACCGGCCTCGAACTTCATCGGCAGCTCAGCCCAGGTCGTTTCCTCAAGCGACACCGCTCCGATCATCCCGCCGCCCACCTGCCACGGCGACATCTGCTCCAGCAGCGCCTCCCGCCCGTAGAGCACGCCGATACCCGTCGGCCCGAAGAGCTTGTGCCCAGAGAAGGCAAAGAAGTCACAGCCCAGTGCCAGGACATCCACCGCGCCATGGGCCACCGATTGCGCCCCGTCCACCAGCACCAGTGCGCCGGCGGCATGCGCCAGGTCGGCGATACGCCGGATCGGGTTGATGGTGCCAAGCACATTGGAAAGGTGCGTCACCGCGACCAGGCGCGTGCGCGGCGTGATCAGGCGCGTCATGGCATCGAGGTCGAGCTCGCCCGCCTCGGTCACCGGCGCCACGCGCAGGGTGGCCCCGGTCGCCTGGGCCAATACCTGCCAGGGCACCCAGTTCGAGTGATGCTCCATCTCGGTGACCAGGATCTCGTCGCCGGCCCTCACGTTGGCACGGCCCCAGCTCTGGGCCACGAGGTTGATGCTCTCCGTCGTGCCACGAGTGAAGATGACTTCGCGGGGCAGGGCCGCGCCGATGAACCGCGCCACCCCTTCACGCGCTGCATCGTACATCGCCGTGGCTTCCCCGCTCAGCGCATACACCCCGCGATGGATGTTCGCGTTCTCCTCGGCGAAAAAGCGGCTTAGCCGGTCGATGACCCGCTGCGGCTTCTGCGACGTGGCCGCGCTGTCGAGATAAACGAGGTTGGGGTGGGCGTCGAAGATCGGGAACTCATCCCGTATCTCCGCCCCGACCGCCAGCTCTGTCCCGCTCACAGAATTCTTCACGCCTCGTCTCCCGTCTTCCGTCTTCCGTCTCCCGTCTCCCGTCTTCCGTCTCCCACCCTACGCGCCCAGCCCCACTCCAACTCTCTCCTGCACCAGTCTATCCAGCTCCGCGCGGACCGGCTCCAGCGCCACCTCGGCTACCACCTCCGCCGCAAAAGCGTACGTCAGGAACCGGCGCGCCGCCGCATGCGGGATACACCGGCTCTGCAGGTAGAAGAGCATGTTCTCGTTGAGCGCCCCCACCGTGGCTCCATGGGTGCACTTCACGTCGTCCGCAAAGATCTCCAGCTGCGGCTTGGTGTCGATCTTGGCCGTCTCCGACAGCAGGAGCGCGCGGTTGGTCTGCTTCGCGTCGGTCTTCTGCGCCTCGGGCGTCACGAAGATCTTCCCGTTGAACACCCCGTGCGACTTGCCGTCAAGGATGCCCTTATACACCTCCCAGCTCCGACAGTTGGGATGGTCATGGAAGATCGCCGTGTGGTTGTCCACCAGCTGGTCGTCACGACCGAAGTAGAGGCCGTAGAGCAGGCTCTCGACGTTGGCGGCGTTCAGGTGGCTCTGCAGGTCGTGCCGCGCAATGGCCCCACCCATGGCAAAACTGAAGTTGCGGTAGTGGCTGTCGCGCTCCTGGGCCACATGCGTGCACCCGATGTGAAAGGCGCGCTCGCTCTCCCGCTGGATCCGTGTGTGCTCCACCCACGCGTTCTCCCCAACCACCACTTCACAGACGGTGTTGGTGAGGTACCGCTCCGCATCGCCCAGCATCACGTAGCTCTCGATGATCGAGGCCCGCGCCTCGCGCTCCACCACCACCAGGTTGCGGGGGTACACCACCGAATCGGCCGCGCCCGCGGCCGTCACGAACAGCAGGTGGATCGGCTGTGCCAGGTCGGCGCGTGCCGGCACATGCACGAACGCCCCATCGGTGATCTGCCCGGTGTTCCACGCCACGAACGGCGTCGCATCGATGGCGACATGCCGGCCCAGGTGCTTCTCCAGCGCCGCATTCCCGCTCCGGACCAGCGCCAGGCTCTCGACCCGCACACCGCTCTCGACCGACACCGACGACAGCTCGGCGCTGTACCGGCCATTCACGAACACCAGCCTCGGCCACTCCGCGTGCCCGAACATGAACGGCGCCAGCGCGTCGAGGGAAACGCTCGCTTCCGGTGCCACGCCAAATGTCGCTGACGAAATCGGCGAGATCGGAGTGAACCGCCACTCCTCGTCCTTTGACTTGGGCAGTCCCAGCTCGGCGAAGCGCTGGCCTCCCTGCTGCCGCAGTGCCAGCAGCCACGCTGGCAGCGTGGTGTCGACCCGGTCGGCGACTGCCGTCATGCCGTGGCCCCCGAGCCCGCCAGGTCCTCGATCCACTCGTAGCCGCGGGCCTCGAGCTCCAGTGCCAGCTCCTTGCCGCCCGACTTCACGATCCGGCCGCTCACCAGCACGTGCACGAAGTCGGGCACGATGTAGTTGAGCAGCCGCTGGTAGTGCGTCACCACGATGGTGGCGCTGTCGGGACGCTTGAGCCGGTTGACCCCGCCCGCCACGATGCGGAGCGCATCGATATCGAGGCCCGAATCGGTTTCGTCGAGGATCGCGAGCTTCGGCTCCATGACCGCCATCTGCAGGATCTCGTTCCGCTTCTTCTCACCGCCCGAAAAACCGGCGTTCACGAAGCGCGACATGATCTCCGGTCCCCACTCCACGACCTTGAGCTTTTCCTCGAGCACGTCGAGGAAGTCCATCGGGTCGGCTTCCTCGAGACCCTTCGCCTTCCGGATCTCGTTGTAGGCCGCGCGCAGGAAGTAGGCGTTGGTGACGCCGGGGATCTCGACGGGATACTGGAAGGCCAGGAACACGCCCTTCTGTGCCCGCTCCTCCGGCTCCAGGTCGAGCAGGTCCTCGCCCTCGTAGCGCACCTCGCCTCCCGTCACCGTGTACGACGGGTGGCCCGCCAGCACCTGCGCCAGCGTGCTCTTGCCCGAGCCGTTCGGCCCCATGATGGCGTGCACCTCACCCGCATTCACCGTGAGGTTCACACCGCGAAGAATTTCCCGGTCGCCCACTGACGCACTCAGATTCAGGACTTCTAACACGTCGCTACTCCTTGAGCATTGATGACTGCCGACTCTCTCACGACTCACGACTCACGACTGCTTACCCGACACTCCCCTCAAGTGAAACGCCCAGCAGCTTCTGCGCTTCCACCGCAAACTCCATCGGCAGCTCCTTGAACACTTCCTTGCAGAAGCCGTTCACGATGAGCGAGATGGCGTTCTCGGTGTTGAGCCCGCGCTGCTTGCAATAGAAGATCTGGTCCTCGCCGATCTTCGACGTGGACGCCTCATGCTCCACGTCGCTCGTCGCGTTCTGCACATCGATGTACGGAAAAGTGTGTGCCCCGCACCGGTTTCCGATCAGCATCGAATCGCACTGGGTATAGTTTCGCGAACCCGCCGCCTTGGGCAGCATCTTTACCAGGCCGCGATAGCTGTTGTTGCCCTGACCCGCCGAGATGCCCTTCGACACCACCGTGCTCTTCGTGTTCCTGCCGATGTGGATCATCTTGGTACCGGTGTCGGCCTGCTGCTTCCCGTTCACCACCGCCACCGAGTAGAACTCGCCCACCGAGTCATCGCCCTGCAGGATGACGCTGGGGTACTTCCAGGTGATCGCGGAGCCGGTTTCCACCTGGGTCCAGGAAATCTTGGCCCGCTCCATCGCCCGGCCGCGCTTGGTGACGAAGTTGAAGATCCCGCCCACGCCGTGCTCGTCGCCGGCATACCAGTTCTGCACCGTGGAGTACTTGATCGTCGCACCCGGCAGCGCCACCAGCTCCACCACCGCCGCATGCAGCTGGTTCTCGTCCCGCTTCGGTGCCGTGCATCCCTCGAGGTAGCTCACGTGCGCCCCCTCGTCGGCCACGATGAGGGTGCGCTCGAACTGGCCCGTCTCCGCGGTGTTGATGCGGAAGTACGTCGAAAGCTCCATGGGACACCGGACGCCCTTCGGGATGTACACGAAGGAGCCGTCCGAGAAGACCGCCGAGTTGAGCGCCGCGAAGAAGTTGTCGCTCGCCGGCACCACCGAGCCCAGGTACTTCCGGATCAGCTCGGGATGCTCCCGTACCGCCTCGCTGAAGGAGCAGAAAATGATTCCCTGCTCCATGAGCTTGGCCTTGTACGTCGTGCCCACCGAGACCGAGTCGAAGATCGCGTCCACCGCCACGCCCGCGAGCAGCTTCTGCTCATTGAGCGGAATGCCCAGCTTCTGGTAGGTCTCGATCAGCTTCGGGTCGGCGTCGTCCAGGCTGGCCAGCTTGGTCTTGTTCTTCGGCGCCGAGTAGTAAATGACGTCCTGATAGTCGATCGGCTTGTAGGTGACGTTGGGCCAGTGCGGCTCCGACATCTTGAGCCAGCCACGGTAGGCCTTGAGCCGCCACTCCAGCAACCAGGCCGGCTCGCCCTTCTTCTCCGAGATGAGCCGGACCACATCCTCCGAGAGACCCTTGGGGATGGTGTCGGCCTCAATGTCGGTGACGAAGCCGTACTTGTATTCCCGTTGCACCAGCGATTCCACGGACGGACTGGTCATGCCTGGTCTCCTGGCCGCGCCTCGCGCGGCGTGATCTGCACGACACCGGCCCGTCCTGCGCCGTCGTCGAACTGGACGTGATACTCGCACGCGGTGCACCCGGCGAGGATGTGCGCCTTCCGGTCGACCGCGGCTGACAGCACCTCCTCGAGGAACCGCCGCTCGGCGACGCAGATTTCCGGGTACCGCTCCGCCACCGCCTGGATGGCGCAGTTGTGCTCCTTGAGCGTTGCCCCATCCTGGCCCGACGCCTGCCACTCCGCCATGTACCCCTCGTCCGCCAGTGCGCGCGTGACGATCTCCATTCGGCGCTCCGGCGGCTCGTCGACCAACTCCTCTCGCAGGCGCTTGGCAAGAGCCTCAAATCGCCCCTCGAGCATCGCCACCGCACCCGCACGGCCGTCGCGCAGCGCCACCTGGTCCAGCAGTTGGGTCAGCGTCTCCTCATACCGCCGCGGAAACAGTGACTCGCTCGCCGCCGAAAGCCGATACGCGAATACTGGCGCGCCCACCCCGCGATGCTGCCGCTCGTACACCACCAGCTGCTCGAGTTCCAGTTCCTTCAGGTGGTGACGCACGGCGTTGAGCGACAGCTCCAAGTGCCCGGACAACTCCTTGGCGGTCAGCTGGCCCGCACGCTTCAGTGCCAGGAGCATCTCGCTCCGAGGACCACGCTGGCCGAAGAGTGGCGGAGAGGGTACGAAGGACGACATGCGGAAAAGATCGAGTCTAGAGGGTCATTTGTCAATTCACTCCAACATTATGGTGCGAAGGGTGACCTGCTGACAGAAGTTGTATTAACTACTACTTATGGCAATACCTCTCCTTCCCCGTTGCATCGTATCGGTTCCCCCACTCCCTGTCCGGCACCCCTTTTACCTCAAGCCGGGCCGCGGTACCATCCCCCGCCTAATGTTGCGCACACTCCTCTTGGTACTGGCGATCCTCAGCCTGGGCCCAGTGTCCAGCGCCCACGCCCAGGGCGCCGAGCCAGCGGGCGTCGCGCTCGACAGCGCGCCCATGGTCCCCACTGAGCCGCCGTCGGTTCCTTCCGGCAATCTTCAGCAACCGCAGCTGCTCCGGGCACTGGCCGGCCTCGTGATCGTGAACGGCGCCGCCGTGGCCATCAACAACCTCGCACGCAACCTTCCCAGCACGCGCCCGCAAACCTGGTGGCGCAATACCCGCGGCGGCTGGAACTGGGACGGCAATAACATCAGCACCAACAGCATCGAGCACCCGTATGGCGGCGCGGTGTACTTCAACGTGGCCCGGTCCAACGGATTCTCCTTCTGGGGCTCGGCGCCGCTTACGCTTGCTGGCAGCCTCATGTGGGAGCTCTATGGCGAGCCGGTGCCACCCTCGGCCAATGACCTGATCATCACCACCCTGAGCGGCATTACACTGGGAGAAGCCACCCGGCAGCTCTCCCAGCTGGTGCTTGACAACAGGGCCACGGGCATCAATCGCGTCTGGCGCGAAGCGATGGTCCTGCTCTTCAATCCCGGGATGGGCCTCGACCGGCTCTCCCGCGGCCAGACATGGCAACAGCGCGCCAATCCCGCTGATCGTCGGCCGGAGAGCCTGCGTGCCACTGTCGGGGTCGGCGCGCGCCGTATCACACTCCCGGCGACGGGGTCGCCCGCGATCCAGACGAACGTCGCGATCGCGGCGTTCGACCTGCAGTACGGTGACCCGTTCAATGGTGCCGCAGTACATCCGTTCTCCTCGTTCACCTTCAGCGCGGAACTCGCCAGCGGGCCAAGCACCACTGTCACGGAGATCGCCACCCGCGGAATGCTGGCAACCGTCAGCCGACGGAATGGTCCCACTCGCCATGTGTCGGGAGTGTTCCTGGACTTCGAGTACCAGTGGAACGAGGCCTTCCAGTTCTCGCAGCAGGGCTTCGGCCTCGGATTGCTGTCGCGCACCGGTAACAGCGCGTGGCGGCTCAACACCGACCTCAGCGCCGAGCTGCTGCCGATTGTCGCTAGCTCCGATCCGTATGCCGAGGAGCGCGTGAGCCGAGCCTACGACTATGGCGTCGGCGTTGGAGGTCGCGCCCTTGCCCAGCTCGAGTACCGACGCTTCCGGGTGCTCTCAGTCGGGTATCGCGGATTCTGGACGGCCACCGTCAACGGCGCGTCGCAGTCGAAACTCATCCAGTTCGGCACCGTGGAAGCGCGCGCGCCACTGCCCCTCGGCCTTTCGGTCGGAGCCGCCTACAACATGTATGTGCAGCGCAGCACCTACGCCCAGCGTTCCTCCGCCTCGGTTTCGCTGCCACAGTTCACCGTGTTTCTCTCAACCTCGGGCCGTTGAGCTACCTTTCACCATGACCCTCGAGGAGACCGTATGCTGCCCCTGATCTTTGCGCTCGCGACCGCACCAGTGCTCATGATGCGCGGCGAGATCTCCGGTGACCTCCGCCTCGGCGACAAGTATCTCGCCGATGTGAAGCTCCTGCTCACCTGCGGCGCCGAGAGTGCCGAGGGCACCACCGACAAGGCGGGGTCCTTCCGGCTTACCGTGAAGGGAAGCGGGAAGTGCCAGTTGAAGGTCACCTACGACAAGCAGGCCCCGTCGATCGACGTGGTGTTGTTCGACCAGCCGGCGCGCTACCGCTTCCTGCTCGAGCAGCAGGACGGCAAGTACGTGCTGAAGCGGGTGTAGGAGATGGAGGAGACCGGCCAGAAGGACCACAAGGATCGCTGGGACAAGCTCCAGATCATCCTGGCGCCGGTGGGCGGGCTTCTCACGGCGCTCGCGGTGGCGAGTCTCGGCATCTTCGGCTCGCGCGCACTCGACCAGCGCCAGAGCAGCGAGGCCAAACTCCGGCTCTACTCGGAGCTGATGAGCAAGCGCGAGGAGTCCGAGGCGACACTGCGGAAGGAGATGTTCCAGTCCATCATCGGATCATTCTTCGACGCACAGTCCACCTCGCTCGAGGCAAAGCTCCTCAAGATGGAGCTCCTCGCCCAGAACTTTCACGAAGCCCTCAACCTGACGCCGCTGTTCCAGCACATCCGCCGGGAAATCGCCGGAGCCCCAGTCTCACCGCAATTGAAGCGTGCCTATGAGGCGCGGCTCAGCGAGCTCGCCCGCGAGGTCACGCGCAAGCAGATGATCGTGCTCGAGTCGGGTGGCGAGCGATTCGACTGGACCATCCTGCTCAGCGACAGCCTCATAGCCGGCACCCGAACCGAGACGCTGGAAGACGTCCAGCTCACGCTCGATGGCATCAAGCGGCGCTTCCGCGTGACCCTGTACCAGGTGGACACGGTGCAGCGCGAACTTCGTCTCGGCCTCGAGATCGAGACACCGCCGCAGCCGAATGTGTCCGCCCCCGAGTCGGGGCGTTTCTCGGTCGACTTCATGGTGGGATTCTTCAGCACCCCGATGATCGACAACACCAGGCTCTCCAACGACCAGCGCGTCGCCATGGTCCTGACCAACCTGAACAACGCCGGCGCCGGGTTGAGCCTGCTGTACTTCCCCGGATCGCGCGCCAGCCTGCGCGAAAAGCCCTACTACGAAGAAATCCTGCGGAAACTCGCGGGCCAATAGGCCCGCGCACGCCTCACGCCATCGCCGTTCCTCCGCACCCCGTTTTCAGTCACGGCTGCCTCACCACGATCGTCGCTGCGTCGACCTGTCGCGCCAGAATCGTCCCGCCTGCGGCATAGGCGGGGTCCACGATGCCAAAACGCGTCCGCTGCACCTGCACATCCACATCGCACTGTTCGCCCGGATTGAGCGGAGGAAGCAAGTCCGGTTCGATGAACACCGTGGCACTGCCTGGATCGCCGACCACGGTGGCGGTCTGCGTGGTACCGGCACCAGGCCGGCTGCAAAGTACCGTCCGCAGGAGGATCCGGATTTCGTCTGGCGTTCCCGAGGGAGTCCAGGCAACAATCAGGTTCGTCCCCGCCGTCGCCAGCGCGCCGGCCACGGGAGCCGTGAGGTCGATCGGCACTGGCATGGTGACCTGCGAATTCGGCGCATTGCCGCCATCTCCGCGGGTGAGCGCGATGGTGATCACCGTGCCGGGGTCGAGCTCGGTCAGGCTCGCCGAATACAGGCCGCCACCTTGAGCAACCAGGGTCCATCGCAGCAGCTTTTCCTGCCCCGCAGCGGATACGATGAGGGCATCGTCGTCGGGGAGACGTACGCTGGCAAATTCAGCGGCTTTCAGTTGGCCGAGGACAATGGTGAGGTTGTTGGGCGAGGCGGAGATAATGAAATCGGGAGTGATTGCCGAGGTGGGGGTTGAACCACCGGTACTGTCGGAGCAAGCCGCCAAGCCCACCACCAGCATCACTGTCAGTACATGGGCCAGTCGTAGAAGACCATGTATAGCGTTGCATGACAACGGCTTAGCGCCGTTCTGATCGCTGGTTCCCGCGCGTGGGTAGTTGACAGTACGCACTACGGGACCGACCTTGGCTGTATGGCCGTCCGTCGAATCCGCCTGCTTGGCGATCCTGTCCTGCGGGAGCGCTGCGAAACGATCGCCAACCCCCAGTCGGCGGCGATTCGTGTCGTGGTGGATGACCTCGCCGATACCTTGCACGACTGGCAGTCGCGCTTTGGCTCCGGTCGCGGCATTGCGGCGCCGCAGATCGGCGCGCCGCTCCGGCTCGCGTACATCGAGATGGACCAGCCCTGGGTGCTCGTCAATCCGGAAATCGTGGACATCGGCGACGAAGACTTTGCGGTCTGGGACGACTGCTTCTCGTACCCCAACCTGCTGGTGCGCGTCCTCCGCGCCTACCGCATTCGGGTCCGCTACCACGACCTGCGGGGCAAGGCGCATGAAGCCGAGTTCGAGGGCGACCGCGCGGAACTGCTGCAGCATGAGATCGACCATCTGGACGGGGTGCTCACGGTAGACCGGCCTCATGGGCTCGATCCCTTCTGTCTCAGGGAAGAGTGGAATCGGCTTCATGCCGCCGCCGGACGCTACGGCGAACCGGAGTTGCGGTCCGCTCCCTACGCTACGCCGGTTGAATATTGAACGGCCGCACGGTGACACCCTTACCCTAGAACCAGCGAAACACCCGCACCATCAGCGCATCGCGGCCACCCGTGGCCCAGCCGTACCCGACCTTGACCGGACCCAGTGGCGTTTTCACCCCCAGCCCCACACGTACCCCCGCGAGCCATGAGTCGCCGCCGAAGAAATCACCCTCTTCGCTGATGCTCCCGGCACCCAGGTCGAGTTGCGCTTCAACTGGGCCCATGACGCGATACCAGAACTCGGCCTGGCCCGACAACTCGGTACTCCCCCGCAGCTGAGCTGGCCTGATGCCAGGAAATCCGGCCGCGCCGCCCAGGGGAAAGGTGAGCTGCAGCGGCAGGTTGGAGCCAACGCCAGCCCGAAACAGCGAGCGCACGCCGTAGCCAGGGGTGCTCCATGGAAACTGAACCTGCAGGAATGCCCTGCTGTAGGATGACGTCCAGCTGGCTTCCAGCAGCACCCGGCTCGCGTCGAACGCCATGAAGCGCTCTGCCCTGAGCGTCGCACCGCCGGCCTGTCCATTGGGGATGTCTGGTTCATACCAGATTCGCCCCTCCGCCCCGAACGCCACAATCCAGCCGTTGCCCAGACCCCGCTCCACGCCGGCAAAGCCCGTCAGGTCCCTCGTGTCGATCGACGGGAGTTCAGTGCCACTCTCGGTATACACCGGGATCCGTTCCAGCCCGCCGTTGAGCGTGAGCGCGGGCGCCAGCGTGTGCCACCGGTAGCGAAGGTTCTTCCTTGCCGCGAGTAACGCCTCGTCACGCAGGCCACCCACCTGGACCCTCGCGCTCGTTTCGAGGCCGAGCCCGAGCAGGTTGCGATACAGTACGCCCATCCATGCCGCACCACCCAAGGCATTGTCGTAGGCGACACCGCCCGCGGCATAGAAACGCGGGGCGGGCCGCACCACCGGGGCAAGCGCCACGCTGTCGCCGGTGCCGCTGGGGTAGAGCCAAACCGCGTCCACTCGGGTCGACTGCACCAGTCGGTCGGTACGCTTCGCCAGCACCGAGTAGGGGATCGAGTCCCCCGCGATCAGCCCCAGGTCTGCCAGCACATCGATGGTAGGATCCGGCTGGCCCCTGAGCGCGAGATCCCTGGCGCCCGCCGGCGTGACGCTCGACACGTACCGAGGCAATGCTCCAACGTGGCGCCCCGTCCGGTTCAGCGGATTCAGGCAGGACACTTGCTGGAACACCGAATCGGCGGTCCTGGCGCCCAGCGTGAGGAGCGCCGCCGCCGCCTCTGGCGCAAAGTCGAGGGTGCCGAAGTTCTGCACCGGAAACATCACATGGATATCGTCCGGACCCAACTCACCCATCGGCTGGTCCGCCAGGTAGTCGAGCAGGCGCGCCGCCACCGCCTCAGGCGACAGGAGGGGCACCGTATCCGACTGCGGAATGCTCACGTCCGACACGATCACCCGTACCGCACCCAGCTGGCGCGCAATCCCCACCGGCACGTTCGCGACCAGGCCCCCATCGGCCAGGTAGGTGCCGTCCATGTAAATCGGCGTGAGCACCAGCGGAATGGAAATGCTCGCGCGCACCGAGCGGGGCAGGTCGCCACTGCCCATGACGACCGGCGTATGAGTACGCAGGTTGGTGGCGACGGCACGGAACGGGATGGCAAGCGAATCGAAGTTACCGCGCGCGCTGAGGTTGCCGAGCATCAGCTTCTGCTCCAGCAGCGCGTTCACGTCCCGCTCGCTGAGCGCGTTGGTCTGCAGCCCCGACACGCCCTGGCCCTCGGCGAAAGCCACCATCGGCTGCCGGGTACCCAGCGAGCGCGGGGTGACCGGATTGAACGTGTGGATGAGCCTGCCGCCCGGCGCGTGCCGCACGATGGAGTCGATCTCCAGGCCGGTGAACCCGCTGGCGTACAACGCGCCGATCACCGACCCCATGCTCGTGCCCACAATGAGGTCGGGAACGATGCCCAGGGAATCGAGGACCCGGAGCACGCCCACGTGGGCCAGCCCTTTCGCCCCGCCACCGGAGAGCACCAGTGCCGTCCGGGCGGGCGCACAGGCGCCGATCTGGGCATGCGCGGCGGGAACCATGCATCCCGCAAGCAGGGTGGCGAGGGCAACGCAGCGAACGGGCATCTGGCCGTAACTTAGTCCTCGGCCCGTCGGCTCGCGGCCCCCTTGCGCCCGTTCCGGCGCACTTCTATACCTATGGCCATCGCGCCGCGCGCAGCGGCGACCCCCGAATGGAGAAGGCGCATGACGTACGTGATTACCGAAGCCTGCATCGGCGTGAAAGACCGAGCCTGCGTGGATGTCTGTCCCGTGGATTGCATCTACGAAAGCGAGGACCAGCTCTACATCCACCCCGATGAGTGCATTGACTGTGGGGCCTGTGAGCCGGAGTGCCCGGTGTCCGCCATCTTCCCCGAGGAAGATGTGCCCGACAACATGCAGGCGTATATCGAGAAGAACAAAGTGGTCTTCGACAGCGACACACCGCCGGGACGGCCGAAGCGATAGGACGTGAGGACGTGAGGACGTGAGGCAATGATAAGGGGCGGCCCCGGTGGGACCGCCCCTTTGTCGTTCTCGCTGTTCGCCCCCTTCACGTCTTCACGTCTTCACGTCTTCACGTCCTGAAGGGGGGGAGACCCGCGGGGCCGAACTAGCTGGCCGCGACCCCGGGGCCTTGGGGAGAAGCACCACTTCAGACGGGGCCGATGAGGAACTCAGCGCGACCGTCCATTGCTATAGACACCTGAGAGGCACGAAAGGTTTCGTGCGGCAGCGGTGGTCAGGGCAGGGCAGGCAGCGACTTGAGGAAATCCGCCAGCAGCGCATTCACCGCCGCGGGCGCTTCCAGCGGCGGCAGGTGCCCCGCATCGGGCACAACCTCGAGGCGCGCGCCGGGCACCGCAGACGCCATTGACCGCGCCAGCTCCACCGGGGTCATTGTGTCCTCTTCGCCCACCACGATCATGGTGGGCAAGTCGTCCAGCGTGGCCAGGAGTGCCGTGGAATCACCGCGATCGCGCATCGCGGCGAGCGCGCCCGCCATGCCGGCCACCGGCGCGGCCAGCATCATGCCGCGCACGCGCTCCACGACGTGGGGCATCGACTGCGCGGCCCCAGGCGCAAGCATCCTGGGCAGCAGGTGCGCCGCAACCGCCGCCGCACCCTGCTCGCGAGCGAGCGACGCCTGCTGGTCCCGGGCCCGACGGACCTCCGGCTGGTCCGCATCGGCGCGGGTATCGAACAGCACCAGCGCGCGCACCCGTGCCCGGTGACGCCGCAGAAACTCGAACGCCACGTATCCCCCCATCGATAGCCCGACCAGCACCACCTCATCCACCTGAAGCGCCTCCAGCAGGGCGGCGAGGTCGTCGGCATAGGTGGGCATGCTGTATCCCAGGTCGGGCGCGTCCGACAGGCCGAGCCCACGGAGATCGGGGGCGATCAGGCGATGCCCCTCGACCCCGGCCAGTTGCGGTGCCCACAGGGTGCGATCGAGGGGATATCCATGGATCAGGAGCACGGCGGGCCCATTGCCCCGGACCTCCACCGCAAGACTGACCCCGTTCACCGTCATGCGCTGCACGCCGGGTGGCTCGGACGGATGGGTTGTGAGAAACCGACCCAGCTCGCCCGGCACCGGGGTCGGGCGCCCACCGCGATCGATGCACACGAACACGAATTCGGCGGTGGCGATCAGCCGGTCGTCACCCACCCGGCGCGCCGTCTGGCGCATCGTGAAGCTGGTACGACCGTGGTGCGTCAGTGCCTGGTGAAAGCGGAGCACATCCCCGGGAAACGCCGGCGCGTGATAATCGATGGCGGTCTTTCGGACGGCCGGCCACGCGCCCTGCACCGTGAACACATCCATGCCGGGACCGCGCGCCAGCATCTCCCAGCGCGCCCGCTCAAACAGGCTCAGGAACGACGCCTGATTCAGGTGCCCGAACGCATCACATTCGTCGGGATAGACGGTCAGGTCGATTTCGAGGACGGCCATGGCTGGAAGGTACGTCCGGGGGTTGGACAGGGCGAGCACAACCGCTTAACTCATGACTCACGACTCACCACCCACGACCCACGACTCACGACTCACGACTCCCAATGAAGCCACCCACCGATTACATCCGTCACGCCGCGCGACTCGCGCGCAAGCTCCAGCTCGACGCCGCCATGGGGGGCACACCCCAGCCCGATGCCGAATTCTTCAAGGTGCTCAGCAAGGCGCTCGATGAGGTCGCCGCGGGCCTGGAGCAGGTCTCCCAGAGGGAATGACCGACCTTGCTCAGCTCCCGTTCCACTGGAGTTTTGAAGCACACCATCACGACACCATCACGCCACTGGCGCGACGCTGGCAGTTACATCCGGGTGCAGTGGCGCTTCACGTTCATTCTGTAACCTTTTGAATGGTGCGGGGTTGCCCGGCGCGCCGTGCTAGCCCAATTTTCGGTGTGAACTCTCAACCAGCCTCGTCAGCGCCGGCACCCGCCGAGAGCATCCTGATCGCGGATCAGGCGTCCTTTGATCGCTTCATGCCCCGCCTCGCCGCGACCGGATTGGTTGCCGTGGACACTGAGGCAGCCAGTTTCCACAAGTATCTCGACCGCGTCTACCTGCTACAGCTTTCCTCCCGCGAAGAGACCGTAGTGGTCGACCCGCTCGCCGTGCGCGATCTCTCCGCCTTCGGAGCAGCCCTGGCGGATCCGGCGATCGAGGTCGTGTTCCATGACGCCGACTACGACCTGCGGTTGCTCCATCAGGAGTTCGGCTTTCAGGCCACCCATCTCTTTGACACGCGGGTCGCGGCGCAGCTGCTCGATGAGCCTGGAATCGGCCTCGCCGCGCTGCTCGAAAAGTACCTGCAGCTGCGCATTGACAAGCGCTTCCAGCGGGCGGACTGGTCCGTTCGTCCGCTGTCCGGGGAAATGCTCGCCTACGCCGCCACCGACACCAGGCATCTCGCTGAGCTGCGGGACATCATGCGTCATCGCCTGACCGAGCTGGGGCGCCTGGCGTGGGCTGAGGAGGAGTTCGTGCTCGTGGAAGGGGCGCGCTGGGATACCGAGGACGCGGAGCCGGGCTGGTTGCGGCTCAAGGGTGCAAAGCTCCTCAAGCCGCGCGAACTGGCGGTGCTTCGCTCACTTCATCAGTGGCGCGATGAGCAGGCCCGCCGGCTCGATCGGGCGGCCTTTCGCATCCTGAACAACGAGCCCATCCTGGCCATGGCCAAGGCCCCTCCGCGCGACATGGACGCGCTGAAGCGCATGCCGGGAATCAGCCCCGATCAGGCGGAACGGAAAGGGCGCCAGATCCTGACGGCGATTGAGGAAGCACTCGCCCTGCCCGACACCGAGTTGCCCAGGATTGAGCGAGCCCCCCGCCGCGCCGCCGACCCGGCACTCGATGCCCGGCTGGAGCGGCTCAAGCTGGCGCGCAACCGCCTCGCGGCACGCTACCCCCTGCAGCCGGGTGTGCTCTGTCCCAATGGCACCCTGGAAGCGATTGCCCGCGCCAATCCCGGGAATCTCGAAGAGCTGGCGAGCACTCCCGCCCTGCGCCGCTGGCAGGTCACTGAAATCGGCGCCGAACTCCTCGCCGCCCTGCCAGAGCCCATTGCAGGCTGACGCGGAGCAGCCTCACGTCCTCACGTCCTCACGTCCTCACGTCTTCACGCCTAGTATCCCAGGAACGCCTTCACCCGAGGATCCATCCGCTCCGGCGTCCAGTAAGGCTCCCACACCAGTTCCACCTCCACCGCCGTGATTCCATCGAGCTCGCTGGTAACGCGGCGGGCGTCTTCCATGATCTCGGCACCCGACGGGCAGCCGGGTGACGTCAGCGTCATGTTGATATGAGCCACACCGTCGTCGTTCACCGAGACATCGTACACCAGCCCGATGTCGATGATATTGAGGTTGAGTTCGGGGTCCTTCACGGCGCGCAGCGCCTTGCGGACACTCTCTGCATTTTGCATCTGCTAGCTCCCTTCCATTGGCACCGCGGCTACCACCGCGTCGGCAAGCGTCGTGCGAACACGGCGCAGTGCCTGAAGAGTCTCCTTCACCCGCGGCTCGTATGCCCGGTTGGTGAGGAAGATGACGTACACGTTCCGCGCCGGGTCGATCCACATCTGGGTGCCCGTCCAGCCGGTGTGCCCATACGTGCCGGGATCGGGATGCCGGCCAAATGACGACGGCTCGGGACCGGCGACGTCCGGTGTGTCCCACCCCAGCAGCCGGGTGCCACTGGTCGACGAAGGCAACAGGAACTGGTGAACCGTGCCGGCCGACACCCACGTCACCCCATCCAGTGTACCCAGACCGAGCCAGGCGCGCGCCACCCGCGCCAGGTCGTGGGCCGTGGCAAAGAGGCCCGCATGGCCTGCTACGCCGCCCATGAACGCCGCATTCGGGTCGTTCACTGTGCCTTGGCGGATCTGGCCCTGCGATGTCGTGGGCGCGGCAAGGCCGCGCGCCGAGGCCTCGACCCCGAAGGTGGTGTGAGTCAGGCCGAGCGGTTCGATGACCTCGCGCCTGACGAGAACGTCGAGGGATGCCCCACCCACCTGCTCGAGGATCACGCCGAGCAGGATCGCGTTCAGGTCACTGTACTCTGCGGCCGTGCCCGGCGGTCGGCGCAGCGGTTCCGCCGCGATGCTTGCGACCGCCGCCGCTGGCGTGGCCGAGACCCGCCAGAGCGCGATGAATGGCGGAAGCCCGCTGGTATGGTTGAGCAGCATGCGCACCGTGACCGCGGCCTTCGGTGCCTCGGCGAATGCCGGGAGGTAACGCGAAACCGGCGCATCGAGGTCGAGGAGTCCCCGGTCGACAAAACGTGCCGCGACCCCGGTCGTCGCGACCACCTTGGTGAGGCTTGCGATGTCCCACCGTGTGCTATCTGGCGAGGGAGACGCCGTGCCGGTGCTCCAGGTCAGGTGACCATAGCCCCTGCTGAGCAGCACAGCCCCGAGCCGCCCCACCACCACCACGGCCCCCGGATAGACGTGGCGCGTCACGCCGACCGTGACCGCCCGATCGACCGCGTCGAACGTTTGCGCCGCCAGCGGTGTATTGCCCCACGGCAGGCTTGCTCCCAGCCACACCGCCGTCAGATATCGGAAATCGTTTCGCATGCGCCATCCCGTCGCCGCTGGTCTGCTCCTGATACTAGCCTCCTGTCACCGGCCCCCGGGGGCTGAGGTGACCAGCGCACCGCCGGCGCAGAGCCTTCCGGCCACCGATACGCTTGGCATGCGGCGCATCGCCAGCGCGCTCTCCGCCGATGCCATGACCGGGCGCAAGACCGGCACGGCAGGAGCCGACTCCGCCGCGCAGTTCCTCGCCGCCGAGTGCCGCGCCATGGGCTTCGCTCCCATCGGGGCCAGCTGGTTCCAGCCGGTACCGCTGCTGGAGTCCACCGTCGATACGGCACGTACCAGGATGCGGGTCACCGGACCCGGTGTCGACACCGTCTTCTACCATCATGACGAGTTCATCGTCGACCTCGGCACGCAATCGACGTTGCGGGGATTCTCGGGTGAACTCGTCTATGTCGGCCGGGCTCATGATATCCTCTTCCGGCGGAGCGAGCTACCGCTGCTCGAGGGCAAGGTAGCGCTCATGCGGGGCGAGTTCGGCTTCAACGTGGCCGCCGCTGATACCCTGGCGGGCCGCGGCGCAGTTGGTGTCATCGAAGTGGTGGACGACGCCCGCCGGTACCGCCTCTTCCGACAGACGCGCGGCACCACTCGACTCTCAGTCGACGACACGAGCGTCACCAGCTCCGTCATCCCCCCGTTGCCTGCTATCCTGGCGGGGCCGAGGACGACCGTGGCGCTCTATCAGGGGCTCACCGGCGTCACGCATGGCTCCTGGAACGACGCGTATCTCAACGGGCTCGCCGCCGGGCTTCCGTCACCCCAGCCCATTCCCGGCTGGAGTGTGGCGGTAAGCCTGGTCACGCGCGAAGCCACCCGGGCGAGCGTCAACGTGGCCTGCCTCCTGCCGGGCCGGGGTGCGGCCGCCGACTCGGCACTGGTGATTGCCGCCCACTACGATCACCTGGGCATCGGTACACCTGACGCGCACGGCGACTCGGTCTACAACGGGTTCTTCGACAATGCGACGGGAGTTGCGATGGCCATGGCCGTGGGCCAATGGTTCTCGCAGCAACGCGCTGCGGGCGGGGGATTGCGTCACTCCCTGATCCTGCTCTTCCCCTCGGGCGAGGAACAAGGCTTGCTCGGGGCCGACTACTTCGCGACGCATCCCACGTGGCCGCTTGCCCGCATGACCGCGCTGTTCAATTTCGACGCGAACGCGCCGCCGGGCCCACCGGTGTCCTGGCGGGTGGCCGGTGTCGATGGCAGCCCGCTGGTGAGGCAAGTTGAGTCTGAGGCCGCGCGGCGCGGCTGGACCACCTCGATCGCGCCGCCGGCGCCCGGCTCCGACTATTTCGCCTTTGTGCAGCGCGGCGTGCCCGCCGTCTTCTTTGTACCGAGTGACGGCACCTACGAGGGGATGAGCATTACGCTGAGTGACAGCCTGCGCACCGGCCTCTGGACCCACTACCACCAGCCGGGTGACGAATACCGGGCGGGGTTCGGGTTTGCCGGGCTGATGCGCTACGCCGACTTCACGAGGGACCTGCTGCTGCGCATCGATGCGGGGGGACTGACGGACGACGGAAAGTACGCCCGTCGCTGATCAGGGCGCTGCCACCTCGCGCACCTGGCCTGGTGGCAGGCGGTACAGGAGCAGCACACTGCGGCGGTCACGGTCGGACGGCACGCGGGCATGGGTGGAGGGGAACATGATGTCCAGGGAGTCCGCAGAGTGGGGCAGTCCCACGGCGTGGCCCACCTCGTGAACCGCGACCCCGGTGAGTGCGGGGTCGGGCAGCAAGGTGCCCGCGCTGGTACGAACGGCAAGGGTGATGTATGCCCGCCGGACGCGGCCGTACTGGTCCCACGCCAGGTCAGTCTGGCCCACGCGATCATTCTCGAAGTGATCCACCCACCGTACGGCGATGTCCGCGCCTGACGTATCCGGCAACTCGACGAACGTCATGCCGGCGCCGGTCCCCTGCCACTCGCGAAACGCATCCCGCGCCGCATCCGCCATTCTCGGTCCGAAGTCCTGCGGCGCGCCTTCCGCCACCAGCACGTAGCGCAGTGCCCGGCCATTGCGGTCCGGCCACCGTCGAACCACCGAGTCGGTGCTCAGCAGCATCGAGTCGAGGTAGGTGTCCCGGCCTTCGTCGGACAGCTGGCGCCGCACCGCCAGCCGGGCGAGGTGCTCGGCAGGCGAGAGCGTGATCTGGCCCGGCGATGCCGACGACGGCGCCGCTGACGGGCGGGCCGCCGGCAGCGCCGCATTCGTGTCCCCAGCGTCGGGCGCGAGGGTCGCGCCCGACTCGGCACGTTGCGGCCAGCTCCGGGCCACTCGATCCGCGATCACGAGGACCAGCAGCAGCAGCGTGACCGTGGGCAGCACAATACGTCGCAGCATGGCCGGTGAATATGCCCGGGACCCACCGTGATTGGCAGCACCCGGCGCTGGCGTCAAGGATTCGCACCGTCTAGGATTGAGCCACCCATGCTCCCTCTCGCGCGCGCGCTGATTCGCCGCCGCTGGATTGTCATCATCCTGTGGACGATCCTGGGCGCCTTTGCAACGCTCCGCGCTCCCGGCACGCCTGAACTGCTCAGCGCGCGCGGCGGATCCTTCAAGGTCACCGAGGCCGACGAAGTCAGCGCCCTGATCCGGACCCGCTTTGCGGCGCCGGTGGGCGAGAGCTTCGCGCTGACGCTGCAGGCGCCCGCGTCCGTCGATTCGGGTCGCTCCGGCGCCGTGTTCGACAGCCTGGTCGCGTCCCTGCGCCGCCAGCCGGGCATCCGCGAGGTCGTGACCTGGCGTGACGCGCCGGGCCGCCCGTTCATCAGCCCCGACCACCGGACCACCGCGCTGGTAATCGCGCTGCGCACCACGTCCGGCGACACCTCCGCCATGATGGTGCCGGTCATCCGCGACACGGTACAGCTGATATTGCGCCAATTCGCCGACCGGGAGCAGTACCGCACCCTGCTGACCGGCCGATCAGCCCTGGACGTGGATACGCGCACGCTGAGCACGCGCGAGACCCGTCGCGGCGAGCTGCAGCTGCTTCCGCTCACGCTCGTCATCCTGGTCCTGGCATTCGGTGCCCTCATTGCGGCCGCGCTCCCCCTGCTCATCGGTTCGCTCACGATTTCGGTGTCGCTGACGATCATCGGCCTGCTGACACGGGTCACGCCGATGTCGATCTTCGTCCTGTCCATCGCCACGATGATCGGGCTCGGCGTGGGCATCGACTACTCGCTCCTCATCGTCACCCGCTTCCGAGAGGAGATGAGCCGCGGCTCCTCGCGCCGCGATGCTGCGGTGAACACGATCCTTACGGCGGGCGGCGCGGTGATTACCTCGGGCCTGACGGTGGTGGTCGGCTTCGGCGCACTGATCTTCACGCCCCTGGTGGAAACCCGGAGCGTCGGCATCGGCGGGCTCATCGTGGTCGCCACCGCAGTACTGCTATCGGTCACCCTGCTGCCGGCCCTGCTCGCCGTCCTCGGGCGCAACATTGACCGCCCTCGCTGGCTCGCCCGCAAGCTCGCCTGGTACCACTCCCCGCAGCTCTGGGAGAAATGGGCCCGCACCCTGCACCGGCACCCCTGGCGCGCCCTGACCCTCGGCGGGCTCTTCATCGGCATCCTGAGCCTGCCCGCACTCTGGCTCCGGGTGGGCGTACCGGCGCGCCACTGGTGGCCCTCCCATACCGAATCGGGCGCCGGCGCCAACGTGCTGCAGACGCTCGGCGCCATGGGCTATGTCGTGCCGGTGCGGGTGATGGTCGAGATTCCCGAGGGAAAGTCGGTGACGCAGGCGATCTACCTGAGGGGGCTCAAGAGCCTCTCCGATTCGCTGCGCGCCGATCCGCGCGTGGGCGATGTGGTGAGCATCGTCGACCTGTCGGCGGGCAACTCCATCCTCAAGTACTCCCTGCTGTACAGCAACCTCGACTCGGCCCGCGCGCAGTATCGCGTGCTCGACACCTACCTCGGGACGGACGCCCGCATCACCCTGCTCGACGTCTTCCCGTCGGATACCACGTCGCTGCTCACCGGCATGGGCCTCGTCAGCCGCGCCCGCGCCCTCGCTGCCCATCCGCCAAAACAGCTCGCGGGTGCGAAGATCCTCGTCGGCGGCTTCCTCGCGACCAACGTGGACCTGCAGGACGACCTCCTCTCCCGGTTCCCGCTGCTGGTGGCCCTCATCCTCGGGGCCACGGGCATCATGCTCGCCATCGCCTTCAAGTCGGTGCTCATTCCCCTCAAGGCGATCCTGCTCAACACCCTGTCCGTGGCGGGCACCTTCGGCCTCGTGGTGCTCGTCTTCCAGAAGGGCTTTGGCATCCGGTTGCTGGGACTGGATGGCGCCACCGACGCGATTTTCGTCGTGATTCCGGTGCTCGTCTTCGCCGTCGTGTTCGGCCTCAGCATGGACTACGAGGTTTTTCTCCTCAGCCGCATCAAGGAAGCGTTCGATCGCACGGGCCGGAATGATGACGCGACGATGGAAGGAGTCAGCGCCACCGCATCCGTCATCACCTCGGCGGCGCTCATCATGCTCCTGGTGTTCGGCGTCTTCGCCTTTGCGCACGTGCTCGCGATGCAGCTGCTCGGCTTTGGCCTTGCCGTGGCCGTGCTGCTCGATGCCACGGTGATCCGGATGGTGCTGGTGCCGGCGGTGATGCAGTTGATGGGACGATGGAACTGGTGGCCCGGGGTCGATCCGCGGCAGCCGGCGCGCCCCAAGCCGATGCAATCGGGAGAGCACCACATTCCGTAGGGGAGAGTCGATGACGCACCCACCGGACAAGCCATCCCTGCGTCGGGTCCTGCGGGTGAAGGATCTTGTCTTTTTCTACGTCACCGCAGTCCTCGGCATGCGCTGGGTGGCGACCGCCGCCGCCGCCGGACCCTCGGCGCTGCTCATCTGGGTTGGCGCGGCACTGTGCCTCTTCGTGCCCCTCGCCTTCACCGTCATCGAACTCTCGTCCCGCTATCCCGCCGAAGGCGGCATCTACGTGTGGACCAAGCGCGCCTTCGGTGAGTTTGCCGGCTTCATGACCGGTTGGACCTACTGGGGCTCCAACCTCACGTACCTGCCCGGACTGCTGTTCTTCGCCGCCAGCACCGCGCTCTACATTTTCGGTGATCGCTACGCCCACCTGCAGGACAGCAGCACCTACTTCATCGTCGTGGCCTTGCTTGGCCTTGCCATCGCCGCCGCCATGAACATCGTCGGACTCGAGGTGGGCAAGTGGCTCGCGACCGTGGGCGCCATTGCCACCTGGGTCCCCATGATCCTGCTGATCGGCATGGGCTTCGCTGCCTGGGCGCGCTTCGGGTCCGCGACACCAATCAGCGCGCACTCGCTCCTGCCGTCCACCGGCCTGCGCGACATGGTCTTCTGGTCCACGATCGCGTTTGCCTTCACCGGACTCGAGGCTGGTTCGTTCATGGGCGAGGAGATTGTCGAGCCGCGGCGCAGTATTCCGCGCGCGGTGTGGCTTGGCGGTGTCTGCATTGTCGCGATCTATGTTCTCGGCACGCTGGCGATCCTGCTCGCCCTCCCGCAGGCCGAGATCACCGGGCTGGCCGGCATCATGGACGCCATCACCGCCACCGGTCGGCGCATTGGCCTGCTGGGCCTGGCGCCGGTCGCCGCCCTGCTCATCGTGCTCAGCACCCTGGGCGGCGTGGGGGTCTGGCTCGCCGCACCGGCCCGACTGCCGTTCGTCGCCGGTATCGACAACTACCTGCCCCGCGCCTTCGGCAAGCTGCACCCGACCTACGGCACACCTCACGTGGCACTCCTGCTCCAGGCCGCGGTCGCAGCCGTCTGCGCCATTCTCGGCCAGGCAGGCGAGACGCCGAAGCAGGCCTACGAGATTCTCGTGAGCCTCGGCGTGGTCGCCTTCTTCCTGCCCTACATCGCGATGTTTGCGGCCATGATCCGGCTGCAGCGCGAACCGGCGGGCCCCGAGGTGGTTCGCCCGCCTGGGGGCCGCCCCGTGGCAATCCTCCTCGGTTGGACCGGCCTCGCCACATCGGTCGCGGCGATCCTGCTCGCGTGCGTTCCGCCGCCCGGTGAGGCGGACGGTCGGCGCTACGTGATCAAGGTGGTTGGCTTGAGCGCACTGCTGGTGGCCAGCGGGGTGATTGCCTGGGTGGTCGGGAACGCACGCCGGCGCGCTGCGGGACCTATCGGGTAAGCGCCGCCGTGCCGCTGGCAATCAGGACCAGCGCTCCGCAGATGAGCACCACCAGCCCGACCGCTCCCAGCACGGCGCCGCGCGTCAGCACCCGCTCGCCGCTCAGGTAGGGATCGGAGTGTGTTGCCGCCGTGGGCGCGGTGTCGCGGATCGCTCGCCAGGCGGCCCGGCGCTGTTCGAAGTCGTCGCCGACCGATACGCCGTGCCTGGGCGTGATGCCATCGTCATCGAGATTGGGGAAATCGAGCGCGTTCGCTGTGGCACCGGACAGCGATGTCCGGTCGTCCAGCGGACGAAAGCGCTGCCGCGCCAGCCACCCCTCCTGCACCGCGGGATGATCCTTGAGCCGGATCCACGCTCCCCGCCCCGAATCGAAGACGAAGTCTTCGCCTCCGAGCAGGTGCTGCTCGAGCGCGTCCAGCAGTGCCTCCACGCCCGGGAACAGCCGGGTAGTACCGACGGCATCGGTGACAGTGAAGTTCGCCATGTATCGCTCTGGAACGGGAAGGATGCGGTGTCGTTCGCCGGCCAGCGAAGACGCCTGATCGAAGAGTCGAGAGTCGAGAGTTGAGAGTCAAGAGCCAGGGTCGCCCTGGCTCTGGACTCTGGACCGTTAGCTCTTCGCGTCCAGCCAGTTCTCCCCCACCCCCACGTCCGCCACCAGCGGCACCCGCAGCGGCATCACCGATTCCATCTCCAGCTTCACAAGTCCTTCCATGAGGTCCACCTCGGCGGGCGGGACCTCGAACACGAGTTCATCGTGTACCTGGAGGAGCATCCGGCTGGTGAGCCGGCGCTCGGCGAGCCGCGCATGGATGCGGATCATCGCCAGCTTGATGAGGTCGGCGGCCGATCCCTGGAGCGGCGAGTTCTGCGCGTTGCGCTCACCGTAGCTGCGCAGGTTGAAGTTCTTCTCCCGCACTTCAGGGATGTAGCGCCGGCGTCCCAGCAGCGTCTCGACGTAGCCCTGCTCCCGGGCCAGTTCCACCTGCCGGTCGAGGAAGGCCCGCACGCCCGCGAAGCGCTCGAAGTACTGCGCGATGAACTGCTTCGCCTCGTCCTGGGTGATGCCCAGCTGCTTGCTCAGCGCGAACGGGCCCTGTCCGTAGATCGTGGCAAAGTTGATCGTCTTGGCGCGTGCGCGCTGCTCTGCGTTCACCTGCTCGACCGGAACGCCGAAAACCACCGCCGCCGTCTGCCGGTGAATGTCGCCGCCCTGCAGGAAGGCCTCGATGAACAGCGGGTCGCCGGAGAGGTGCGCCATGATGCGCAGCTCGATCTGGCTGTAGTCGGCCACGACGAAGCGGTTTCCTTCGGCGGGCACGAACCCGCGCCGGATCGCCTCGCCCCGGGGGGAGCGTACCGGGATGTTCTGCAGGTTGGGATCGGACGACGACAGCCGGCCGGTCGCCGCCCCCGTCTGGTTGAAGCTGGTGTGAATCCGTCCTGTAAGCGGATTCACCTCGAGCGGCAGCGTATCGACATACGTGGACTTGAGCTTCTGCAATTCCCGATAGCTCAGGATCAGCCGGGGCAGGTCGTGCCCCATGTCCGCCAGCTGCTCCAGCACGTCGGCATCGGTGGAGGGGCCCGTCTTCGTCTTCTTCAGCACCGGCAGCTGGTGCTTGTCAAACAAGACGGCGGCGAGCTGGCGCGGCGAGTTGAGGTTCAGGCTCTCGCCAGCCACCTTGGCAATGTCGATCTGCAGCTGCTCGAGGTCGCGCGCCAGCTCATTGGAGAGCCGCTTGAAGAGGGCAAGGTCGATCTGCACGCCCGCCCATTCCATGTCCACCAGCACCGGGGTGAGCGGCGTCTCGACATTGTCGAGGACGCCGCCCATCGGCGTACCCGCCAGCGCCGGCGCGAATGCGGCATGGAGCGCCAGCACCGTCGCACTGTCATTGCCGCAGTACGCCGCGGCCATGGCCACCGGCACTTCGGCAAAGGGCATCTCGCTCTTGCCGCGCCCAGCGACCTCCACATAGGTCTGCATCGCCCGGCCGAGATACTCCAGGGACAGGACGTCGATGCCGTAGGACCGACGGCCCGAGTCGAGCAGGAACCCGGCGAGCATGGAGTCCCAGGTGACACCCGCGAGCTCCACGCCGGCACTGCGCAGCACCTGCCAGTCGAACTTGATGTGATGTCCCGCCTTCGGCACGGTCGGATCGGTGAGCAGCGCCACCAACGGCAGGCACGCGGGATCCGACAGCGGCGGCAGGTTCCGCACTGGAGCCGGCGCGGCGAGTTCCCCTCCCTGTGGGCGATGCCCGAAGGGGAAATACCATGCCTCGGTGGGGCTCGCCGCCAGCGACAGGCCGATCAACTCGGCCCCGCGGGGGGAGCGCGAGTTGGTCTCGGTGTCGAGCGCCACCAGCGGCGCCTCGCGCAGCCGCGCCACGATGCCAGGCAGGAGGCCGGGGTCGTCGATGACGGGAACGGCGTCGAGAAGACGCCCGGACGTGAGGACGTGAGGACGTGAAGGAGCAGCCGTGGTAGATGTAGCCGCGGAGGCCGGATCAGACACAGGCTCCACGTCCGACACCGGCGTGTCCACCAGCTTCTTCACCAGCGAGAAGAACTCGAGCTCAGTGAGCAGTTGCGTCAGCGCCGCCTGGTCGGCGGGCCGTGGCAGGAGTTCATGGACCCCGACGCTGACCGGCACATCCAGATGGATCGACACCAGTTCGCGCGAGAGCCTGGCATTGTCGGCATGCGCGAGGAGCGCCTCGCGGGCTCGCCTGGGCTCGACCCTCTCCACATTCGCCAGGATCGCGTCGAGGGTACCGTACTCGGCCAGCAGCTTCTGCGCGCCCTTTTCGCCGATGCCCTTCACTCCCGGAATGTTGTCGGAACTGTCACCCACGAGCGCCAGGAAGTCGATCACCTGCCCCGGCGGAACGCCCAGCCGCTCGCTCGCGTTGGACTCGTCCACCCAGAGTTCCTCGACCGCCGCCGGCCCGCCACGGCCCGGGTTGAGGAGCACCACCCCCGGCCCGATGAGCTGGTAGAAGTCCTTGTCGCCCGAGACGATCACCGCCTGCATGCCGGCGGCGGCCGCGCGCGTGGCCAGCGTCCCGATGACATCATCGGCCTCGTAGCCCGCCACCTCGACCAGCGGCACGCCGAGCGCGTGCAGCAGCTGGTCAATGCGCTCGCAGGCGCGGTCGAAGTCGGCCTGCAGTTCGGCGTCCAGCTTCTGGCGGGTGGACTTGTACGCGGGGAACTTCGCGGTGCGAAAGGAGTCGCCCGCGTCGTTGATCCAGGCGAGGTACTCGGGCTTGTGCTTCTCCCGCAGGCGAAGCAGGAAGTTGACCACGCCCCACGCGGCGGAGGTGTTTTCGCCCTGGGCCGTGCGAAGCGGACGCGAGATCAGCGCGAAGAACGCGCGATAGATCAGCGCGTAGCCGTCGATCAGGAAGAGGCGCGGTGTCGGTGGCTCCATCAACGTCCGAGCCGTGTCACCACGCGCTCGAACTCCGAGCGGGATTCCGGGGTCAGGCGGAAGCGGTTGAATCCCGAATCGTCCCGGAAGTACAGGGTCAGTCGCAGACCCAGGTAGGTCCAGCGGATCACCCGAGCCTGGGTCCGGCCGTTGGTGTCAAACATTTCATCGGGTTCGCCCAGACGGATGTAGACCTCGCCCCGCTCGGTGCGCCAACCGGCAATGCCCTCGTCCTGGAACAACTGCGCGGCCACCGCGACCCGGCCGAAATAGGCGTTGAGCAGTTCGTTCTCGGGCGTGCCCGGGTTCGGGTCAGTGTCCTTCCAGAAGGTGAGCCACGCGGCGGGCCGCCGGCTGGGCTCCGCCTGCTTGAGACGGTCCACGTCCTGCTGGTGACCGAACCACTTCAGCATGCTGATCATCTCGTCGAAGTTGGTCACCAGCCAGGCCGCCGAGAATGACACCACCGCGGACACGGTCTTCTGGTCAGGTTTCCTTCCGACCACCAGCCGCATCTCACCCAGTGTCATGCTGTCGGGACGGAGCTTGATGAACTGGCTCTCCACCGGAAGGCCGCCGCGGAAGTAGAGCGAGTCGGTGTACACCAGGCTGTCGGTCGCCGTACGGACCTCGAAGGGCACCGCCGTGGGACCGGGATAGCCGTATCCCTCGAGGTAGGCCAGCAGCGTGTCGCCGCCGAACGCGACCGCGCCGCGCGGATTCAGCACGATGCGCAGCGACTGATTCAGGCGCTCCCGTCCCGTGACCTGATACGTCAGGATCGGCGCTGAAGTGGTCGCCGTGCCGAGCGGCGGTACCACCAGCGCGAGCTCGGCCTTGTTGCTCGTGCCCGCCTGCAGGTCGCGAACGGTCACCGTCATCTGGTACGTGTCGGGCACCAGCCGGAAGAACTTCTGGAACAGCACGCTCTCGTCTGCGCGACCGGTCTCCTGGAAGGTGTCCACCCGCACCGTCTCTTCCTGTCCGCCGCTGACCGGGCGACTGGTCGCGCGCACGAATGTGGCATCGACCCGGTATCGCGCGACGAAATCGTTGGCGTCCTTCTGGAACGAGAGCGCCCGGTTCTCCAGGGACAACCCGAGGACTACGAGGACGGTGTCGCCCGCACCCTTCACCTGGGCCAGGGACCCGATGAACGGAAGGGGATCCCCCGCTGACAGGCGCCCCAGCTTCTGGAACAGCGCCTGCTGGTTGAGCAGCGCCGACAGCCCCTCCGAGGCGGGGGCTGGCGCGTCCTCCGTGCCCACGCGCTTCCACCCCCCGCAGGCCGCGAGCACACTCACCAACACCACGGGCATCAGCGCTCTGATCCGTCGCATGCAACTCCTCCGGGCGGTGCCTGACTCCTGATCCGGGCCCCGGACCGCGGCCGGAAACTCCCGGAAAGCTTGCTGGCTTGGCGAGTGCGCGCTAGCTTCGCCGTCCATGACCACCGACAGCCTGCAGGGGCGCACCATCAACGGCTATCGCCTCCTCAGGCAGATGGGCGAGGGAGGCACTGCGCTTGTCTATCGGGCTGAGCATCCCGAGCGCGGCACGACCGCGGTCAAGGTACTGCGTCATCGCCTCGCCGAGGACCCCGTGGCGGTGAAGCGTTTCCTGAGCGAATCCGAGTTCGGCAAGCGCGTTACCCACCCAAACATCGTCAAGACGTACGATTACGGGCAGTCCGACGGCCTGTACTACCTGGCCCTGGAGTGGATCGAGGGTGAGCCGCTCGCCAACTTTGCGACCCGCTCCGGCCCCCTGGCCCCGGCAGTGGTCGCCACCATTGTCGAGCAGATCGGGGGAGCCCTCGCCGCCGCGCACAAGGGCCGGATCATCCACCGCGATCTCAAGCCGGCGAACATCATGTTCGATCCTGCCACCCAGCGCGCCACCCTGCTCGATTTCGGCATCGCACGCGACACCGAGAGCAATCCCGACGAGCGACTCACGCGCGCCGGGTTCTTCGTGGGAACCCTGCAGTATGTGGCCCCCGAGACACTGAGCGGCGCGCTGGTCAACGAGCAGGCCGACGTCTACAGCCTGGCCACCATCGCGTACTACCTGCTGACCGGCGAGCACCCCTTTAACGGCAAGAACCCCAGGGAACTGTTCCAGCAGCTCCTGACGCAGAACCCTGTTCCGCTGAGCCAGGCAGCCAAGGGGCTCAAGTTTCCGCCGGCGGTCGAGGCCGCGGTGATGCAGGGACTGATGCGGGACTTGTCCCAGCGTACCAAGACGGTGGACGAATTCGCGACCACCTTCTGCACGGCCGTGCGGTCCACCGAAGACCAGAAGGGCGGCTTCCTGAAGAAGCTCTTCGGTCGATGAACGACCAGGCGGCACTGGAGCAGCTCCTCCGGGAGCGCTCGGTGCGGTTTGGCGATTTCCTCCTCGCATCCGGTCAGCGCTCCAGCTACTACATCGACTGCCGCCTTACCACCATGTCGGCCCAGGGCATGATCCTCATCGGTCGCCTGGGACTTGCCGCCGTCCGCACCGCCGGCTGGGCGCCCGATGCCATCGGTGGCCTCACGATGGGCGCGGACCCAGTGGCCTACGCCGTCTCTGCCACCAGCGCAGGATCCCCTCCCATCATCGATGCCTTCAGTGTACGCAAGGAAGCCAAGGGCCATGGCACCGGCCGCTCCATTGAAGGCAACTTCCGGGAGGGCGCAAGAGTCGTGGTGGTGGAAGACGTTATTACGTCGGGTGGGTCCGCCGAGAGGGCCATCACCGCCGTCCGGGACGCTGGCGGAATCGTACTCGGCGTGCTGGCGGTCGTAGACCGGCTTCAGGGCGGAAGAGTCCATCTTGAAGGGCTCGGACACACAGTCGTAGCACTAACAACTACCGTCTCACTCGATATCCATGCCTAGGCGGCTGACGACTGTCTGCCGACTCACGACTCACCACCCACGACTCTTAGTGTGACCCGCACCGCCGAAGTGGTCATCATAGGCGCCGGCGTCATGGGCGCCGCGGTGGCCTGGCACCTCACGATGCTGGGTTGCCGTTCGGTCCTTCTCCTGGATCGGGGCTCCGCTCCCGGCAGCGGAAGCACTGGGCGGGCCACTGGTGGGTTCCGCACCCAGTTCGCGTCCGCCATCAACGTCCGTCTGTCGCTCCTGACGCGCGAGAAGCTCCGGCGCTTCCACGAGGAGACTGGCGGCGACTGCGGGTATCAGCCCGTCGGTTACCTCTTCCTCGCAGCCGACCACGGCCAGCTCGGCACCCTTCGGGAAGCCATCGCGGTGCAGCGTGCCGCCGGTCTCGTCGAGTCCTCCATGGTGGGACTGGAGGAGATTGCGCGCCTCAACCCGGCGATCGTGCTCGACGGCGTGGTGGGTGGCAGCTTCGGGTCCACCGACGGCTACATCCGCCCCATGGGGATTCTTCAGGGCTACCTCGACGCCGCACTCCGCGCCGGGGCGGCGGTGCAGTACGACGCGTCGCCACTCGGGTTCGAGCGCGACGGTCGCCGCATCACCGCGGTGACCACCAGGACCGGGCGCATCGCCGCCGGCCACGTTGTCAACGCCACCGGTGCCTGGGCCGCCGACCTGGCCCAGCTGGCTGGAGTGGACCTCCCCGTAACCCCGGTGCGCCGGCAGGTAGCACTCACGGCCCCCACCAGCGCGTTGCCGAGCGCCATGCCCATGACCATCTTCGCCGAAGACGGCTTCCACTTTCGCGTGCGCGATGGCCGGGTGCTCCTCCTGTGGCCCACCGACACCACAGGTGCAGATCGGTACGACACGACCTTCGACACGACGTGGCTGGATGGCGTGTTGTCCCGAGCGCACCAGCGGGTGCCCGCGCTGCGCTCGATACCGGTCGACCGGACCGGCAGCTGGTGCGGGCTGTACGAGATGTCGCCCGACCACCACGCCATTCTCGGCGCCGCGCCGGGCCTCGACAACTTCTGGCTCATCAACGGATCGTCCGGGCACGGCGTCATGCACTCGCCCGCCCTGGGCCTGCTGCTGGCCGAGATGATCCTCACTGGGGGTGCCGTGTCGCTTGACGCACGCGCGCTGCGGCCCACGCGGTTCCTCGAGGGTGAGCCCAACCCGGCGCCCATCCTCCTCTGAGACGGAGATCGACGCATGCGCCACGTACACACGCCTGACGCACCCCGGCCCGCAGGGCACTACTCGCAAGCGATCGTGCACAGCAGCGTGGTATATGTCGCGGGCCAGCTGCCCCTCGACCCCACGTGGCCCGATGCACCGCACGGCACGGTGGAAGAACAGACCCGGCGCACACTGCGCAACGTCGAGGCGATCCTCCGCGCGGCAGGAAGCGACCTCGACCACCTGCTGGCCGTCACCATCTACATCACCGATGTGGCGCACTGGCCCAAGGTGAACGCCGCATACGCCGAGGTCCTGGGCGCCCACCGGCCATCGCGTACCGTGGTGCCGGTGACCGGGCTCCACTACGGCTACTTCGTGGAAATCACGGCCACCGCAGCCGTCAGGGCGGACTGACATGCGTCGCGTGCTCTCCCTCGCCGTTCTCCTCCCGCTGTTGATCGCCCGACTCCAGGCCCAGCAGGCCCCGCCGGCGGCGTGTACCAGCGACGTACACCGTCAGTTCGATTTCTGGGTTGGCGACTGGGAAGTCACCGACAGCGCGGGGCAAACTGTCTATGGCACGAACCGCGTCGTGCGCGAGGAAGGTGGCTGCCTGATCCACGAGAACTGGGTCGGCAGCCGCGGCGGCAGCGGCCAGAGCCTCAACTTCTTTGATCCATTGCAGCAGAAATGGGAGCAGGCGTGGGTGGGCAGCGACGGCCTGATCCTGCAGATGGTGGGTGGCCTGCGCCGCGAAAGCATGGTGCTGGAGGGCGAGGCCCTGGCTCAGGGCGGTGCAAGGGTGAAACAGCGCGCGGCATGGACACCCCAGGCGGATGGTCGGGTGCGCCAGTTCTGGGAGCAATCCACCGACGGCGGATCCACCTGGACGGTAGCCTTCGACGGCTGGTACCGGCGCAAGCCGTAGGTGGCCGGCGGTGTGGCAAAGCGGCGCCGACTCGTCACCCCGTCATACTCGAACGACATGGGTGCTCCCGGTTCGCTGCAGCGGATGAAACCGCTCCCACACAGCGGCGTAGGGTGCAATGAGCAGCGTTACAAATCGTTCCACCGCCACGGGAAACGGAAAGCGGTGCCGGAACTCGGTTGAGGTAATGCCCAGGAGTGACCGGACGTGCCGCCCGAAGGACTGGGGCGATGAGTAGTCGAGCCGGTAGGCCACATCGGCGATAGAAAGCCCCGAGTCCTCGAAGAGCTGTGCGGCATGCAGGAGCCTGATCGCCGCGAGATAGCTCTTTGGACTGGGCAGGTCGGCGCGGGCAAACCGCGACATGAGGGTGCTGGGGCGCACCCCGAGGCGCTTGGCGAGGTTGCGCACCGTGGGGGTGTCGGGTGCGAGACGGATCATCGCCTCGAGGAAGAGCCGGGTATCGAGTGTCATGTCCGTCAGGGCAGCAAGCACCGGCCCCTGGATGCGAGCAGTGGAACGCGTGACCGGCTGGGTCAGGAGCTCCCTGAGGTGCCCCCATCCGGTGGGAGCGGTAACATCGATGACGCGCTTGACGCCGCTTGCGCCCAGCAGGAGCAGGGTTTCCGTGGACCGGGGCCCGTACTGCGACACGAGGGCCACGGTGGGCACGCTGGGAAATTCGCGGATCAGGTGCGCCACGCCATCCACGTGTTCGGGCCCGCACTGCTGCACCGACAGCAGTACCGCATCGACTGGACGTTCCCGCACCATGCGGATCGCGTCGGAGATCGACTCCCGGTGCAGGATGGTGAAGCAGCCGGTGCCCGCCGCGTCCACGCGGGAGCGCTCAGCGGGCGAAAGAATGGCGGCGACGGTGGGAGTGCCCCTGGCGTCGGCCGGCGTGGCAACAAGCATCATATGTTCCTGGCTGGTAGTGGAGGCGGCGATAGTGGACCGCCACCCTCAACCAGGGCTCAAATGGCACGGGGAGCCGCAGGCAACAGGTCCCGCGCAACCTCCCGCAGGGTTCAGGCGTCCAAGGAGGATGGAATCCCCGACCGGCCCTGCGCCGCGAGGGGCTTTCTCGCCTTTCCCCAACGAACGTGGAGCCGCGGATGAGTGAACCCACCGGGCCCAGCCTGCGCGAGCGCCTCCAGCACGCCCTGGGGACGCAGTACCAGCTCGAGCATGAGCTGGGGCGCGGCGGCATGGGGGTCGTCTTCGAGGCCACCGACCGCAAGCTCGACCGCCGGGTAGCCATCAAGGTCGTGCACCCATCGCTGACGCACCACGACGGTATCGTACGCCGCTTCCTGGCCGAAGCCCGCATGATTGCCAAGTTCCGTCATCCAGGCATCGTGGCGGTGCACGCCGCCGGCGAGGCCGATGGCCTCCTCTACTACGTCATGGACCGCGTCGAGGGCGAGACGCTGCGCGACCGGCTGCGGCGCGAGCCGCGTCTCAGTGTCGATGATGCCCGACGGATCACCGCGGACGTGGCCATGGCGCTCGATGCCGCTGCCCGTGCCGGGCTGGTGCACCGGGACGTGAAGCCCGAGAACATCCTCATCGATCGCGCGTCGGGGCGGCCCATGCTGGTGGACTTCGGCATCGCCCGCGCCATGGCCGGCGAGCCGGAGGGCGAGGAGCCGACTACCGGCCGCGGTGTCGCCCTCGGTACTCCGGCCTACATGAGCCCGGAGCAGGCTGCCGGAGAGGAGGTGGACGCGCGTAGTGACCTCTACTCATTGGGCGTCGTTGCGTACGAGATGCTCACCGGCGCACCGCCGTTCACCGGCTCGCATCGTGTCGTCATTTCGCGCCACCTCACCGACCGCCCCACGCCGGTCGAGAAGTCTCGGCCCGACAGCCCGGCAGCCCTTTCGGGCGCCATCATGCGCGCCCTGGAAAAACACCCCGACGAGCGGTGGCAGACCGGCGAGGCGCTATCGGTCGCCTTGAGCGGGGAGCATAGCCCTGCACCGCGCCGTTCGTGGAAGCGCCGGCGAGCGGTGCTGGCGGCCGGCGCCCTGTTGCTTGTCGGCGCGGTGGCCGTGAAGGCGATGAACCACGACGGCCCGCCCCGCGGCACGAATCCGCGGCAGTCCATCCTCGTCCTGCCGTTCGCCAACGTGCGCGCCGATTCCGCCGGCGAGTGGCTGCGCGACGGCAGCGTCAGCATGCTGTCGCTTGCCCTTGGCCAGTGGAACGACCTTCAGGTCGTCGGCCCTGAGCGGGTACACGACCTGATGGAAGCGGCGCACGTCGCCGACGGCGGGGTCGTGGGCCTCGATGAGGCGCGGCGGCTGGCGCGCCGCGCGGGCGTCTGGACGGTGGTCCTCGGGGAGTTCGACCGGAGTGGCGACACCCTTCGTCTCGCCGCCCGCGTTGTCGATGTCGCCACCGGCAGGCAGGTCGACCTGGCACGAGCTGCGGCGCCAGCCGACGATGAAGTGCGCCCGCTCTTCGACCAGCTCGCCGCACAGCTACTCGATATTTCCGGCGCGCCACAGGGAGAGCGGATCGGCCTGGCGCAGGCGACGACGCGCTCGGTCGAGGCGTATCGCGCGTACCTCGCCGGTGACGGGGCGCTCAACGACTGGGACCTGCCGGCGGCCGAGGCGTCCCTGCGCAAGGCGATCGCGGCCGACTCAACGTTCGGGCTCGCGTACTACAAGCTCTCGGTGACGCGGGGCTGGATGCATGGCGGCGGAGACTCGATCGGGGCCAACGCAATCGCGCGCGCCGAACTCTACGCCACCCGGCTGCCGGTCCGCGAACAGACGATGATCCATGCCTACCGCACCTTTGTTCAGGGTGCGAACGCCGACGCGCGTCGCCTGTACGACGAGCTCCTGGTCAAGAACCCCGACGACCCCGATGCCTGGTATGGCCTGGGCGATGCCTGGTTCCACGACGAGAAAGAGCCCCTGCCCAGGCGATTCACGGCGTCGATGCGCGCGTTCAAGCGGGCGCTGGCGCTGGACCCCGGCTACAGCCTGGCGTTCGAGCACGTGAACTTCATCCTCGGGCGGGCCTCACGGCAGAACCCTATGTGGGTGCTCCTGCCCGGCGACTCCATTGCCCTGATCTACACCGACAAGAGCAAGCGGGTCATCGACAGCGTCGCGACCGGCCTGGCGGTGACGCGCGCGCGCACCGAGTCAATCCGGCTGGCACGCGACTGGGCCAATCTGCAACCGGCAACGGCCAAGGCCCACGAGGCGTTACTCGCGGCCCTCATCGCCGCACAGGACTACGCCGGCGCGGGCAGCGAAGTGGCGCGCTTCCGTGCCGTGGTCCCGAACCATCCCGAGCTGCCGTTCGACGACGCGCGCATCCGGTTCGCCTCCGGCGACGCGCCCCGCGCGGCGCGGCAACTCGGCGTCTCTATCGACTCGCTCACGCCCGAAGACATGCGGCCGATCAACGGGGCCACCGATGCTGCCGAACGGCTCGCGATCGCCGCCAACGTGCTCGCGTACCAGGGTAACGTCGGTCAGGCCGCAAAACTCATCGATCTCGCCAATAGCGTCCGCTTCGGCAACCCTGTCGCGGGTACCGACGCGGCGAGCGAGCGCGACGCGTGGAACTGGCGGATGCAGGGCGAACTCTACGCCGCCACGGGTGTGCCCACCGCCGGCATGAGACGGATCTGGCAGAGCGCCGCTGAGGCGAGTCGCTCCGTGCCACCCGAGAAGCGTGCCAAACTTCTGGCGGCCGGTGGGGCCGCGGCGGTGGGGCTCCTCACGTCGGCCACGCCCGATGAATCGGCGATGAAGGAGATGCAGGCCATGGGCGGCGCGCCGCCGGCCAAGGAAGTGCGCGCCCTCATGGCACTGGAGCACAACGATCAGGCGGCGGCACGCAAGGCGCTCGCCGAGCCGGACTCCGTGTCGATGTCGGTGAAGGAGCCAGGATACCTCGTGTTCCGCCGGCCACTGGCGGCGCAGGCGTACTACCTGCTCGGCGACTACGAGCGCGCGCTCAAGCTGCTCGAGGGCTTCGACGGCCCGGAACTCAATGCCGACCAGTTCGACATGCGCTGGGGCATCCTCGGCCGGGTCCGGCTCCTGCGCGGCGCCGTGCTCGAGAAGCTCGGGCGCCCCGATGATGCCCGGGAGCAGTACAAGCTTGCGCTCGCCCAGTGGACCCAGGCTGATCCCGACTTGCAGGTGTTTGTGCAGGAGGCGCAGCAGAAACTGGCGCAGTTGCAGGAGCGGAGTTAGGAGCCTGAACCGCGTGAGGAGGAACGACAACAGCGTAAGGAGGAACTGCGACTGCGGAACGATTACCGCCGTTTCAGTTCCTCCTCACGTTTTTTGCCGTTCCTCCTTACGCTGTTAGCTTGGTCTTGGGTCGGACGTGATGGTCGCGGGTGCTTCGGCATCCGAGGAAAGTCCGAGCTCCATCGGGTAGACTGCCAGGTAACGCCTGGGCGCCGCAAGGCGACGGACAGGGCAACAGAAAGCAAACCGCCCGGCGCAAGCGCAAGCAAGCGAAGGGTAAGGGTGAAATGGTGGGGTAAGAGCCCACCGCGCTTCCGGCAACGGGAGCGGCACGGTAACCCCCAGTCGGAGCAAGGCCAAATAAGCGGCGAGGTGTGACCCACACCGCCCCCCGTCCGGTCCCTTCGGGGATACGGGCGGTAGCCGCGGGTAGGCTGCTCGAGGCGACCGGCGACGGTCGTCCCAGACAGATGACCATCCCACTGGCTCACGCCAGGGGAACAAGACTCGGCTTACGGTCCGACCCACGGCCGCCTCCGGCACTCGTTGCCGGAGGCGGCCGGTCTTGGTGACCAGTGACCCGCCCTGCTTCCCCGCGTCCCCAAGGGCAGCTAGAATTTGCCGGTGACCGCCACTCCGACCGGGACAAGCTCCCGGTCTGGGGGGCCGACATGATTCGGGGACAATCCCCGAGCGCTCCGTAACCAGGGCGCGTTTCCTTTTTCGAGGCTGACAATGCAAGCTCGCGTCCTGATGGCTGGCGCCCTCTTCTCCGGGGCAATGATGGTCCCCGCCCCCCACATGGCGAGCGTCACCACGCGCTACAAGGTGGCACAGCGAATCTTTCAGGAAGTGGACGCCACGGCGCTGGGCGGCGGCAAGCAAGGCTTCGTCGTCAAGACAACGAGCTTCGTGCAGCTCACGCTTACCGACACCACTGGCGGACGCAGCCTGAAAGTGACCGTGGACTCGATCCGTGGCGATTCGCTGCCACCGGGAGCACCGGCCGACATGCTGACGAAGGCGGCCGGAGTGGTGGTGACCGGCTTGGTCGACGCCAACGGCAAGCTGAGCAACGTGAAGGCCAGCAGTGACGCCGGTGGCCTGCAGCTGACCAGCCTCGCGCAGCAGCTCCTTCCGCCATTTCGCGGGCGCCTCAAGATGGGCGATGCCTGGACCGACACCACCGAAACCTCGAACGGCGTCTCCTCCGGCAGCATGACCACCCGTACCGTGACGAACTTCAAGGTCACCGGCGCTGAGGCACGCGGGAGCGTCAAGGCGAGCCGGGTCGAGGGGGCGTTCAGCTCGTCGATTGCCGGCACCCAGGAGACCCCGGGTGGCGCGGCTGATATCGATGGCACCGGTGCCGGCACCTCGAGTTAC
The DNA here is from genome assembly GCA_031402225.1 of Gemmatimonadota bacterium. Classification (GTDB taxonomy): domain Bacteria; phylum Gemmatimonadota; class Gemmatimonadetes; order Gemmatimonadales; family GWC2-71-9; genus JAGGAG01. The sequence continues at coordinate 15,460 of JANNSD010000040.1, read as the reverse complement.
CTGGTGTCACCCGATGGCGCATTGCTCAGCGGCAAGTCAGCGTCGAAGAGCAACCTGAACGTCACGCTCGCGGCGCAGGGTGCCATACTGCCGCTGGTGCTGAGCCAGGACGTTGAAATCACGCCGCTTCCCTGATCCCCCTGCGGTGCAGGACCCCGTGGCGCGGGGCACTCCAGGCCATGTGGTGGCTCGCGGCAATTGCATGCGGGCCATCGGGCACGGGCGGGGCCAGGTCTCCGGCACCCGCCCCGTCCACCAGGCCGGCGACGCCCTCGCCCTATCAGCCATCGAACTCGACTGGCCCCACCGTCACGGTGGCGCGATACACGTCCAGCGACGCGCGCTACGCCATCGACCGCACCGACACGATCACGTTTCAGTACCCCAACGGGGTCCAGACCCAGGTCGTTGATCGCAGCATCTGGATTCGGCTCATCATCGGTCCCGGCACCACGACGGCGCCCGTGAACATCACCCTCGATTCCATTCGCGTTGCCAACGTTGCACGCGATTCGCTCATGTCGGCGGACGGGCTCCGCTGGACCGGCACCTTGGAGGACGGCGTCCGGCTGGGCAGCCTCACCCCGTCGTCGCGCCACGCCCTCGCGGAGCAGCTGGTGGGCAATTCATTCCGCGACCTGATCGCGATACTGCCACCTGGCGGCGCCAAGGCGGGCACTGCGTGGACCGACACCACGTCTGCGACGGAGCAGGTTGCTGGCAGCGAGGTCCCGGTGACGGTGATCCGGACCGCGCGCGCGGAAGGGGTGGCAGGAAGCCCGCCGGCGCTGCTGCTGGAGAGTGCCGCCGCGGTAACCGGCAGCGGCAAGAGCCAGCGCTTCGGCGAGGAAATTGGGGTGACCCTGAGTGGCACGCGGACCCGGAGCCATCGCGTGACGACTACCGGACTGCTGCTCAGTGCCGAAGGGCGTGATTCACTGGCCATTTCCTTCGACCTGCCGTCCGTGGGCCAGACGGTGCCGGCCACCCAGCGCGGGCATGTCCGCGTTGAGCGGATGCAGGGCGGCACCCGCTGACCGACATGCCCACGCGCCGACGCTGGCGCTGGTGGTGGATCCTCGTTCCTCCCTGCCTGTTCATCGCCTGGCTCTTTGCCGTCTGGCCCCCACCGTCGTGGTACCGCGCGCACTTCCCCGGCAAGACCGCATTCATGCAGATGCGAGGAACCGTGGGCCGCTACCGGCCGGTGCCCCTCGAGTCCATCGCTCCGGCGATGGCGGTTGCCGCCATGACCGGCGAAGACGCGAAATTCTGGGAACATGACGGCATCGACTACGAGGCAATCCGCAAGGCGCTGGGCTATCGCCGCGGTGACTTCGACTGGAACAACGCGCGCGATCGGGCGGCCCTGCGGAAGGCACTGGGACACGCGTGGGAACGGCGCGACGCACTGCGGGGCGCGAGCACGATTACCCAGCAACTGGCCAAGAACCTGTACCTGTCGCCCTCCCGAAACCCGCTGCGCAAGATCAAGGAAGCCGTGACGGCCTGGCGCCTCGAACGCGTGCTGGGGAAGCGGCGAATTCTCGAGCTCTACCTCAACGTGGCCGAGATGGGTCCGGACACCTGGGGGGTCCAGGCGGCAAGCGAAGCGTACTTTCGAAAGCCGGCCGTGCGGTTGACGCGAAGTGAGGCCGCCGCGCTTGCCGGGCTGCTGCCCTTCCCGCTGCGCTCTAACCCCGCCCTCAAGCCCGGGCGCATGCGCTGGCGGCAAAACCTCATCCTCCGGCGCATGGCCGGCGAGTCGCTCGAGATTCCGAAGACGGACGCGGAGATTCCCTCTCAGGCCGATGCCGACACGGCGCCCACGGACAACGACCCGGCGCCTTGAGACACTGAAACGGCGGCCGTTTTTTCCGCGGTCGCCGTTCCCCCTCACGCTGTCGCCGTTCCTCCTTACGCAGTTCCGACTAGTCCACCAGCCTCAACGGCATCACCAACGCCAGGAAGCTCGCTGGATCATCCCATCCCACCGGCTCGCAGGTGGCCGCGCGCTCGGGGGCCTTGAAGGTCATCCGAACTTCATCGGTCGGGATGTACTTGAGCACCTCGAGCATGTAGGCGGCGTTGAAGCCAATCTCCAGCGCGTCGCCCTCATATGTGACCGTTACCTCTTCCTGGGCTTCGCCCAGGTCGGGTGTCTGCACCGAGAGCTTGCAGGAGCCGTTCGCAAAGGCCATGCGGATCCGGTGCGTCTGGTCGCTCGCCACGATACTCATACGCCGCAGCGCTGACGTGATGGCACCCTTATCGGCGGTCATCACCTTGTCGTTCTCGCGTGGGATGACCTGCTCGTAGTTCGGGTACGGCCCCTCGATGAGGCGGGTGAATATCTGCGTCGTCGCCGACCGGAACCCGAGATGGTTCTCGCTCCGCGCCACCTCGATCTCGTCCTCGGCGGAGAACAGCTTCCTGATCTGCTCCAGTGCCTTGGGCGGCACGATCAGGTCGGCCTGGGCTCCACCTGCCGTCGCGGTGGGAACGTCCATCCTGGCCAGCCTGTGGCCGTTTGTAGCCACCATCCGCATGCGGTCGGGCCGCAGTTCCCATAGCACGCCATTCAGGATCGGGCGGCTCTCTTCCGTGCTGGCCGCGAAGGCGACGTGGGTGATGAGCTTCTGCAGGTTGCCGGCGGTGGCCTTCCAACCACCCTCGAACTTGACGGCCGGAAAAGCGGGGAACTCATCCTTCGGGAGGCCGAGCAGGCGGAACTTGGACCGCCCGCACTCGATAGTGACCCGCTGCTCGCCCGACGCAGTGATCCTGATCGACGCATTGGGCAGCTCGCGGACGATCTCGGCGAGTTTCCTGGCAGGAACGGTGATCGACCCCTCTTGATCGACCGACGCCGGAACGGTGGTGCTGACAGCGATGTCGAGATCGGTTCCTGACAGCCTGACACCACCGTGCGTGGCCTCTACCAGGATGTTCGAGAGGACCGGCAGTGTGGTCTTGGTCGGGACACTGCCCGCCACCGCCTGCAGGCCTTCCTGGAATTGCTCGCGAGTGATCGTGAACTTCATTTCTGCCTCATGCGTCCCGGAGAAGTACCTACCAGAACTTGTATATAAGAATGTAGCAGTAGTAGTAGAGGGGGTGCAGATGTGGAGGAACCATCTGATCTCCTCGTCCCGAAACCACTTGCCTCACCCGACCGGCACAGGCCCGATGTGGGGCATGCGGACATCTCCCCCTGAAAAGTGCATTTCACCCCATCCTTCAAGGTTGTCAACGACAACCAATCCACATTGGGATAACCGTCCGGAAAAACTCGCAACGCATCCTTTTCGCCCGACGATCAGGCCTGTGGCTGCAACTCCATCCGCGCCAGTTCCACCTTTTCCCGAAAGCCGCGGTCACGCGACATCAACCGAGACACCTTGTCGACACTGTGAATGACAGTGCTGTGATCACGGCCACCAAATGCCTGGCCAATCTCGACGAGCTGCATTTGCAGGAGATCACGAGCGAGGAACATCGCAATCTGCCGCGGCACCGTCAGCGTTTTGATGCGTGCCTTGGAGCGCAGGCCCTCCGGGGTGACGCCCCACCGCCGGGCAACAACCTCCTGGACCTTGTTGATCGACGGAAGGGCCCGGGATGGTGCGCCGCTCTCGTCAGACGGCCTGATGCGGTCGGCAAGCGCCTCACGGGCCAGCTCGATCGAGACTTCCTTGTGCTTGAGCGAGGCGTAGAGCAGCAGCTTGATGATGCAGCCCTCCAGCTCGCGCACGTTGGACCGGACATGTTCGGCGATGAACCGGAGCACATCGTCGGGAATGGCCATCTCCAGGTGATCCTGCTCCGCCTTCTTCCGCAGGATGGCAATGCGGTGCTCCAGGTCGGGCTGGCCGATGTCTGCCACCATGCCCCACTCGAAACGACTCACCAGACGGGCCTCGAGGCCCGGCATCTCCTTCGGGGCCCGGTCCGAGGTGAGTACGATCTGCTTGTTCGACTCGTACAGGGCGTTGAAGGTGTGAAAGAACTCTTCCTGGGTCATTTCCTTGCCCTCGAGGAAATGCACGTCGTCCACGAGGAAGAGGTCGACATCCGCCCGGTACCGGCGCCGGAACTCCGGCATCGTCCGGCTGTGGATGCTCTCAATGACTTCATTGATGAACTGCTCGGCGCCGACATAGAGCACGCGGGTGTCGGGCAGGCGTCCGACGACGGTGTGTGCAATTGCCTGCATGAGGTGCGTCTTTCCGAGTCCAGTCGCACCGTAAATAAAGAGGGGGTTGTAGGTCTTGCCGGGTGATTCACCAACGGCGTGAGCGGCGGCGGCGGCAAGTTCGTTGGACTTGCCGATGACGAAGGTCTCGAAGGTGTAGCGCTCGTTGAGTGGCTGGGCGCTCGGATTCACCTTGACCGCCGCCGCAGCGCTCGGTGGCGGTGCGACGAACAGGTCCATCTGGGGCCGCTTGGTGCGCTCTTCCTGCACCTTGAAGACGACGCTAACTGGTTGTCCGGCGGCCTTTTCCGCGAGGCGCGACAAGACGGCCGCATGCTTTGACTCGTTCCACTGCACCGCGAACTGGTCAGGGGCACCCACGATTAGCGTACCGTTCTCCAGCGAGATCGGTGCGGCCGGTTCAAGCCACGTACGAATCGTCTGTTCAGAAAGCTCACGGAGCGCATCGTCGAGGAGGCGCGACCAGAGATCTTTCGCGGAAAGTTGCATCGAGACCCAGGCTACAGCGGCGGAGGGACGACTCAGGGGCGCGAGATATTACGGGTCGCGTGTGGATAAGTCAACCTTGACCCTGACGTGGTGGCGCGGCTAGCTTGTCGGGCTCATTGGAGGACTGTTAATCGTATGATGCCGACATATCGTCCGCGCAACAAGAAGCGCATCGCCAAGCACGGGTTCCGTGCCCGGATGGCCGACCGTTGGGGCCGGGAAGTCCTGTCTCGCCGTCGGAAGAAGGGGCGGAAGCGGTTGACCGTCTCCCTCCCGTCGAAGCACGGGCGGGCCTGACCACCGGCGAGGGATTCGCGCGGTCGCGCCGATTGGCGCGAGCGGCCGACATCCGGCGGTGCCTGGCCAAGGGTCGGCGCCGCCGGTCCGCGTTTCTCGACCTGATCTGGATTGACAATGCTCTGGGCCATCCGCGCATGGGGTTGATCGTTCCCCGATTTCAGGCGACTGCGGTGGCCCGCAATCGTCTCCGGCGCCGGCTCAAGGAAGTGTGGCGGCGCGAGGTGCAATCGGTGCAACCGGCGTGCGACCTGCTGGTGCGCGCCCGTCGCGAGGCCTATGGCGCGTCCTATGACGCTCTGCGTGCCGAGATCCTGGGTTGGCGCGACGCCACGTGCCCTGCCGGGTGACCCATGGACCTGCGTCTCCTACCGCGCCGCTCGCTCATGGCGGCGGTGCGTGCATACCAGCTGATGCTCTCCCCCTTGCTGCCACCCAGTTGCCGCTTCACACCCTCGTGCTCGGCCTACGCCCACGAGGCGCTCACGCGCCATGGGGCGCTGCGCGGCTCCTGGCTCGCGGCACGACGGCTGGCACGCTGCCATCCGTGGAACCCGGGCGGCTACGACCCGGTCCCATGAATTCAGGAAAGGCTGGACTCGCGGGTTTCACGACTCACGACTCACGACCCACGACCCATGGATAGACGCACCCTCTGGGCGGTCATGCTGATGATGGCGATCGCCCTGGTTCCCACGTTCTTGATCAAGAAGCCGGTGCGGCCAGCTGCGCCGCCGGCAGTGCAAGCGGTGAGTGATTCCGCGGCGGTGGCTCCGCCGAGTGTCGCCTCGCCTGGCGCGCCCACGGCGGGGCCGATTGCGGCCGCTCCGGGTGCCGTGGCGGCGACGCCGGTCGACACCATCACCGTCACCACACCCCTTGCGCGCTACGGGGTGAGCACCCGCGGTGCCGTGATCACGTCCCTCGACCTGGTGCGCTACAAGTCCACTGCGCCGGCCACCAAGGGTGTGCCGGCGGAACTGGTGCGCACAGCGTCGCCACTGCTTGGGCTGGCGGTCGTCAATGGGTCGGACACCCTGCACCTGGAGCAGTGGGACTTCCAGGCGGAGCCCACCGCCCTCACCGTTGCCGGCGAGCCGGCGTCGCTGACACTGACGTCGGCGAGGGCAGGGCAGTCGGTTCGGATCCGCTACACCTTTTCGCCGGATGACTACCAGGTCGGCGTGTCAGGCTCGATCACCGGCATCGGGGCGGCCGGCGGCCAGCTGCTGCTTGGGCTTGGCACCGGTCTCGCCAACACCGAGGCCGATTCGGTAGAGAACTTCCGCGAGGCCGCGCTGGTTACCTATGGCGGTAGCGCCGAGCGGCACAATCTGGCCAAGCTCGCGGCGGGCGAGACGGTGGCGTTCGACGGGCCGTTCGCATGGGCCGCCCTCAAGTCGAAGTACTTCGTCACAGCCGTGCTGGCGTTCGACTCAACCGGCGGGAGCCTGAGCGGCGTTACCGCCACCCCGGCCCCCGGTGCCGGCAAGAGCCCGACGGCGGCCGCCACCATCCTGCGCATGCCGATCGCCACGTCGGGTGAGTTCGCCTACACGCTTTACGCCGGCCCGATGGAGTATGAGCGGCTCAAGCGGATCGGTCGCGACTTCGATGACGTGAACCCGTACGGCCTGCCCGGGTTCCGCACGCTGATCCGGTTCTTCGCGGCGCCGGTGCGGTGGCTGCTGGTGTGGATGCACGAGTCACTGCACATGAGCTATGGGTTCGTGCTGATCGCCTTTGGCCTGCTGGTGCGGGTGCTGCTGTGGCCGCTGAACCAGAAGGCGATGCGGGCCAACACCGCCCTGCAGTCACTGCAGCCGCAGCTCCAGAGAATCCAGGAGCAGTACAAGCAGGACCCGGCGCAGTTGCAGAAGGAGATGTTCAAGCTCTACAAGGAGAACGGGGTCAACCCGCTCGGCGGCTGCTGGCCGATGCTGCTGCCGATGCCGGTGCTGTTCGCCCTGTTCTTCGTGCTGGGCAACTCGATCGAGTTGCGCGGCGTGCCGTTCCTCTGGTTTCCCGACCTGGCGCGGCCCGATCCCTACTACATCATCCCGGTGCTGAGCGGCATCTCGATGTTCGGCCTCACCAAGGTTGGGCAGATGGGCATCCAGCACACGGCGCAGACCAAGATGCAGGCGCAGATGATGACCTACATGATGCCGGTGATGATCACCATCTTCGGCATCAACTTCGCCTCGGGACTGAACCTGTACTGGACGGTGAGCAACCTGGCGAGCATCCCGCAGCAGTGGCTGATTGCCCGGGAACGAAAGAAGCTGCAGAAAGCGGAAGTGAAGGCGTTCGTCGAGATCAAGACGCGGCCTGACGACACGGTGACGCGGAGCAAGAAGAAGCGCTAGGCGGGCTATCGCTTGTGCGAGCCGTCGCAGAACGGCCGGGTCCTGGACAGTCCGCACCCGCAGAGCTTGACCTGGCCCGGGTGCTTCGCGGGCGGCGGCTCCATCGGAGTACCCTCGTTGTCCAGAATGGTCACGGGCCCCTCGATGACGAGCGGGCCGGATGGCTTCCAGGTGATCTTGACTGGGGTGTCGGCCGAGTCTGACATGCAAGCAACGTAAACGGTTTACGCCGTTCTGACTCCCCCGGCCCTCTCCTCCGCCTCTCGCGCCTCGTCTGCTCCCGCCAGCAGCGACGCTGCGATGCCGCGCTCAGACACCAGCGCTTCGGTGAGTCGGTAGCCCAGGTAATAGCCAGCCCGCTCGGGAATGACGCGACCCGCCACCAATCGTGCCGCCGGGCTCATGCCACCCGAGAGGTACCGCAGCCGGAGCCCCAGGCCTGCTCGATCGATGTCCGGTGCCGCCGCACGCCGCAGGAACGCCTCGAGTTCGCGCAGGCGAACGTAGAGCCGCCGGGGATAGCCGAAGTAGTCGGAGGCGCGAAAGCCCGGCGCCACCGCCTGCGCAGCATGCACCGCAAGCCCCTCGTTGACCAGCAGCTCCCGCAGGGTCGCCCGGCTCCCGACCTCCCAGTAGTCGTAGTAGCCCCTCGAGTCGCGGACGATCCGGCTGATGTCGCTGCGGCTCCCGGCCGCGGTGTACCGGACTGTGTGCGCCAGTTCATGCCCGATCCACAGGGGAAGCAGCTCCGGTCCGAGGCCCAGACCGTAGGTCTCGGGATTGACCCGCCCGGTGAAGTGCTCCAGGCAGATGAATGCGACCCCGCGGCCATTGACGACCAGCTCGCCAGCGTTCGCGGCGCCCATCCCCACCATCAACACCACATCCGTGGGCTGCTCGATGCCCAGGACGTCGATCGCCCGCGCGATCGTCTCCTCGGCGACCCGCTCGAGGTCCACCGATTCGATCAGCGCGTAGAGGTCACGACGGTCTGCCCGCAGTGCGGCCTGGATGACCTCGACCGCTGGCAGACTGTCGGGGTCGAGCACGTAGTTGCGCCAGTAGGCGTCGAGGAGCGGGCGATGGGCGGCGTGGAAGGATCGGTAGGAGGCCTCGCTGTCCGGCGCATTGATCAGCGCGAGAAATTCCGGCACGAGGTTGATGAGCACGGTGCACGATATGAGATGCGCGCTACGTAGGCAAGAGCCCGCTGGTCGCGAGTCCTGAGTCGTGAGTGATGACTCAATCTGTACTCACGACTCATGACTCACGACTCACGACTTCAGTGCAGCTGCTGTCTCTTCTGCTTGGCTATGTCGTCGAGGAAGCGGCGCTCGTCCGGCGTCAGGCTCGCCAGGCCCTCGGCGCTGATCTTGTCGAGCACGCGGTCCATCTCGCGGGCGACGGGATCGGCCTCACCGCCCCGCGCCGGGATCGATGCCGCCGCCGCCGCCGCGGGAATACGGCGCGATCGCTCCGCCTCGGCGGCACCGGGCTGCACCATGACGGGCCGCGGCGCCGATCGCCGGGGAACGGTGTTCTCGGGGCCGATGGACTGGAGACGGAAGAAGAGATAGCCGAACAGCGCGCCCCCGAGGTGCGCCTCGTACGCAACGCTGGAATTGCCGCGCAGGAACGGCAGGGCCATGATGGCGTTGAACCCCACCAGCACAATCGCGAGGGTGCGCGCCTTCATGGGGACGGGAATCGGGAAAATGATCATCTCGGCGTCAGGCCAGAGGACCGCAAGCGCTACCGCCAGGCCGAGCACCGCGCCGGACGCACCCACGAAGGGCGTCACGACCGCAAACCGGGAGAGGATCAGCGCGAAGGCCGCTGCCCCCACCCCGCAATAGAGGTAGTACAGCAGGAATTTCTCACCGCCCAGGCGCTGCTCCACCGCCGACCCCAGCATCCACAGGCCGAGAGAGTTGGCGAGCAGGTGCAGCAGGTCCGCGTGCACGAACATGTAGGTGACGAATGTCCACGGACGGCTCAGGGCAGTGGCTGGATCGAACGCAAGCGCACGGTACGCACTGTCCGAGGTGAGCAGCGTATCCAGCAGCAGCAACACCGCCGCGTTCGCGAAGATGAGCCGCAAGACCCACGGGGTCATCCGGGGATGGGAGATCGCCTGCATACCTGCCCGCCTCTCTACCTGGGCTTCCTGGTGCCTATCGCCGACCGACAGATACGGTCGCACAGTTCAGGGAATCCGATTCCCGCCGCGCGCGCCGACTGTGGAAGCAGGCTCGTCGCGGTCATGCCGGGAAGGGTATTCACCTCTAAACAGAAGGCCTCACCCGACGGTGTCAAGCGAAAGTCTACCCGGGAGTACCCGCCGAGCTTGAGCACGCGGTGCGCCGCCAGCCCAAGCCGCCCGCATTCGGCAGCAATTTCGACCGGAAGATCCGCCGGGAAGATTTCCTCCGACATGCCGGGCGTATACTTGCATTCATAATCGAAAATCTCGTGCCGTGGAATGACCTCTCCCACCGGGAGGGCCACCCCGTCCAGAATACCGACAGTCAGCTCGCGCCCCGGCACGAAGGCCTCGATCATCACCTCGTCGTCATGGCGGCGGGCCTCCTCGATGGCCGCCGCCAGCTTCCCTGCGGAGCGTACCACCGTCAGCCCGACCGTTGATCCCTGCTTCGATGGCTTGACCACCACCGGCCAGCCAAGCTGGGACTCCACGTCCTGCACGGTGGCCGGCGCCATGAGAAACCGGGCGGTGGGGATCCCCGCATCACGAAACAGGCGCTTGGCAATGTCCTTGTCCATCGCCATGGCGCTCCCTATGGGGCCGCTCCCCGTATACGGTACCCCGATCATGTCCAGAATGGTCTGGAGTGTGCCGTCTTCGCCGTGGCCTCCATGCAGCGCCAGGAAGAGTACCTCGGCCTCACGCACGGCGGCGAGACTCGCCAGCCCGCTGAGCAGGAGCCCGTGCTCCAGCGCCTCGAGCTGGGCCACCGATGGCGGCGCCGCACCCACCGACGCGGACATCAACTGGGCCTCGTCTGCCTCGGGGATGTAGCCCCGCGCCGTGTCCACCACGGCCACCTGGTGTCCAATACTTCGCAGGGCCGCAACGACTTGCACGGCAGACGCGAGTGCAACATCACGCTCGGCGGACGTGCCGCCGGTGAGGACTGTTATCCGCATGTGGAGTTATCTGGTTCCGATCAACTGCTGCAGGACATCATACCGGCTCACGATGCCGATGAGGGTACCGTCCTTCCGGACCAGTGCGGCGGGGTTCTCCCGGGTCAGCATCGGGGCGAGCCGGTCAGTGGGGAAGGTGTGCTCCACCACCGGAAAGGGCGGGTCCATGACCTCCCGCACCGGACGGTCCAGCAGCGCCGGCTGCGCCAATGCGCGCGTCATGAGCGCCGATTCCACCAGTCCGCCCACCGGCTCGCCGTTCTCGATGACGGGAATCTGGCTCACTTCCCAGCTGCTCATCAGGTTGAGGGCCTGGCGCACGGCCGCCGCGGGCGCCACCTGCACCAGCGCCGGCGCACTCGTCGGGCGGCGCAGGAGCAGTAGTTGCTCCACCGTGGCCTGGGGGCGGTCCAGAAGCTGGTTCTCCTGCATCCAATCATCGTTGAAGGTCTTGGACAGGTAGCGCTCGCCGGTGTCGCACAGGATGGTGACGACATACGCGTCAGGATCGTCGAGCTCGCGCGCAAGGTCGAGCGCCACTGCAACGTTGAGGCCCGCCGAGCCGCCGACGAGGATGCCCTCTTCGCGCGCGAGGCGCCGGGCCATCATCATCGAGACGCGATCCGAGGCCTGCCGCCACTCGTCGATGGTATCGAACCAGATCGTGCTCGACACCTTGTCGCCGCCGATGCCCTCCACCTTGTACGGCGCGCCGGAACCCTGCTCCATCACGCCGGTACGGGCGTACTCCGTGACCAGCGAGCCGATGGGATCACCGGCGATGATGCGGATCTTCGGGTTCTGCTCCTTGAGGTACTTGCCGGCGCCGCTGATGGTGCCACCAGTGCCAGCGCCCGCCACGAAGTGGGTCACCCTGCCGCCGGTCTGCTGCCAGATCTCGGGGCCGGTGGTCCGGTAGTGCGCCTCAGGATTGACCTGGTTGTAGTGCTGGTTGGCGAGGATCGCGCCGGGTGTATCGTGGACGATCTGCTTCGCCTTCATGATGTAGTTGTCGGGATGGTCGGCGGGTACCGCGGTGGGTGTCACCACCACTTCGGCGCCATATGCCCGCAGCAGCCGCACCTTCTCCTGCGACATCTTGTCCGGCAGGGTGAAGATGCAGCGGTATCCCCGGAGCGCCGCCGCAATCGCCAGTCCGACGCCGGTGTTCCCGCTCGTGCCCTCGACGATCACCCCGCCCGGCTTGAGTGCGCCGCTCTGTTCGGCCGCCTCGATCATCGCGAGCCCGATGCGGTCCTTCACCGACCCCCCGGGGTTGGCGTACTCCGCCTTGCCGTAGATCGGCGTCCGGAGGCCGGCGCCGATACGGCCGAGACGGATCAGCGGCGTCCACCCGATGGTGTCGAGCACGTTTTCGTACGGCGTGAGGTGCTGTGCGGTCATGGCGTGACTCCACGGCCCTGCGGTGTGCGAAAGTAGATCGGCTGCAGGAACGCCATGGCGACCCTGGCGCCATCGCGCTCTGCCGGGGCGTACCGAAGGGAAGGCGCCGCCTGCAGCGCCGCGCTGTCGAGCGCGGGATAGCCGCTCGACTCAGCCACCCGGGTGGAGTCCTGAATCAGCGTGCCACCGGTATCCACCACCAGCCTCAGCAGCACCGTTCCCTCAATTCCCTGGGCCGCCAACGCCGGGGGATAGTCCACCGGCGAATTCGGGTTGAGCGGCACCGGGGGCAGCTCGGTCGCCCGGGGTCCCTCGACCGGACGCGACGGCAGGTTGACGGTGCCGTCTCCCTTGCCGGAACAGGCGGCAAGCACCACGAGGAATATCAGTGGGCGGTTCATGGGGGCAAGTTAGCGCCGCTGGCGTGGGGGCGCCCCTACATTGGTCGGGTGGAGACGACCCTGCCCATCGACGCCGTGCTGGACGAACTTCGCGCGGCCCTGGCCCAGGCGCCCAACGTGGTGCTGCAGGCCCCGCCCGGCGCCGGCAAGACCACCCGGGTGCCGCTGGCCGTCCGCGACGCGGCCTGGCTCGGCGGACGGAAGGTGGTGATGCTGGAGCCCCGGCGCGTGGCTGCGCGTGCCGCGGCCCACTACATGGCCCGCTCGCTGGGCGAGGAGGCGGGCTCCACCGTCGGCTATCGCACGCGACTGGATACCCGGGTTGGTCCCCGCACCCGCATCGAGGTGGTCACCGAGGGCATCCTCACTCGGATGATCAGCAGCGACCCCGCGCTCGAGGAATACGGGCTGGTCATCTTCGACGAATTCCACGAACGCAGCCTGCATGCCGACTTCGGCCTGGCTCTGGCACTCGAGAGCCAGGCGATCCTCCGACCCGAACTCCGGCTCCTGGTGATGTCGGCGACGCTCGACGGCGAGCGGGTGAGCCGGCTGCTTGGCGACGCGCCGATCGTGAGCAGTGTGGGGCGGAGCTTCCCTGTGGAGCTTCGCTACGCCGCGAAACAGGATGATGGCCGCATCGAGGGGCGGGTGGCGCGCGCGGTGGGCGATGCACTGGCACACGACGACGGCGATGTGCTCGTCTTCCTTCCGGGCGCGGGGGAGATCCGGCGAGTGCAGGAGATGCTCGCCGGCGGCGACAGCGTGATCGTACCGCTGCACGGCAACCTTCCGCCCGCGCAGCAGGATCAGGCCCTCCGGCCCGACGCCACCGGCCGACGCAAGGTCATCCTCGCCACGTCCATCGCCGAAACCAGCCTCACCATCGATGGGGTGCGGGTGGTGGTGGACGCGGGCCTGTCGCGGGTGCCGCGCTTCTCCGCGCGCACCGGGATGACGCGCCTGGAGACGGTGCGGGTCTCGAGGGCGAGCGCCACCCAGCGCGCGGGCCGGGCCGGGCGGCAGGCGCCCGGCGTCTGCTATCGCCTCTGGAGCGAGCCCGATCAGGCCGGCCTCGTGCCCTTCCACGATCCAGAGATCGTGGATGCCGACCTGGCGCCGCTGGCACTGACGCTGGCATCCACCGGCATGGACGCGTCATCGATGCGCTGGCTCGATGCACCCCCAGCGGCGCACCTGTCACAGGCCCGGCAGCTGCTCGGTGATCTCAGCGCGGTCGACGATGCCGGCCGGATCACCGCGCATGGGGAGGCGCTCGGCAAGCTGGGCCTGCATCCCAGGCTCGGTCACATGATCATCGCCGCCGGGCCGCTCAACGCGATGCCACTCGCCACCGATATTGCGGCCCTGGTTGAGGAGCGGGACATCCTTCGGGCCGACGGCGGCCCCGCCGATCCCGACATGCGCATTCGGCTGGACCTGCTGGCCCAGCGCAGCATTCCAGCCTTCGCACATGGCGCGCGGGTCGCGCGGGAATCGGTCGAGCGCATCCGCACCCACGCACAGGCCCTGCGTCGGCAGCTCGGTGTGCGTGCCGCGCCCTCGAACAGCCACGAAGCGGGACTGCTGCTGGCGTTGGCGTATCCCGATCGCATCGCGCACCGGCGCCCGGGCAGCGCGCGGTTCCTGCTGCGGAATGGCCGCGGCGCCACGCTCGCGGTGCCGCACGCCCTGGCCGACGCCGAGTTCATTGTGGCGACCGATCTCGATGACCGTGGCGCCGAGAGCCGGATCTTCCTTGCGGCCCCGGTGACGCGCGACGACATCGAGCTCCATCTCGCGTCGCAGGTCGTGGTGCGGGAGGAGGTGACGTGGGACACCGATGCCGCGCGAGTGCAGGCGCGGCGCATCCGCCGGCTCGGCGCCATCGTGCTGGGTGAGGGGATGGTACGCGATCCTGACCCCGCCGCCGTCGCTCACGCATTCAGGGAGGGCCTGCAGCGTGCAGGGTTTGCGGCCATTCCGTGGAGCGAGGGATTCCTGGGCCTGCGCGCGCGCCTCACGTTCCTGCACTACACCGATGCGGCGTCGTGGCCCGAGGTGTCGGATGCGTCGCTGCTCGATCGGCTCGAGCACTGGCTCGCGCCGCACGCCACCCGGCTGCGCGCACTCGCCGACCTGGGGAAGATCGACTTCACCGCGCTGCAGCTCGCCGATCTCACCTGGCAGCAGCGGCAGGCACTCGACGTCGAGGCCCCGACGCACATCGAGGTGCCCTCCGGGTCGCGGCTGCCGATCGACTACGCTGATCCCGGTTCCCCGGTGCTGGCCGTGCGGCTGCAGGAGATGTTCGGGCTCGCGGACACCCCCACGATTGGGCGCGGCCGCGTGCCGCTGACGCTGCACCTGCTCTCGCCGGCACACCGTCCGGTGCAGGTGACCCGTGACCTCGGCGGATTCTGGCGCTCGAGCTATCACGATGTGCGGAAGGACCTGAGGGGGCGCTATCCGAAGCACGTGTGGCCGGAGGATCCGCTCAGTGAAGCGCCCACGCGCCGGGTGAAGCCACGGAAGCAATAGTGTCCACCGCGACGTCCCCGACGGTGGGCACGTTAGGCACCACGAATCCTGACGGAGGATCCGGACAGTCCCGCACAATCCACCTTGTGACAGCGAGTTACGCGCGTCACGATGTCGCCGCTGTTTCCGGCAAGCTTCCTGCTATTGGCCGCGCTCGTATCCATCCTGACTGGAGCGCGGGGCGCGCGAGTGCCTCCAACACAAGGCATGCGAGCGAACCGTACTTTTCCGATCGGCACGAGCAACTGGCGCGTGCTGGCCACTTTCGATTTCGACAACCAGGAGCTGCGGGGTCCGGCGGCGCTGGTCGAGGGCGCCACGCTGCTGTTGCTGCGCCCCGATACGCTGCTCGAGGCGATTCCGCTGGTGGAGCTGGAAGAAATCGGTGAGGCCCACGGGGTCCCCGGTTCTGATCCGGCCCTGTACCGGGCCCCGCTGAAGTTGCGGGACGGTCGCACCCTCGCCGTCACTGGTGAACTGGGAGACCTCGACCTGCTGGAGCGCTGGGTTGGCTACCTGCAGGAACGGCAGCGGAAGGGCCGCTCGGCGGGGGTGCGGAGGTAGCTACGCCCCCC